>NZ_CP142362.1:3199580-3515788 GCF_035918395.1 Mycolicibacterium sp. ND9-15
GGGGTGGGCGCCGCTGCCGGTGCAGTACGCCGATTACACACTGTGGCAGCAGGGTTGGTTGGGTGACGAGTCTGATACCGACAGTGTGATCGCCGCGCAGTTGGCCTACTGGCGCCAGAACTTGGCCCACTTGCCCGAGGTGGTGTCACTGCCGACGGATCGACCACGTCCGCCCGTGCCCAGTTACCGCGGTGACGCGGTGGAGCTTCGCATCGACTCGCACGTGTGGGCGGGGGTCAAGGCGTTGGCGGCGGCGCACAACGCGACGCCCTCGATGGTGGTGCAGGCCGTGGTGGCGGTGGTGTTGCACCGCGCCGGAGTCGGTGAGGACGTCGCCATGGGCACCCCGATCGCGGGGCGCTGGGATGCCGCCCTCGACGAGTTGGTCGGGTTTTTCGTCAACACCTGGGTGCTGCGGGTGGGGGTGAACTCGGCGCAACGATTCACCGACGTTCTTGAGCAGGTGCGGCAGAAGGCGCTGGATGCCTACAGCAACCAAGATGTGCCGTTCGAGTTGTTGGTCGAGCAACTCAACCCAGTGCGTTCCACGTCGCACCATCCGCTCTTCCAGGTGGCCACGGCCTTCCAGAACAACGTGCGTCCCGAAATTGCGTTCGACGGGGTCAGCGTCGTGCCGTTGTCGGTGGACACCCGCACTGCCAAGTGGGACCTGGAGTTCGAGCTGCGGGAAATGCCCAGCGGGGACTCGACCGCACCGTTCGAGCTGAGGGAGATGGCCACCGACGACGGGGCTGCGCCGATGGCCGCGGGATTGGTTTCCTACGCCACGGATCTGTTCGACCGGTCCACCATCGAGCGGTTGGTTGGCTGGTTCAGGCGGGTCATCGATGCGGTGGTGGCCGATGACTCGGTGGTGATCGGCGAAGTGACGTTGCTGGATCGCGACGAGCGTGATCTGGTGTTGTCCCGCTGGTCGGGTGCCGGGAAGGCCGCGGCTGTGGGAGTCTCCCCCGAACTGTTGGCTGCGGCGGTGGCCGCCGACCCGGATGCCGTGGCGGTGACCGATGGCGCGCGAACTGTGTCGTATCGCGAGCTCGACGAGTGGTCGACGCGGTTGGCGCGGGTGTTGATCGAGGCCGGGGTCGGTCCGGAGCGCGCGGTGGGCGTGGCGATGGATCGGTGCATGGAGTTGGTGGTCGCCTGGTGGGCGGTGGCCAAGGCCGGTGGGATCTACGTGCCGGTGGACCGCACCCATCCGGTAGACCGCATCGCGGCGGTGTTGGACACGGTGGGTGCCGTGTGTGTGCTGTCCTGTGGCGTCGAGACGGTGGCCGCGACCGGCGGGCGTCCCGTTCTGCGCGTCGATGCGCTGGATGTGTCGGGGCGCCGGGCCGATCCAATCACCGATGCCGAGCGGCTCGCGCCGCTTGAGGTGAACACCACCGCCTACGTGATCTTCACCTCTGGGTCCACCGGAGTGCCGAAGGGGGTGGCGGTCAGCCACGCCGGTCTGTTGGGCGTGGCCGCGGCACACCGTGAGAAGTACGGATTGGGCTCCGATGCGCGAGTGCTGATGGTGGCCGCGCCGACCTTCGACGCGTCGGTCTTCGAATGGCTGTTGGCAGTGGCCTCGGGGGCGGCGTTGGTGGTCGCGGGCGCCGATGCTTATGCCGGCGAGGCGTTGACCGCGGTGCTGCACGATCAGCATGTCACTGCGGCGCTTCTCACCCCTACGGTGCTGGCATCGCTGGATCGGACCCGGCTCGCCGGGCTGACGACGCTGATCACCGGAGGCGAAGCCTGTCCGGACCAACTGGTCGCTGCCTGGGCCCCGGGCCGGGCGATGTTCAATGCCTACGGACCGACCGAGGCCACGATATGGGCCACCTGCAGTGCGATGTCGGCGGATCGGCCGGTGGACATCGGCGCCCCCATCACTGGAGTGTGTGCGCTCGTATTGGACGCGCGACTGTGCCCGGTGCCGGTCGGTGTGGTGGGTGAGTTGTATCTGGGCGGGCCAGCGGTGGCGCACGGCTACGTGGGTCGCGCGGGCCTGACCGCCGAGCGGTTCGTCGCCAACCCCTACGGCGACGTCGGCGCCCGCATGTATCGCAGCGGGGATCTGGTGCGCTGGACCGCGGCGGGCACCCTGGATTACCTGGGTCGAGCGGACGCCCAGATCAAGCTGCGTGGACAGCGCATCGAACTGGGCGAGATCGAGAACACCTTGCTGGCTTGCCCGCAGGTCATCCAGGCTGCGGCTGCGGTGCATCACAGCGACACCGGCGCTGATCATCTCGTCGCCTATGTGGCGTTGGAGCAAACCAACAGCGCGGACCATGACGCCGAGATCGTCGATCAGTGGCAACACATTTACGACGAGCTCTACGACGCAGACGTCGAAGTGCCGGGGTTCGACATGGATTTCCGCGGCTGGAACAGCAGCTACACCGATGAGCCCATTCCGCTCGAGCAGATGGAGGAGTGGCGGTCGGCCACCGTGGAACGGATCCTGGCGCTGGCACCACGGCGGGTATTGGAGATCGGCGCGGGGTCTGGCTTGGTGTTGTCACAGCTCTGCCCGGCCTGTGTCGAGTATTGGGCGACCGACTTTTCCGCGCCGACGATCCAAGCACTGCAGGCCGCGGTCGCTGGTCAGCCGTGGGGAGACCGGGTGCGGTTGCGGACCCAGCCCGCCCATGTGGCCGATGGCTTGCCCGAGGGCCATTTCGATGTGGTCCTGCTCAACTCGGTGGTCCAGTACTTCCCCGGCGCGAGCTACCTGCGCGACGTAATGGCAGTCGCGATGCGGTTGCTGGCCCCCAATGGCTCGCTGTTCATCGGCGATGTGCGTAACCACCACCTGCAGGGTGCTTTCCAGACCGCCATCGCGCTGGCGCGTACCTCGGGTACCGATGCCGCCGAAATCCGCCAACGCGTCCAGCGCGCGATGCTCGGTGAGCCCGAATTACTGCTGGCGCCAGAGTTTTTCACCACCTGGGCCGCCGACGAGCCGTCGGTGGCCGGACTGGGCATCGAAGTAAAACGCGGAGTGGCCGACAATGAACTGACCCGCTACCGCTACGACGTCACCATTCATAAGTCTCCAGCCACGGTTCGCTCACTCGCCGGCCTTCCCACCTGGCCGTGGATCGATTGCGCCGGGCTCGCTGGGCTGAAGGACGAGTTGACGTCGCAACGTCCCTCCGCTGTCCGCATCAGCGAGATCCCGCGCACCGGGCTGATTGCCGATGTGCAGGTCGAGCAGGCGCTGGCCGCCGGGCTCTCCGTTGGCGAGGCATTGGCTAAAGTCGACGCGGGCTCCGAGAGCGTTATCCCCGAACAGTTGCATCACCTCGGTGAGGCCACCGGATACGACGTCGCGGTCACCTGGGGCGCTCAACCCGGCACGCTGGACGCAGTGTTCATCACCCCCGCCGATGCCGGGAACTCCCCTGCGCTGACCGATCTCTATGTGTCTCCCGCCGGCGCTCACCATCGCAGCACGCACGCCAACGACCCCCGCACCAACGCGAAAATCAGTGTGGTGCGCCAGCATCTGAGCACGCGGTTGCCCGAGTACATGGTGCCGACGCAGATCCTGGTGCTCGATGAGTTCCCGTTGACTTCCTCGGGCAAGATCGACCGGAAGTCCCTGCCTGCACCGGTGTTTGCCGCCACACCGTTCCGGGCGCCGCAGACCGACACCGAAAAAGTCGTTGCCGGGGTGTTCGTCGAGGTTCTCGGGCTCGATCAGGTCGGGCTTGATGACGATTTCTTCGCGCTGGGGGGCGATTCTCTGATCGCCATCCGGGTGAGTGCGCGGCTGCAGGCGGCGTTGGGCAGAGAAGTGCCTGTGCGATACCTGTTCGACGCGTCCACCGTCGGGGATCTCGCCGATCGTCTGCAGCGAAATCGCGGCGGTGCTGCGCGCCCGCCGTTGGAGGTGATGCCGCGCTCGGAGCGGGTGCCGTTGGCGTTCGCCCAGCAGCGGTTGTGGTTCATCGACCAGATGCAGGGACCCTCAGCTCTTTACAACATGGCGGTCGCGTTGCGGCTCGCCGGCCGCCTTCACGCCGACGCGTTGGGGGTGGCGCTGGCCGATGTGGTGGGCCGCCATGAGAGCCTGCGCACACTGTTTGTGGCCTCAGAAGGGGTGCCGCAGCAGGTGGTGGTGCCGATCGAGCGGGCCGAATTCGATTGGCAGGTGGTCGATGCCACCGGCTGGTCTGCGGGCCGGATGGAGGAAGCCATTGGTGCGGTGGCACGTCAGCCGTTTGATCTGGCGAGCGAAATTCCTTTGCGAGCAAAGCTTTTCCGCGTCGCCGAGGACGAGCACGTGCTGGTGGCGGTGGTGCACCATATCGCCGCTGATGGCTGGTCGATCACCCCGCTGGTTGCCGACCTGGGCGCGGCCTATGCCAGTCGGTGCGCGGGGCAGGCCCCGGATTGGGCGCCGTTGCCGGTGCAGTATGTCGATTACACACTGTGGCAGCGCCGGTACCTGGGTGATCCGGCCGATGCCGACACCCCGTTCGCGGTGCAGCTGGCCTACTGGGAGCAGGCGCTGGCCGGGATGCCCGATTGGCTGCAGTTGCCTACCGATCGACCCTATCCCCCGGAGGCCGATTTCCGCGGCGCCAGTGTAGAGGTGCAGTGGTCGGCCGAGTTGCAGGCACGGGTGGATCGGCTGGCTCGCGACCACAACGCGACCAGTTTCATGGTGATGCAGACGGCGTTGGCGGTGCTGTTGTCCAAGGTCAGCGGGAGCACTGACGTGCCGGTAGGGATCGCCAGCGCTGGACGCGGGGACCCCGCCCTGGACTCGTTGGTCGGATTCTTCGTCAACACGTTGGTGCTGCGGATGGATCTCGCCGGAGACCCGACCGTCGCCGAGCTGTTGGCCCAGGTGCGCCAGCGCGGTTTGGTCGCTTTCGAGCATCAGGATGTGCCGTTCGAGGTGCTGGTGGATCGGCTCAACCCGACCCGCTCCCGTACCCATCACCCGCTGGTCCAGGTGATGCTGGCCTGGCAGAACCTGCCCTGGCGCAGCAGCGATCCCGCCGCCGGGCTGACTCTGGGTGACGTGCAAGTGACCCAGTTGCCAGCGGAAATCCAGGCTGCCCGAATGGATCTGACGTTCTCTCTGGCTGAGCGGTGGAGTGCGGCCGGGGAGCCGGCGGGGATCGGCGGCACGGTGGAGTTCCGCACCGATGTGTTCGACGCGGCCAGCATCGAGGTGCTGATCCAGCGGTGGGAGCGGGTGGTGGTGGCGCTCACCGCTGATCCGACCCGGCGGCTGTCGTCCATCGATGTGCTCGATGCCGGTGAGTACGCCCGTCTGGATGAGATCGGTCACCGTGCGCTGTTGACCGAGCCGGTGAACGCTTCGGTGTCGATTCCGGTGTTGTTCGCCGCGCAGGTGACGCGAACCCCGGAGGCGGTGGCGTTGACCTTCGGAGACCGCTCGATGACCTACCGCGACTTGGATGAGGCGTCGAACCGGTTGGCGCATCTGTTGGCCCGCCATGGGGCGGCCCCGGGTGATTGTGTGGCGCTGCTGTTTCCGCGATCTGCTGATGCGATCGTAGCTATCTTGGCGGTGTTGAAGACCGGGGCGGCCTATCTGCCGATCGACCCGCTTTTCCCGGAAGCCCGGATCGAATTCATGCTCGCTGATGCCGGACCGATCGCCGCGGTCACCACCGCGGGGTTCGTTGACCGGTTCAACGGACACGACCTGTTGGTGATCGATGTCGATGATCCCGCTGTGGAGTTGCAGCCGCACACCGGATTGCCGGTGCCGGCGGCCGACGATATCGCCTATCTGATTTACACCTCGGGCACCACGGGTGTGCCCAAGGGGGTGGGCATCACCCACCATAATCTGGCCCAGCATCTTGACTCGCTGGGTATTGGCCTGGCCGCCGGGCAGGTCTGGTCGCAGTGTCACTCATATGTGTTTGACATGTCGGTGTGGGAGATCTGCGGCGCGCTGCTGCTTGGGGGGCGGCTTGTGGTGGTGCCCGAAGAGGTGGCGGGCTCTCCGGAGGATTTCCACGATTTGCTGGTTGAGGAGCAGGTCAGTGTGCTGACCCGAACCCCGTCGGCAGTCGGGGCGCTCTCCCCGGAGGGGTTGGCGTCGATGGCGTTGATAGTGGGTGGTGAGGCCTGTCCCGTTGAGCTGGTGGACCGCTGGGCTCCGGGGCGGACGATGGTCAATGCCTATGGCCCGACCGAGACGACGGTGTATGCGGCGATGAGTGCGCCGTTGACGCCGAACTCCGGTGTGACACCGATTGGTGCGCCGGTGTCGGAGGCGGCGTTGTTCGTGCTCGATGGCTGGCTGCGTGCGGTGCCGGTCGGAGTCGTCGGTGAGTTGTATGTGGCCGGTACCGGCGTCGGGCTGGGTTATATACGCCGGGCCGGGCTGACCGCGTCGCGGTTTGTGGCGTGTCCGTTCGGAGGTGCGGGGGCAAGGATGTATCGCACCGGGGACCTGGTGCGATGGAGCGCTGACGGACAGTTGCAGTACCTGGGGCGCACCGATGAGCAGGTCAAGATCCGTGGGTATCGCATCGAACTGGGCGAGATCCAGGCGGCGCTCGCCGCAGTCGACGGCGTGGAGCAAGCGGTGGTGATCGCGACTGAGGACCGCCCAGGCGACAAGCGCTTGGTGGGTTATATCACCGGCGCAGCCGAACCCGCCGAAGTGCGCGCGCGGCTGGCCGAGCGGCTGCCGGCCTATATGGTGCCCGCGGCGGTCGTGGTGATCGACGCGTTGCCGTTGACGGTCAACGGCAAACTGGACAAGCGGGCTCTGCCCGCACCGGAATACACCGCTGGTGACTACCGGGCCCCGGCCGACGCTGTGGAGGAGATCCTGGCCGGCATCTACGCCCGGGTCCTGGGGCTCGAGCGGGTTGGTGTCGACGACTCGTTCTTCGATCTGGGTGGGGATTCGCTGTCGGCTATGCGGGTGATCGCCGAGATCAATGCGAGCCTGAGCGCCGAGGTTTCGGTGCGCGTCTTGTTCGAGGCGCCCACGGTGGCCGAGTTGGCGCCCTGCGTCAGCGAGCAGGCGGGACGGCGTGCGCCGTTGGTGGCCGTTGAGCGGCCCGCGGTGGTTCCGTTGTCGTTCGCCCAGCAGCGGTTGTGGTTCGTGGACCAGTTACAGGGACCCACGTCGATCTATCACATCGCAGCCGCGATGCGGCTTGATGGGCGGCTTGACGCTGATGCGTTGGGGGCGGCGCTGGCCGATGTCGTGGGTCGCCATGAGACCCTCCGCACGTTGTTTGTGGCACCCGAGGGGATACCCCAACAACTCGTAATCCCCGCCGAGCGGGCCGATTTCGGTTGGCAGGTTGTCGATGCGGTTGGGTGGTCCGCAGACCGTGTGGATGAGGCCGTCGACGCGGTGACGTGTCATCCGTTTGATCTGGCGACCGAGATCCCTTTGCGGGCAAGGCTTTTCCGTATCGCTGAGGATCAGCACCTGCTGGTTATCGTCGCACACCATATCGCCGCTGATGGTTGGTCGATCACCCCACTGACGCGCGATCTGGATGCAGCCTATGCCAGCCGGTGTGCGGGGCAGGCCCCGGATTGGGCGCCGTTGCCGGTGCAGTATGTCGATTACACGCTGTGGCAGCGCGAGCAACTGGGTGAGCCCGATGATGTCGACAGCCGCATCTCTGCGCAGCTGGCCTATTGGGAGCAGGCCCTGTCAGGCATGCCAGAGCACCTGGATCTGCCCACCGATCGGCCCTACCCGCCGGTCGCCGATTACCGCGGCGGCATGGTGGAGGTCGACTGGCCGGCCGAACTGCAGGAGCGGGTGGATGCCGCGGCTCGCGAGCACAATGCGACCAGTTTCATGGTTTTGCAGGCGGCGTTGGCGGTACTGCTGTCCAGGATCAGCGCCAGCCCCGATGTGGCGATCGGGTTCCCGATCGCCGGGCGTCGCGACCCCGCACTCGATGAGTTGATCGGGTTCTTCGTCAACACTTTGGTGCTGCGGTTGGACCTGGCCGGGGATCCCACCGTCGACGAGTTGCTAGCCCAGGTGCGCCAGCGCAGTCTGGCTGCCTTCGAGCATCAGGATGTGCCGTTCGAGATGCTTGTGGACCGTCTCAACCCGACCAGGTCCCTGACGCATCACCCGCTGATCCAGGTGATGCTCGCATGGCAGAACCTTCCCGGGTTGGACAGCGGATCGGCGTCCAGGCTGTCTTTGGGTGATCTGCAGGTCACGACGCTGCCGGTGGGCAGCCAGACTGCTCGCATGGATTTGGTCTTTTCTTTGGGGGAACGCTGGACCGACGCCGGTGAGCGCGCCGGAATTGGAGGAGTTGTGGAGTTTCGCACCGATGTGTTCGATGCGGAAAGCATTGAGGGGCTGATCGACCGATTCCGGAGGGTGTTGGTGGCCATGACCGCCGATGCCGGACGGCACTCATGACCGCTGAGACTGGGCGGCGGTTGTCGTCGATCGATCTGCTGGATGCCGACGAGTACGCCCGCTTGGACGAGTGGGGGCACCGGGCGGTGTTGAGCCAGCCCTCGGTTGCGGTGTCGATTCCGGCGTTGTTTGCGGAGCAGGTGACGCGCGCTCCGGAGGGTGTCGCGATCCGCTGCGGTGAGGTGTCGTTGACCTATCGCGAGCTCGATGAGGCGTCGAACCGGTTGGCACACCTGTTGGCCGGCCACGGTGTTGGTCCGGGACAGTCTGTTGCGCTGCTGTTTTCGCGGTCTGCTGAGGCGGTCGTGGCGATCTTGGCGGTGCTCAAGGCCGGAGCGTCCTATCTCCCGATCGACCCGGTTTTTCCGGCGGCCCGGATCGGATTCATGCTCGACGACGCAGCGCCGATGGCAGCGGTCACAACCGGCGGTCTGGTTGATCAGTTCCGTGGACGCGACCTGCTGATCATCGACGTCGATGACCCCGCTGTCGACACGCAACCGGGCACAGGGTTGCCTGGGCCGGCTCCTGACGACATCGCTTACGTCATCTACACCTCGGGAACCACCGGTGCCCCCAAGGGGGTGGCCGTCACCCACCGCAACGTGACCCAGCAGCTGGATTCGTTGGATGCGGGCTTGCCGGAGGGGCAGGTCTGGACGCAGTGCCATTCCTATGCCTTCGACTTCTCCGTGTGGGAGATGTGGGGTGCGCTGCTGCATGGTGGACGACTGGTGGTGGTGCCCGAGGAGGTGACCGCCTCTCCGGACGACTTCCACGCCATCCTCGTCGGTGAAAAGGTCAGCGTGCTGACCCAAACGCCGTCTGCGGTGGGGGTTCTCTCGCAGGACGGCTTGGAATCGACGGCGTTGCTGGTGGGCGGTGAGGCCTGTCCGGTTGAGGTGATGGATCGGTGGGCGTCCGGGCGGGTGATGGTCAACGCCTATGGCCCGACTGAGACCACGGTGTATGCGGCGATGAGTGCGCCGCTGACAGCGGGGTCGGGAGTGGTGCCGATCGGTGCGCCGGCGTCGGGGGCAGCATTGTTTGTGCTGGACGCGTCGATGCGGCCGGTCCCCGCCGGTGTAATCGGTGAGTTGTATGTGGCCGGTGCGGGGGTCGGGGTCGGCTATGTGCGTCGGGCGGGGTTGACTGGGTCGCGATTTGTGGCTTGCCCGTTCGGGGCGCCAGGACAACGGATGTATCGCACCGGGGATCTGGTGCGATGGGGCACTGATGGGCAGCTGCGCTATGTGGGCCGCACCGATCAGCAAGTCAAGATTCGCGGCTATCGCATCGAACTGGGCGAGATCCAAACCGCACTAACTGGGCTGGAGGGCGTCGAGCAGGCGGCGGTGATCGCCCGTGAGGACCGTCCCGGCGATAAGCGTCTGGTCGGCTATATCACTGGGACCGCGGACCCGGCGCAGGTTCGCACCGCGCTGGCCGACCGGCTTCCCGCGCACATGATTCCCACGGCGATCGTCGCGCTCGACATGCTGCCGTTGACGTCCAACGGCAAATTGGACGCCCGCGCCCTGCCGGCGCCCGATTACACCGCCGGTGAGTATCGGGCCCCGGGCACTCCGACCGAGGAGATCCTGGCCGGCATCTACGCCCAGGTGCTCGGGCTTGACCGCGTCGGGGTCGACGACTCATTCTTCGACCTGGGCGGGGACTCGCTGTCGGCGATGCGGGTGATCGCCGCGATCAACAAGTCATTGGACGCCGGCGTCGCGGTGCGCACCTTGTTCGAGGCGCCCACGGTGGCCCAGTTGGCGCCCCGCATCGGTGACGAGGCGGCTCGACGCGCGCCGTTGGTGCCCGTTGAGCGGCCCGCGTTGGTTCCCTTGTCCTTCGCCCAAAACCGGATGTGGTTCCTCAACCGGTTCGAGGGTGGGGTGGCGACCTACAACATGCCGACCGCTTTCCGGATCAGCGGGCCGCTCGATGTGGAGGCACTCGGCGCGGCCCTCGACGATGTGATCGCCCGGCATGAGTCGCTGCGCACGGTGTTTCCCGACATTGACGGTGTGCCCTTCCAGAGGGTGGTGCCGGCTGAGCCGGGAATGTGGCAGCGCGGCGGCCCGGCGGTGGTGTCGCTGGCCGCGCAGGATATGGCCGGCGAGTTGGCGGCCTTGGCAGGGTATCGGTTTGATCTGTCGGCCGAGATCCCGATTCGAGCGCAGATCTATGCGGTAGGCCCGCAGCAGTATGTGGTCGGAATTGTGGCCCACCACATCGCTTTTGACGGGTGGTCACTGGCGCCGATGATTCGGGATGTGGGTCAGGCGTATGCGGCGCGGGTGCGGGGCCAGGTGCCCGACTGGCCGCCGTTGCCGGTGCAGTACGCCGATTACACACTGTGGCAACAGGATTGGCTGGGCGACGAGTCTGACCCGGACAGTGTGATCGCCGCGCAGTTGGCCTATTGGCGCGATGAGTTGGCCGGTCTGCCCGAGGTGGTGTCGCTGCCGGCGGATCGGGCGCGCCCGCCGGTGCCCAGTTACCGCGGCGACACGGTGGAGTTGCGTATCGACCCGCCGTTGTGGGCGGGGGTCAAGGAGGTGGCCGCGGCGCACAACGCGACGGCCTCGATGGTGCTACAGGCGGTCATGGCGGTGGTGTTGCACCGGGCCGGGGCTGGCGATGACGTGGCGTTGGGTGCGCCGATCGCCGGGCGAATGGATCAGGCGCTCGATGAGCTGGTCGGGTTTTTCGTCAACACCTGGGTGCTGCGGGTGGGGCTGAGCCCGGCGCAGCGGTTCAGCGAGGTGCTCGAACTGGTGCGCGGTAAGGCGTTGGATGCCTACAGCAATCAGGATGTGCCGTTTGAGTTGTTGGTCGAACAACTCAACCCGGTGCGTTCGACGGCGCATCATCCGCTGTTTCAGGCGTTGTTGGTGTTCCAAAACAATGTGCATCCGGACATGGCGCTCGACGGACTCGATGTCGAGGCGGTGCAGGTGTTCACCCGCACCGCGAAGTTCGATCTCGATATCGAGCTGAGCGAGGTAGCCACTGAGGACCCGAACGCGCCGATGGCGGCGGGGCTGGTGTTGTATTCCACCGATCTGTTCGACCGCTCCACCATCGAGCGGATGGTCACCTGGTTCGGGCGCGTCGTCGAGGCGGTGGTGGCTGATGCCTCGGTGATGGTCGGCGAGGTGGGATTGCTCGATCGCGGCGAGCGCGATCTGGTGCTGTCGAATTGGTCGGGGGCTGGTGTGGTCGCCCCGGTGGGGATGGCCCCGCAGTTGTTGTCCGCGGCGGTGGCGGCCGATCCGTATGCGGTGGCGGTCATCGACGGTGGCCGGATCCTGTCGTACCGCGATCTGGACCAGTGGTCGACGCGGTTGGCGCGGGTGCTGATCGAGGTCGGGGCGGGTCCAGAGCGCGCGGTGGGCGTGGCGATAGATCGGAGCGTGGAGCTGGTCGTGGCCTGGTGGGCTGTGGTCAAAGCCGGCGGGGTGTACGCGCCGGTGGATCGCACCCATCCCGTGGAGCGCATCGCTGCGGTGTTGGACGCGGTGGGTGCGGTGTGCGTGTTGACCTGTGGCGCCGACACGGTGGCCGGAGCCGGAGAGCGTGCGGTGTTGCGCATCGACGGTCTGGACGTGTCTGGGCGCAGCGCCGATCCGATCACCGATGCTGACCGGTTGGTGCCGTCGGGCGTCGCCGACACCGCGTATGTGATCTTCACCTCGGGCTCCACCGGTGTGCCCAAGGGCGTGACGGTGAGCCACGCTGGTCTGCTGGGTTGGACTGCGGCGCAACGCGATACGTTCGGGTTGAACGCGGATGCGCGGGTGTTGATGGTGGCTGCGCCGACATTCGATGCGTCGGTCGGCGAGATGCTGTTGGCGGTGGGCTCGGGGTCGGCGTTGGTGGTGGCGCCGCCGGGCGTCTATGCCGGGGAGGCGTTGACCGCACTGTTGCAGGATCAGCGGGTCGATGCGGCCATCTTGACCCCGACGGTGATCTCGACGCTGGACCAGAGCCGGCTCGACGGGGTCGGCACGCTGATCGCCGTCGGTGAGGCCTGCCTGCCGGAGTTGGTGGCCGCCTGGGCACCGGGTCGGCGGATGTTCAACGGCTACGGGCCTAGCGAGACCACGATCTGGGTGACTTGCGCGCGGTTGGTGGCAGGGCAGCCGATCGGTATCGGCGCCCCGATCCCCGGGGTGTCTGCGCTGGTCCTGGACGCCCGGCTGAACCCGGCCCCGGTCGGGGTCGTGGGCGAGCTGTATCTGGCGGGGCCGGCGCTGGGACACGGTTATGTGGGTCGGACGGAGTTGACCGCCGAGCGGTTCGTGCCCAACCCCTACGGGGGGCCGGGAGCGCGCATGTATCGCACCGGCGATCTGGTGCGCTGGACCCCGGTCGGCAACCTGGATTATCTGGGCCGCGCCGATACCCAGATCAAGCTGCGTGGGCAGCGCATCGAGCTCGGCGAGATCGAGAACACGTTGCTGGCGTGCCCGCAGGTCACTCAGGCCGCCGTCGCGTTGCACCACGGCGACACCGGTGCTCATCTGATCGCGTACGTCACCCTCGAGCACACCACCACCGCCGACCACGACGCCGAGATCGTCGAGGAGTGGCAACAGCTCTATGACGAGCTGTACGGCGCCGAGGTCGAAACACCGGAGTTCGGATCGGATTTTCGGGGCTGGAACAGCAGCCTGACCGATGAACCGATCCCGCTCGAACAGATGCAGCAGTGGCGCTCGGCCACCGTGGATCGCATCAGAGCCCTTAACCCACGCCGAGTGTTGGAGATCGGCGTAGGATCCGGACTGCTGTTGTCACAGATCGCCCCGCACTGTGAGCGCTATGTCGGTACCGACATGTCGGCCGTGGTCATTGAGACCCTCGCGAACTCGTTGGAGCACTTGCAGATCCCGTGGCGAGATCGGGTGCAACTGCTGGCCCAGCCCGCCCACGACAACGAGGTACTGGCGCAGGGCTACTTCGACACGATCATTCTCAACTCGGTCATCCAGTACTTCCCCAACGCGGAGTACCTTGCCGATGTCATCGACAACGCCTTCGAGTTGCTGGCGCCGGGCGGAACACTGTTTATCGGCGACATCCGCAACCACAACCTGCAGGGCGCATTCCAGACCGCGGTCGCGCTGGCACACACCACCACCGACGATGCCGCCGAGATTCGCCAGCGGGTGCAGCGCGCAATGCTTGGCGAACCCGAATTACTGCTAGCACCCGACTTTTTCAGCACCTGGGCCGATGAGCATCCGTCGGTGGCCGGACTGGACATCCAAGTCAAACGCGGCATGGCCGACAATGAGCTGAACCGCTACCGTTACGACGTCACCATCCACAAGACCCCAACGGCGGTGCGGTCGCTGGCGTCGGTGCCCAGTTGGGTGTGGAGCGACTGTGCGGGGCTGGACGGTCTGGAGGCCCGGCTGGGGTCGCAGCGTCCGGATGCGGTGCGGGTCACCGAGATTCCGCGCGCCGGGGTGATCAGCGACGTGCAAGTCGAACGCGGGTTGGCCGCCGGGCGGTCCGTCGCGGAGGCGGAGGCCGACGCCGCAGCGATCTCTGAGACGGTTGTTCCCGAACAATTGCATCGCCTCGGGGAAGCCGGCGGGTACCGCGTCGCGGTCACCTGGGGCGCCGATCCCGGCACCCTGGATGCGGTGTTCGTCGCCGCTGCTGTCGCCGAGCATGGTCCGGCGTTGACCGGGGTGTATGTGCCTGCCTCAGGGCGTGGGCAGCGCAGCAGCTATGCCAACGACCCCCAGACCAACACCAAAGTCGGTGCAGTGCGCCAGCGGTTGAGCGCGTGGTTGCCCGATTACATGGTGCCGAGCCACATTGTGGTGCTCGACGAGTTCCCGATGACTACCTCGGGCAAGATCGACCGCAAGGCCCTGCCTGAGCCGGTGTTCGCGGCCAGCGCCTTCCGGGCGCCGCAAACGGCGACCGAAAAGACTGTCGCCGAGGTGTTCGCCGAGGTGTTGGGCGTGGACCGGGTCGGCCTCGACGACGACTTCTTCGCTCTTGGCGGGGATTCTCTGATCGCCACTCGGGTCAGCGCGCGGCTGCAGTTGGCGTTGGGCCGGGAAGTGCCGGTGCGGTACCTGTTCGACGCCTCCACTGTGGCCGATCTCGCCGACTATCTGCACCGGCATCGCGGCGGGGCTGCGCATCCACCGTTGCAGGTGATGCCGCGTCCGGAGCAGGTGCCGCTGTCGTTCGCACAGAACCGGTTGTGGTTCCTCGACCAGCTGTATGGGCCGTCGCCGGTCTACAACATGGCGGTGGCCTTGCGGCTGAGCGGTAATCTTGATGCTGAGGCGTTGGGTGCAGCCTTGGCCGATGTGGTGGACCGCCACGAAAGCCTGCGCACCCTTTTTGCGACCGTTGACGGAATACCCCAACAGGTGGTGGTGCCCGCCGAGCAGGCCGACATCGGCTGGCAAATCGTCGATGCCAGCGGCTGGTCGGAAGACCAGCTGAGCGAGGCCGTTGGCACCGCAGTGCGTCACAGTTTCCACTTGGCGACCGAAATTCCTTTTTGGGCACGGCTTTTCCGGGTCGCTGAGGACGAGCATGTGCTGGTGGCCGTGGTGCACCATATCGCCGCTGACGGGTGGTCGATTGCTCCGTTGGTGCGTGATGTGGGGGTGGCGTATGCCAGCCGGTGTGCGGGGCAGGCCCCGGATTGGGCGCCGTTGGCGGTGCAGTATGTCGACTACACGTTGTGGCAGCGCGCGCATTTGGGGAGTATCGAGGATGCCGGCAGCCCGATAGCGGCGCAGTTGGCTTATTGGGAGCAGGCGCTGGCCGGGATGCCCGAGCAGTTGCAGTTGCCCACCGATCGGCCCTATCCGCCGGAGGCCGATTACCGCGGCGCCAGTGTGGAGGTCGCCTGGCCGGCGGGCTTGCACCAGCAGGTGGCACGGGTGGCCCGCGAGCACAACGCGACCAGTTTCATGGTGATGCAGGCGGCGTTGGCGGTGCTGCTGTCCAAGATCAGCGCGAGCACCGATGTGCCGGTGGGCATCGCGATCGCCGGGCGGCGCGACCCGGCTCTGGACGATCTGGTCGGGTTCTTCGTCAACACGTTGGTGCTGCGGGTGGATCTGGCCGGTGATCCCAGTGTCACGGAGTTGCTGGCTCAGGTGCGGCGGTCGAGCCTGGCCGCCTTCGAGCATCAGGATGTGCCGTTCGAGGTGTTGGTGGATCGGCTCAACCCGACCCGGTCGCTGGCTCATCACCCGCTGATCCAGGTGATGCTGTCCTGGCAGAACTTCACCGGGCAAGACTCCCCCGCCGCGCGGTTGGCTTTGCCGGGTGTGCAGGCCGCGCCGCTGGCGGGGGACACCCAGTCGGCCCGGATGGATCTGACGTTCTCGTTGGGTGAGCGGTGGAGTGCTGCGGGTGAGCCGGCGGGGATCGGTGGGACGGTGGAGTTCCGCACCGATGTGTTCGACGCGGCCAGTATCGAGGTGCTCATCGGGCGGTTGGCGCGGGTGTTGGTGGCGTTGACTGCTGATCCGGCGCGGTTGGTGTCGTCGGTGGATGTGCTTGATGTTGGTGAGCTGGCGGTGTTGCAGGGGTGGGGCAATCGGGCGGTGTTGACCGCGCCGGCCAGGATGGCGGTGTCGATTCCGGCGTTGTTCGGTGGGCAGGTCGCGGCGGCGCCGGAGGCGGCGGCGGTGACGTTCCAAGGTCGCTCGTTGACGTATCGCGAGCTGGATGCGGCGTCGAATCGGTTGGCGCATGTGTTGGCCGGTCACGGTGTTGGTCCCGGTGATGTGGTGGCGCTGTTGTTGTCGCGCTCGGCTGAGGCGATTGTGGCGATCTTGGCGGTGCTCAAGACCGGTGCGGCGTATCTGCCGATCGATCCGGCGTTGCCGGCGGCCCGGATCGGGTTCATGGTGGCCGATGCCGCGCCGATGGTGGCGATCACCACCGCCGATCTTCAGTCGCGTCTGGACGGGCATGAGTTGTTGGTCATCGATGTCGATGACCCCCGCATCGAGACTTATCCGGCGACGGGGTTGGTGGCGCCGGCCGGTGATGGTCTTGCGTATCTGATTTACACCTCGGGCACGACCGGTGTGCCCAAGGGGGTGGCGATCACCCATTCCAACGTGGTCGAGTTGTTGGGTTCGTTGGATGCCGATGTGGACCGTGGCGGGGTGTGGTCGCAGTGGCATTCCTATGCCTTTGACGTTTCGGTGTGTGAGATCTTCGGTGCGCTGCTCGGTGGTGGACGGCTGGTGGTGGTGCCTGAGGAGGCGACCCGTTCACCGGCGGACTTCTTGTCCTTGCTGGTCGCTGAGAGGGTCTCGGTGTTGAGTCAGACCCCGTCGGCGTTTTATGCGTTGCAGACCGCTGAGGGGTTGCAGCCGGAGCTGGGTTCGCAGTTGGCGTTGGACAGTGTGGTGTTCGCCGGTGAGGCGCTCGAGCCGCGGCGGTTGGGGACCTGGTTGCACGATCACCCGCAATTGCCGCGGTTGTTGAACCTGTATGGCACCACTGAGACGACGGTGCATGCCTCGTTCAGGGAGATCGTCGACGCCGATGTCGAGGCTGGCGTGAGCCCGATCGGGGTGCCGTTGTCGCATCTGGGCTTTTTTGTGCTGGATCAATGGTTGGCGGCGGCGCCGGTCGGGGTGGTCGGTGAGTTGTATGTGGCCGGTTCGGGGTTGGGGGCCGGGTATTGGCGCCGCGGCGGGTTGTCCGCGACGCGGTTTGTGGCGTGCCCGTTCGGGGCGCCAGGACAACGAATGTATCGCACCGGGGATCTGGTGTGCTGGGGTGCTGACGGGCAGCTGCGCTATGTCGGGCGTGCCGATGAGCAGGTCAAGATCCGCGGCTATCGCATCGAGTTGGGTGAGGTTCAGGCGGCGTTGAGCGCGGTGCCCGGGGTGGTGCAGGCGGTGGTGATCGCGCGTGAGGACCGTCCCGGCGATAAGCGTCTGGTGGGTTATGTCACCGGGGCGGTGGATCCGGTGCAGGTGCGCGCGCGGCTGGCCGAGCGGCTGCCGGCCTATATGGTGCCCGCGGCGGTGGTGGGCATCGAGGCGTTGCCGTTGACGGTCAACGGCAAACTCGACAAGCGGGCGCTGCCGGCACCGGAGTACTCCGATGTCGATTCCTACCGGGCTGCGAGTAATCCCACCGAGGAGATCTTGGCCGGTATCTACGCCCAGGTGCTCGGTGTGGAGCGGGTCGGGGTCGATGACTCGTTTTTCGAGCTGGGTGGCGATTCGCTGTCGGCGATGCGGGTGATCGCGGCGATCAACACCAGTCTGGATGCCGATATCCCGGTGCGGGTGTTGTTCGACGCCCCCTCGGTGGCGCAGTTGGCGCCACGCATCGGCGAGCAGGCCGGTCGGCGGGCCCCGTTGGCGCCGGTGCCGCGGCCCGCGGTCATTCCACTGTCGTTCGCCCAGAACCGGTTGTGGTTCCTCGACCAGCTGCATGGGCCGTCGCCGGTCTACAACATGGCGGTGGCGTTGCGGCTGAGCGGGAATCTTGATGCTGAGGCGTTGGGTGCAGCGTTGGCCGATGTGGTGGACCGCCATGAAAGCCTGCGCACACTGTTCCCGGCGCCCCAGGGCACACCCCAACAGCTGGTGCTGCCCGCCGAGCAGGCCGAGCCCGGGTGGCAGGTCGTCGACGCCGGCGACTGGTCGATGGACGAATTGCGCGCGGGCGTCGAGGAGGCGGTCCGCTACTGCTTTGATTTGGCGACCGAAATTCCCTTGCGGGCACGGCTTTTCCGGGTCGCTGAGGACGAGCACGTGCTGGTGACCGTGGTGCACCATATCGCCGCTGACGGGTGGTCGATTGCTCCGTTGGTGCGTGATCTGGGGGTGGCGTATGCCAGCCGGTGTGCGGGGCAGGCCCCGGATTGGGCGCCGTTGGCGGTGCAGTATGTCGACTACACGTTGTGGCAGCGCGCGCATTTGGGGAGTATCGAGGATGCCGGCAGCCCGATAGCGGCGCAGTTGGCTTATTGGGAGCAGGCGCTGGCCGGGATGCCCGAGCAGTTGCAGTTGCCCACCGATCGGCCCTATCCGCCGGAGGCCGATTACCGCGGCGCCAGTGTGGAGGTCGCCTGGCCGGCGGGCTTGCACCAGCAGGTGGCACGGGTGGCCCGCGAGCACAACGCGACCAGTTTCATGGTGATGCAGGCGGCGTTGGCGGTGCTGCTGTCCAAGATCAGCGCGAGCACCGATGTGCCGGTGGGCATCGCGATCGCCGGGCGGCGCGACCCGGCCCTGGACGATCTGGTCGGGTTCTTCGTCAACACGTTGGTGCTGCGGGTGGATCTGGCCGGTGATCCCAGTGTCACGGAGTTGCTGGCTCAGGTGCGGCGGTCGAGCCTGGCCGCCTTCGAGCATCAGGATGTGCCGTTCGAGGTGTTGGTGGATCGGCTCAACCCGACCCGGTCGCTGGCTCATCACCCGCTGATCCAGGTGATGCTGTCCTGGCAGAACCTTCCCGGTCTGGCCGATGACTCTGTCGTCGAGTCGACCTTGGGCGATCTGCAGGCCACGCCGCTGGCGGGGGACACCCAGTCGGCCCGGATAGATCTGACGTTCTCGTTGGGTGAGCGGTGGAGTGCTGCGGGTGAGCCGGCGGGGATCGGTGGGACGGTGGAGTTCCGCACCGATGTGTTCGACGCGGCCAGTATCGAGGTGCTCATCGGGCGGTTGGCGCGGGTGTTGGTGGCGTTGACTGCTGATCCGGCGCGGTTGGTGTCGTCGGTGGATGTGCTTGATGTTGGTGAGCTGGCGGTGTTGCAGGGGTGGGGCAATCGGGCGGTGTTGACCGCGCCGGCCAGGATGGCGGTGTCGATTCCGGCGTTGTTCGGTGGGCAGGTCGCGGCGGCGCCGGAGGCGGCGGCGGTGACGTTCCAAGGTCGCTCGTTGACGTATCGCGAGCTGGATGCGGCGTCGAATCGGTTGGCGCATGTGTTGGCCGGTCACGGTGTTGGTCCCGGTGATGTGGTGGCGCTGTTGTTGTCGCGCTCGGCTGAGGCGATTGTGGCGATCTTGGCGGTGCTCAAGACCGGTGCGGCGTATCTGCCGATCGATCCGGCGTTGCCGGCGGCCCGGATCGGGTTCATGGTGGCCGATGCCGCGCCGATGGTGGCGATCACCACCGCCGATCTTCAGTCGCGTCTGGACGGGCATGAGTTGTTGGTCATCGATGTCGATGACCCCCGCATCGAGACTTATCCGGCGACGGGGTTGGTGGCGCCGGCCGGTGATGGTCTTGCGTATCTGATTTACACCTCGGGCACGACCGGTGTGCCCAAGGGGGTGGCGATCACCCATTCCAACGTGGTCGAGTTGTTGGGTTCGTTGGATGCCGATGTGGACCGTGGCGGGGTGTGGTCGCAGTGGCATTCCTATGCCTTTGACGTTTCGGTGTGTGAGATCTTCGGTGCGCTGCTCGGTGGTGGACGGCTGGTGGTGGTGCCTGAGGAGGCGACCCGTTCACCGGCGGACTTCTTGTCCTTGCTGGTCGCTGAGAGGGTCTCGGTGTTGAGTCAGACCCCGTCGGCGTTTTATGCGTTGCAGACCGCTGAGGGGTTGCAGCCGGAGCTGGGTTCGCAGTTGGCGTTGGACAGTGTGGTGTTCGCCGGTGAGGCGCTCGAGCCGCGGCGGTTGGGGACCTGGTTGCACGATCACCCGCAATTGCCGCGGTTGTTGAACCTGTATGGCACCACTGAGACGACGGTGCATGCCTCGTTCAGGGAGATCGTCGACGCCGATGTCGAGGCTGGCGTGAGCCCGATCGGGGTGCCGTTGTCGCATCTGGGCTTTTTTGTGCTGGATCAATGGTTGGCGGCGGCGCCGGTCGGGGTGGTCGGTGAGTTGTATGTGGCCGGTTCGGGGTTGGGGGCCGGGTATTGGCGCCGCGGCGGGTTGTCCGCGACGCGGTTTGTGGCGTGCCCGTTCGGGGCGCCAGGACAACGGATGTATCGCACCGGGGATCTGGTGTGCTGGGGTGCTGACGGGCAGCTGCGCTATGTCGGGCGTGCCGATGAGCAGGTCAAGATCCGCGGCTATCGCATCGAGTTGGGTGAGGTTCAGGCGGCGTTGAGCGCGGTGCCCGGGGTGGTGCAGGCGGTGGTGATCGCGCGTGAGGACCGTCCCGGCGATAAGCGTCTGGTGGGTTATGTCACCGGGGCGGTGGATCCGGTGCAGGTGCGCGCGCGGCTGGCCGAGCGGCTGCCGGCCTATATGGTGCCCGCGGCGGTGGTGGGCATCGAGGCGTTGCCGTTGACGGTCAACGGCAAACTCGACAAGCGGGCGCTGCCGGCACCGGAGTACTCCGATGTCGATTCCTACCGGGCTGCGAGTAATCCCACCGAGGAGATCTTGGCCGGTATCTACGCCCAGGTGCTCGGTGTGGAGCGGGTCGGGGTCGATGACTCGTTTTTCGAGCTGGGTGGCGATTCGCTGTCGGCGATGCGGGTGATCGCGGCGATCAACACCAGTCTGGATGCCGATATCCCGGTGCGGGTGTTGTTCGACGCCCCCTCGGTGGCGCAGTTGGCGCCACGCATCGGCGAGCAGGCCGGTCGGCGGGCCCCGTTGGCGCCGGTGCCGCGGCCCGCGGTCATTCCACTGTCGTTCGCCCAGAACCGGATGTGGTTCCTCAACCAGTTCGAGGGCCAGATCGCGACTTACAACATGCCGACGGCGTTTCGGATCAGCGGGGCGCTGGATGTCGATGCAATGGGCCAGGCGTTGGCCGATGTGGTGGACCGCCATGAAAGCCTGCGCACACTGTTCCCGGCGCCCCAGGGCGCACCCCAACAGCTGGTGCTGCCCGCCGAGCAGGCCGACTTCGGGTGGCGAATTGTGGATGCCGCCGCCTGGCCGGCAGAGCGGTTGGCGCAAGCCGTCGGCGCGGTGGTGCGCCACAATTTCGATTTAACAACCGAGATCCCTTTGCGCGCCACCCTTTTCCGTCTCGGCGAAGACGAGCACGTGCTGGTGACCGTGGTGCACCATATCGCTGGGGATGGCTGGTCGATCGCGCCGATGGTGCGCGATCTGAGTGTGGCCTATGCCAGCCGGTGTGCGGGGCAGGCCCCGGATTGGGCGCCGTTGGCGGTGCAGTATGTCGACTACACGCTGTGGCAGCGCGAGCAGTTCGGTGATCTCGACGATCCCGGCAGCCCGATCGCCGCGCAGCTGGCCTACTGGCAGGACGTGCTGGCCGAGTTGCCCGAGTACCTGGTGTTGCCCACCGATCGGCCCTATCCGCCGGAGGCGGATTACCGCGGCGCCAGTGTGGAGGTCGACTGGCCGGTCGATCTGCAGCAGCAGGTGGCACGGGTGGCCCGCGAGCACAACGCGACCAGTTTCATGGTGATGCAGGCGGCGTTTGCGGTGCTGCTGTCACAGTTGAGTGCCAGCGCCGATGTGGCGGTTGGGTTCCCGATCGCCGGGCGGCGTGACCCGGCCCTGGACGATCTGGTCGGGTTCTTCGTCAACACGTTGGTGCTGCGGGTGGATCTGGCCGGCGATCCTACTTTCGAGGAGTTGCTGGCGCAGGTGCGGCGGTCGAGCCTGGCCGCCTTCGAGCATCAGGATGTGCCGTTCGAGGTGCTGGTGGATCGGCTCAACCCGACCCGGTCGCGTACCCATCACCCGCTGATCCAGCTGATGTTGGCCTGGCAGAACTTCCCCGGACTCGACGATAACTCGACGGCCGGGCTGGCCTTGGGTGATCTGCAGGCCACACCGTTGGCCGCCGAAACCGATTCGGCCCGTATGGATCTGGTGGTGTTCCTGCGGGAGCGCTGGGGTGAGGGCGGTGAGCCCGCCGGGATCGGCGGGACGGTGGAGTTCCGCACCGATGTGTTCGACGCGGCCAGTATCGAGGTGCTCATCGAGCGGCTGGCCCGGGTGGTGGCGGCGGTCACCGCCGATCCGGCGCGCTCGTTGTCGTCGATCGATGTGCTCGATGCCGTGGAATACGCCCGCCTCGATGAGGTCGGTCACCGGGCGGTGTTGACCGAGCCGGGCAGCGCGCCGGTGTCGGTTCCGGTGTTGTTCGCCGAGCAGGTGGTGCGCGCCCCGGAGGCGGTGGCGCTGCGCTGTGGCGAGGTGTCGTTGACCTACCACGAGCTCGATGCGGCCTCCAACCGGTTGGCGCACCTGCTGGTCGGCCACGGTGTTGGTCCGGGACAGTCTGTGGCACTGCTGTTTTCACGCAGCACCGAGGCGGTCGTGGCGATTTTGGCGGTGCTCAAGACCGGGGCGGCCTATCTGCCGATCGATCCGGCCTACCCCGACGCGCGGATTCGATTCATGCTGGGCGATGCCGCGCCGATCGCGGCGCTGAGCACCGGCGGGTTGGTCCAGCGGCTGGCCGGGCACGACGTCGCGGTCATCGATGTCGACGACCCCGCCGTTGACGCGCAACCCAGCACAGCTCTACCGATGCCGGCGGCCGACGACATCGCTCACATCATTTACACCTCGGGCACCACTGGCACGCCCAAGGGCGTGGCGGTCACTCACCGCAACATCACCCGGCTGTTCGACTCGTTAGAGGTCGGACTGGAGTTGGCGCCGGGTCAGGTGTGGTCGCAGTGCCATTCCTATGCGTTCGACTACTCGGTGTGGGAGATGTGGGGTGCGTTGTTGTTCGGGGGCCGGTTGGTGGTGGTGCCCGAGGAGGTGACCCGCTCTCCGGAGGACTTGCATGCCCTACTGGTGGCCGAACAGGTCACGGTGTTGAGCCAAACCCCATCGGCGGTGGGGATGCTCTCCCCGCAGGGGTTGGAGTCGACCGCGCTGATGATCGCCGCCGAGCCATGCCCGGCCGAGGTGGTCGACCAGTGGGCTCCGGGTCGAGTGATGATCAACGGCTACGGCCCGACCGAGACCACGGTGTACGCCACCATCAGTGCTTCGCTGGTGCCAGAGTCGGGGGATGTGCCGATCGGTGCGCCGGTGCCGGGGGCGGCGTTGTTCGTGCTGGACAAGTGGTTGCGGCCGGTGCCGGCCGGGGTGGTCGGTGAGTTGTATGTGGCCGGTACCGGTGTGGGTGTCGGCTATGTGCGCCGGGCCGGGCTGACCGGGTCGCGGTTTGTGGCGTGCCCGTTCGGGGGCGCGGGAGCGCCGGGACAACGGATGTATCGCACCGGAGACCTGGTGCGCTGGGGTGCCGATGGGCAGCTGCGCTATGTGGGGCGCGCTGATGAGCAGGTCAAGATCCGCGGGTATCGCATCGAACTCGGCGAGATCGAGGCCGTGCTGCGGGCGCATCCGCGAGTGTCCCAAGCGGTAGTGGTGGCCTACAGCGCGGATGCGGTCGAGGGGAGCGACAAGCAACTGGTGGGTTATGTCGTGCCCGACCCGGAGATGATGTTGGTCCGCGAGCCCGAGCGCGAAGCTCAGCTGGTGGAGCAGTGGCAGGGCGTCTATGAGGACCTCTACACCCCGGAGACGTCTAGTGCGGGTGCGCCGGCGGCGCTGGGTCACGATTTCGGGGGCTGGAACAGCAGTTACACCGGGGCGCCGATCCCGCTGGAGCAGATGGCTGAGTGGCAGACGGCCGCGGTGCAGCGGATCCGGGCGCTTAAACCGGCTCGGGTGCTCGAGATCGGGGTGGGGTCCGGGTTGTTGCTCGCGCCGCTCGCCCCCGACTGTGAGGAGTATTGGGGCACCGACTTTTCCGCGCCCACGATCCACACGCTGCAGGCCGCGGTGGCCGTCCAGCCGTGGGGAGATCGGGTGCGGCTGCGCGCCCAGCCGGCCGATGTGGCCGACGGGTTGCCCGAAGGCCACTTCGACACCATCATTCTCAACTCGGTGATCCAGTACTTCCCCAGCGCGGGTTACCTGCTCGATGTGCTGGCCACCGCGTTGCGGTTGCTGGCCCCGGGTGGGGCGGTGTTCATCGGCGACGTGCGCAATTTGTCGTTGTTGGCGGCGTTCACCACTGGGGTGGTGTGCGCGGACGCCGCCTCGGCTGACGACACCGCCGCGGTGGTGCGGGACCGGTTGCGCCGCGAGATGCTCACCGAGCAGGAACTGTTGTTGGCGCCGGAGTTCTTCGCCGCGTTGCCCCAGCACCTTCCCGGGATCGCCGCGGTGGACGTGCAGCTCAAGGCGATGGAGGCGGTTAACGAGCTCAGCGGTTACCGCTATGAGGTGGTGTTGCGCAAGGCGCCGACGGTGGTGCGCTCGGTGGCCGATATCGCCTCACTGCCGTGGCAGCGGTTCGGCAGCCTGGCCGCGCTGGCCGAGTTCCTGGGTTCGCAGGATCTGCCCGAACTGCGGGTGACGGGGGTGCCGCACGCCGGGATCTGGCCCGAGGTGGCGTTGGCGCAGGCGCTCGAGCGGGCCGAGGATCGGGCTTCGCTGAGCGAGGTGCGCGCCGGGGTGGGGGTGCCGGCTGACGCGGTGGTGGCCCGACAGTGTCATGAGCTGGGACACCAGCTGGGGTATGGCTGCGCGGTGACCTGGTCGCCGACGGCGGGGCTGGTGGATGTGGTCTTCACCGGCGCCGCAGAACCGTTGTCGGAGGTGTTTGTGCCTGCCGCACCGGTGGGGTCGTTGGCCGGTTATGTCAACGATCCGGCCGCCGTCGAGCGGGTGGCGGAGTTGCGTGCCTTTGTGGGTGAGCGGTTGCCGGAGTTCATGGTGCCCGCGGCGATCATGCTGCTGGAGTCGTTGCCGTTGACGGTCAACGGCAAGCTGGATCGGCGCGCGTTGCCGGCTCCGGAGTTCCTCAGCGTGGTGGCCTATCGCGCGGCGCGCGATGAGCGTGAGCAGGTGCTGGCAGCGTTGTTCGGTGAGGTGCTCGGGGTTGCCCGGGTCGGCATCGACGAGTCGTTTTTCGATTTGGGTGGCCATTCGCTGTCGGCGACCCGGCTGGTGGCGCGGGTGCGCGCAGAGCTGGGCGTGGAGGTGCCGATTCGGGTGTTGTTCGACGCGCCCACCGTTGCCGGACTGGCCGAATGGATCAGCGCGCACGCCGAGGTGCAGGCCGGGGCGGCGCTGACCGCGCGGCCGCGGCCGGCGGTGATCCCGTTGTCGTATGCCCAGCAGCGGTTGTGGTTCCTGGAGCAGTTGCAGGGGCCATCGCCGGTGTACAACATGGCGACCGGCTTCCGGATCAGCGGGCCGCTGAATGTCGAGGCGTTGGGTGCGGCGCTGGCCGATGTGGTGGGTCGCCATGAAAGTCTGCGGACCCTGTTCCGCGCGGTTGAGGGGATACCTCAGCAGCTGGTGTTGCCGGTCGAGCGGGCCGATTTCGGGTGGCAGGTCGTCGACGCCACAGACTGGTCGGCAGACCGGCTGGGCGAGGCCATTGGCGCAGTGGTGCAGCACAATTTCGACTTGGCCACTGAGATCCCCTTGCGGGCAAGGCTTTTCCGCGTCGGTGATGACGAGCATGTGTTTGTGGCGGTGGTGCACCACATCGCGGGGGATGGCTCGTCGATCGCGCCGCTGTTGCGTGATATGGGTGTGGCCTATGCCGCCCGGTGTGTGGGGCAGGCCCCGGGTTGGGCGCCGTTGCCGGTGCAGTATGTCGATTACACGCTGTGGCAGCGAGAGCAGCTGGGCGATCTCGATGATCCCGACAGCCGCATTTCCGCGCAGCTGGCCTATTGGGAGGACGCCCTCGCCGGGCTGCCGGAGTTGCTGCAGTTGCCCACTGATCGGCCCTATCCGCCGGTGGCCGATTACCGCGGAGCCAGTGTGGAGGTCAACTGGCCGGCCGAGTTGCAGCAGCTGATTGCCCGGGTGGCCCGTGAGCACAATGCGACCAGTTTCATGGTTGTACAGGCCGCTTTGGCGGTGCTGCTGTCCAAGATCAGCGCCAGCGCCGATGTGGCTATCGGGTTTCCGATCGCCGGGCGTCGCGACTCCGCACTCGATGAGTTGGTCGGGTTCTTTGTCAACACATTGGTGTTGCGCGTCGAGGTGGACGGGAATCCCTCCGTTGCCGAGCTGTTGGCTCAGGTGCGGGCACGCAGCCTGGCGGCCTACGAGCATCAGGATGTGCCCTTCGAGGTGTTGGTGGACCGACTCAATCCGACCCGTTCCCTGACTCATCACCCGCTGATCCAGGTGATGCTGGGTTGGCAGAACTTCGACGGGCCAGACGTCAACACCGCTAATCCCGCCGCCGCACCAGTTTTGGACGAGGTGCAGGCCAGTCCGTTGTCGGTGGAGACCCAGGTCGCTCGGATGGATTTGACGTTCTCTCTGGCCGAGCGTTGGACCGAGGCCGGTGAGCCGGCCGGCATCGGCGGGTCGGTGGAGTTTCGCACCGATGTGTTCGATGCGGTCAGCGTCGAGATGTTGGTGGAGCGGTTGGTACGGGTAGTGGTGGCGATCACCGCTGATGCGACCCGGTTGGTGTCGTCGATCGATGTGCTGGATGTGGCTGAGTACGCCCGACTGGATGAGTTGGGTCAGCGGGCGGTGTTGGCCCAGCCCGCGACCGCGGGGTCGATTCCGGGGATGTTCGCCGAGCAGGTTGCCCGCGTTCCGGGGGCGGTAGCCATCGGTTGTGCCGGGGTGTCGTTGACCTACCGCGAGCTTGATGAGGCCGCTAGCCGGTTGGCGCATCTGTTGGCCGGGTTGGGGGCAGGGCCGGGTCAGTGTGTGGCGGTGCTGTTTTCGCGTTCGGTTGAGGCGATCGTGTCGATTTTGGCGGTGCTCAAGACCGGGGCGGCCTATCTGCCGATCGATCCGGTGGTGCCCGATGCGCGTCTGCGGTTCATGGTGGCTGATGGCGCGCCGATCGCGGCGGTGACCACCGGCGGGTCGGCAGCGCGGCTGGCCGGAACCGGTGTGGCGGTTGTGGAGGTCGATCATCCCCGCATCGACACCCAGCCCAGCACCGGCCTGCCCGGGCCGGTTGCGGACGATATCGCCCACATCATCTACACCTCGGGCACCACCGGCACGCCCAAGGGTGTTGCGGTGACCCACCGCAACGTGATCCGGTTGTTCGACGGGCTGGATGTGGGTGTGGGCCTGGGTGCGGGTCAGGTGTGGACGCAGTGTCATTCGTATGCGTTTGACTATTCGGTGTGGGAGATGTGGGGTGCGCTGCTGTTCGGCGGGCGGCTGGTGGTGGTGCCCGAGGAGGTGACCCGCTCCCCGCAGGATCTGCACGCCTTGCTGGCCGCTGAGCAGGTGACCGTGTTGAGCCAGACACCCTCGGCGCTGGGGGCGCTCTCGCCGCAGGGGTTGGGGCAGATGGCGTTGATGATCGCTGCCGAGCCCTGCCCGGCCGAGGTGGTGGATCGGTGGGCGCCGGGGCGGGTGATGATCAACGGCTACGGGCCGACCGAGACCACGGTGTATGCGACCATCAGCGCCCCGCTGGCCGCGGGCTCAGGTGTGGTGCCCATTGGCTCCCCGGTGCCGGGGGCGGCGTTGTTCGTGCTGGATCAATGGCTGCGCCCGGTGCCGGCCGGGGTGGTCGGGGAGTTGTATGTGGCCGGGACCGGGGTGGGGGTCGGCTATGTGGGTCGGGCGGGGTTGACCGGGTCGCGGTTTGTGGCGTGCCCGTTCGCCGGCGCGGGGGCGCGGATGTATCGCACCGGGGATCTGGTGGCGTGGGGTGCCGATGGGCAGCTGCGGTATCTGGGCCGCGCCGATGAGCAGGTCAAGATCCGCGGGTATCGCATCGAACTCGGCGAAATTCAGGCCGCCCTGGCCGCGCTCGAGGGCGTCGAGCAGGCGGTGGTGATCGCGCGTGAGGACCGCCCCGGCGACAAACGCCTCATCGGCTACCTCACCGAAACGGCCACCGGCACATTGGATCCGGCCCAGGTGCGCAGCGCACTCGCCCAGCGGTTGCCGGGCTATATGGTGCCCGCGGCGATCGTGGTGATCGAGGCGTTGCCGTTGACCCCCAACGGCAAACTCGACAAGCGTGCCCTGCCGGCACCGGACTACACCGCCGGTGAGTACCGGGCCCCAGCCAACGCCGTGGAGGAGATTCTGGCCGGCATCTACGCCCAGGTCCTCGGGCTCGAGCGGGTCGGGGTCGAAGACTCATTCTTTGATTTGGGTGGCGACTCGCTGTCGGCGATGCGGGTGATCGCCGCGATCAACACCAGTCTGGATGCCGATGTTCCGGTGCGCGTCCTGTTCGAGGCCCCCACGGTGGCCCAGTTGGCGCCCCGAATCGGTGAGCAGGCGGGTCGGCGTGTGCCGGTGGTGCCGGTTGAGCGCCCCGCGGTCATTCCGTTGTCGTACGCCCAGAACCGGATGTGGTTCCTGAACCGGTTCGAGGGCGGAATCGCGACATACAACATACCGACCGTGCTTCGGATCAGCGGGGCGCTGGATGTGGAGGCGCTTGGCGCGGCGCTCGATGATGTGATCGCCCGCCATGAATCGCTGCGCACGATATTTCCCGATATTGACGGGACGCCGATGCAGAAAGTGGTAGCGGCGCAGGAGGGGATGTGGCGGCGCGGCGGCGCGGCGGTGGTGTCTTTGCCGGAGTCCGAAGTGGCCGGCGAGTTGGCCGCACTGGCGGGGTATCGGTTTGATCTGTCGGCCGAGATCCCGATCCGCGCGCAGATCTATGCGGTGGGCCCCGAGCAGTACGTACTGGGAATTGTGGTGCACCACATCGCTTTTGACGGATGGTCGATAGCCCCGATGGCCCGTGATGTGGCTGTGGCCTATGCGGCACGGCGGCAGGGGCAGGCGCCGCAGTGGACGCCGTTGCCGGTGCAGTACGTCGATTACACGTTGTGGCAGCAGGAGTGGCTGGGTGTCGAGTCTGATCCCGACAGTGTGATCGCGGGGCAGTTGGCTTACTGGCGGCGGGAACTGGCTGATCTGCCCGAGGTGGTATCACTGCCGGCGGATCGGGCGCGCCCGCCGGTGCCTAGCTATCGAGGGGATACGGTGCAGCTTCGTATCGATCCTCAGCTGTGGGCGGGGGTCAAGGCGGTGGCGGCGGCGCACAACGCAACGCCCTCGATGGTGGTGCAGTCGGTCGTGGCGGTGGTGTTGCACCGGGCCGGGGCCGGTGAGGACGTCACTATGGGCACCCCGATCGCCGGGCGGTTGGATGCCGCGCTTGATGAGTTGGTCGGGTTTTTTGTCAACACCTGGGTGTTGCGGGTCGGGCTGAATTCGCAGCAGCGGTTCAGCGAGGTGCTCGAGCAGGTGCGCCACAAGGCGCTGGATGCCTACAGCAATCAGGATGTGCCGTTCGAGTTGCTGGTCGAGCAGCTCAACCCGGTGCGCTCGGCGTCGCATCACCCACTGTTCCAGGTGGGCATGATCTTCCAGAACAACGCACTTCCCGAGGTGGCGGGGTTTGACGGGGTCAATGTCGAGCCGATGACGGCGCCTATCCGCACCTCCAAGTGGGACCTGGATTTCGATCTTGGCGAGGTGCCCGGCGAGGATCCGGCTGCGCCAATGGCCGCCGGGGTGGTGACCTACGCCACCGATCTGTATGACCGGTCCACGATCGAGCGGTTGGTCAGCTGGTTTGGGCGGGTGATCGAGGCGGTGGTGGCCGACGCCTCGGTGGTGGTCGGCGAGGTCTCGTTGCTGGCCGCCGATGAGCAGGCGTTCCTCGATGAGATCGGCAACCGGGCGGTGTTGACGGAGCCCGCGGGCACACCGGTGTCGATTCCGGTGGTGTTCGGCGCGCAGGTGGCTCGGACACCCGAGGCGGTGGCGGTGACCTTCGAGGGCCTGTCGATGACGTATCGGGAACTCGATGAGGCGTCCAACCGGCTGGCGCACCTGCTGGCCGCTCAGGGTGCCGGACCAGGGCAGTGCGTGGCGCTGCTGGTTACGCGTTCCGCCGAGGCCATTGTGGCGATGTTGGCGGTACTCAAAACCGGGGCGGCCTATCTGCCCATCGATCCGGCGCTGCCGGAGGCCCGGATCGGTTTCATGGTCACCGATGCCGCGGCGACCGCGGCTGTCAGTACCGCTGATTTGGCCGACCGGCTTGACGGCCATGACGTGGTCGTCATCGATATCAACGACCCGCGCATTGACAAGCAACCGAGCAAACCTCTACCGGCTCCAGCCGCCGAGGACATTGCCTACCTCATCTATACGTCTGGGACGACCGGTGTGCCCAAGGGCGTGGCCGTTGCCCACCACACCGTCACCCGACTGCTGCAGTCACTGGACGTCGGGCTGCCTGAACGTTCGGAGCAGGTGTGGACGCAGTGGCATTCGTTGGCCTTCGACGTTTCGGTGTGGGAGATTTTCGGTGCGCTGTTCGTTGGCGGGCGACTGGTGGTGGTGCCCGACTCGGTGGCGCGCTCACCGGAGGACTTCCACGCCTTACTGATTGCCGAGCAGGTCAGCGTGCTGAACCAAACCCCGTCTGCGGTGAGCATGCTCTCGCCGGAGGGTTTGGAGTCGATGGCGTTGGTGGTGGCCGGTGAGGCCTGTCCCGCCGAGGTAGTGGACCGCTGGGCGCCGGGACGAGTGATGATCAACGGCTACGGCCCGACCGAGACCTGGTATGTGTCGATCAGTGCCCCGCTGGCCCCGGGGTCGGGAGATGTGCCGATCGGGGCGCCGGTGCCGGGGTCGGCGTTGTTCGTGCTCGATGGGTGGTTGCGCCCGGTTCCGGCCGGTGTGGTCGGGGAGCTGTATGTGGCCGGCGCCGAGTTGGCCTATGGATATTGGCGCCGGGCAGGATTGACCGCGTCAAGGTTCGTGGCCTGCCCGTTCGGGGGGCCGGGCGCGCGGATGTATCGCACCGGGGATCTGGTGCGCTGGGGCGCCGATGGACAGCTGCGTTATCTGGGGCGTGCCGATGAGCAGGTCAAGATCCGCGGGTATCGCATCGAGCTCGGTGAGATCGAGGCGGTGTTGGCGGCCCATCCCCGGGTGGCGCAGGCGGCCGTCATCGCCCACACGGCCTCGTCCGCGGAGAGTCCCGGCGAAGGGGTCAGCGAGAGGCAACTGGTGGGCTATGTCGTGCTGGATGAGACATCAGCGCCTGAAGAAGGTGCTGAGCTGCGCGCCTTTGTCGCCGACAGGACGCCGCAATTCATGGTGCCGGCGGCGATCATGGTCCTGGACTCGCTGCCGCTGACCGTCAACGGCAAGCTCGATCGACGGGCTTTGCCGGCGCCGGAGTTCAGCAGCGCGGTGGCGTATCGGGCGCCGCGTGACCCACGCGAGCAGGCGTTGGCAGCCTTGTTCGGTGAGGTGCTCGGGATCACCCGGGTCGGTATCGACGACTCGTTCTTCGATTTGGGTGGCCATTCCCTGTCCGCGACCCGGCTGGTGGCCCGGGTGCGTAGGGAACTGGGTGTGGAGGTGCCGATCCGGCAATTCTTCGACGCGCCCACCGTGGCCGGAGTGGCCGAATGGATCGGCGCGCATGCCGGGGAACAGGCGGGGGCAGCACTGACGCCGCGGCCACGGCCCGCGGTGATCCCGTTGTCGTATGCCCAGCAGCGGTTGTGGTTCCTCGACCAGTTGCAGGGGCCATCACCGGTCCACAACCTGGCAATGGGGTTGCGACTGAGCGGGCGGCTGGATTCCGAGGCGTTGGGTGCGGCGCTGGCCGATGTGGTGGTCCGCCATGAAAGTCTGCGAACGTTGTTCGTGGCGGTCGAGGGAACACCCCGGCAGCTGGTGGTGCCGGCCGAACAGGCTGACTTCGGCTGGGATGTCGTGGATGCCATTGGCTGGCCGGCGGACCGGCTGGGTGAGGCTGTGGGCGCGGTTGCGCGTCACAATTTCGATCTGGCTACTGAGATCCCATTGCGCGCTCGGCTTTTCCGTGTTGGTGACGAAGAGCATGTGCTGGTGGTAACGGTTCACCACATCGCCGCCGACGGCTGGTCGCTAAGCGTTTTGGCCGGCGACGTGGGTATGGCGTACAGCGCCCGGTGTGCGCGTCAGGCTCCCGAACGGGCGCCGTTGCCGGTTCAGTATGTCGATTACACGTTGTGGCAGCGCGAGCAGCTGGGTGATCTGGCAGACAGCGACAGCCCGATCGCCGCCCAGCTGGCCTACTGGGAGCAGGCCCTGGCCGGGATGCCCGAGCGCGTGCAGCTGCCCACCGATCGGCCCTACCCACCGGTGGCCGATCAGCGTGGCGCCAGTGTGGCGGTAGATTGGCCGGCCGAGTTGCAGCAGCTGGTTGCTCGGGTGGCCGGTGAGCACAATGCGACCGGTTTCATGGTGGTGCAGGCCGCCCTGGCGGTGCTGCTTTCCAAGATCAGCGCCAGTGCCGATGTGGCCATCGGGTTCCCGATCGCCGGGCGCCGCGACTCCGCACTCGATGAGCTGGTCGGGTTCTTCGTCAACACCCTGGTGCTGCGCGTCGAGCTGGCCGGGGATCCCACCGTCGCTGAGCTGCTCGCCGAGGTGCGGGTACGCAGCCTGGCCGCCTACGAGCATCAGGATGTGCCCTTTGAAGCGCTGGTGGAGCGGCTCAACCCCACCCGATCACTCGCCCATCACCCGCTGGTCCAGGTGTCGTTGGCCTGGCAGAACTTCGCCGGGCCAGACAGCAACCCCGCGGCCGGGCTGAGTTTGGGTGATGTGCAGGTCAGCCCGCTCCCAGTGGACATCCACGCCGCCCGAATGGATTTGACACTTTCCTTGGCCGAGCGCTGGACGGAGGCCGGTGAGCCGGCCGGGATCGGTGGGGCGGTGGAGTTTCGCACCGATGTGTTCGACGCGACCAGCATCGAAACGTTGATCGAGCGGCTGCGGCGGGTGCTGGTTGCGATCAGCGCCGACCCGACCCGGCGGCTCTCATCGGTGGATGTGCTCGATGCCGGTGAGCACGCCCGGTTGGATGGGTGGGCGAACCGGGCGGCGTTGACCGAGCCGGCGAGCACGTCGGTGTCGATTCCGGAGTTGTTCGCTGCGCAGGTGGTGCGCACCCCGGAGGCGGTCGCGATCAGTTTCCAGGGCCGGTCGATGACGTACCGGGAGCTGGATGAGGCGGCGAACCGGTTGGCGCATCTGCTGGCCGGCCAGGGCGCGGGCCCGGGCGAGTGTGTGGCGCTGCTCTTTCCGCGGTCGGCCGAGGCGATCGTGTCGATTCTGGCGGTCTTGAAGACCGGGGCGGCCTATCTGCCGATCGACCCGGTGGTGCCGGCGGCCCGGATCGAGTTCATGCTGGCTGATGCCGCCCCGATCGCTGCGGTCACCACCGCTGATCTTGTCGGGCGGCTTGACGGCCATGACCTGGTGGTCATCGATGTCGAAGACTGCCGCATCGACGACCAGGCGAGCACCTCGTTGCTTATGCCGGCCCCCGATGACATCGCCTACCTCATTTACACCTCGGGGACCACCGGTATGCCTAAGGGCGTCGCGATAACTCACCGCAACGTGACGCAGCGGATTCAGTCAGAGAATCTCCCTGTGCCGCGGGCGGGGGTGGTGCCGTTGTGTCATTCGTTGGCCTTCGATGTGTCGGTGTGGGAGATCTGGCACACGCTAATAAATGGCGGACGGCTAGTGGTGGCGCCTGAGTCGGTGGTGGAGTCCGCGGAGGATTTTCACGCTTTGCTGGTCAGCGAAGAGGTCAACGTGCTGACCCAGACCCCGTCGGGGGTGGCGGTGTTACCGACTGAGGGGTTGGAATCAGTGACCTTGAAGGTGGCTGGTGAGGCGTGCCCGGCCGAGGTGGTGGATCGGTGGGCGCCGGGTCGGGTGATGATCAATGCCTATGGGCCGACCGAGACGACGATGTATGTGGCGGTCAGTGCGCCGTTGGCCGCGGGGTCGGGGGACGTGCCGATCGGTGCGCCGGTGCCGGGGGCGGCGTTGTTTGTGCTGGATCAGTGGTTGCGTCCGGTGCCGGCCGGGGTGGTCGGTGAGTTGTATGCGGCTGGCCGCGGTGTCGGGGTCGGGTATGTGGGCCGGGCCGGGTTGACGGGGTCGCGGTTTGTGGCGTGTCCGTTCGGGGGCGCGGGAGCGTCGGGACAACGGATGTATCGCACCGGGGATTTGGTGTGGTGGGGTGCTGATGGGCAGCTGCGGTATGTGGGGCGTGCTGATGAGCAGGTCAAGATCCGCGGGTATCGCATCGAGTTGGGTGAAATCCAGGCCGCTTTGGCCGGCTTGGACGGGGTGGAGCAGGCTGCGGTGATCGCGCGTGAGGACCGCCCGGGTGATAAGCGTCTGGTGGGTTATGTCACCGAAACGGTCCCCGGCACATTGGATCCGGTCCGGGCGCGTAGCGCGTTGGCTGAGCGGTTGCCGGGTTATATGGTGCCCGCGGTGGTCGTGGTGGTCGAGGCGTTGCCGTTGACCGCTAACGGCAAACTCGACAAGCGTGCGTTGCCGGCACCGGAGTACAGCGGCGGGGAGTACCGGGCGCCGGCCACCGTCGTGGAGGAGATTTTGGCCGGTATCTACGCCCAGGTGTTGGGGCTGGAGCGGGTCGGGGTCGAGGACTCGTTTTTCGATTTGGGTGGGGATTCGCTGTCGGCGATGCGGGTGATCGCTGCGATCAACAGTTCTTTGGATGCCGGGGTTGGGGTGCGCACCCTGTTTGAGGCGCCCACGGTGGCCCGGTTGGCGTCTTGTATCGGTGAGCCGGTGGGTCGGCGTGAGCCGTTGGTGGCGGTGGAGCGGCCGGCGGTGATCCCGTTGTCGTTTGCCCAAAACCGGTTGTGGTTCCTGGATCAGTTGCAGGGGCCCTCGCCGGTGTACAACATTCCGACCGCGCTTCGGATCAGCGGGGCGCTGGATGTTGAGGCGTTGGGTGCGGCGCTGGTTGATGTGGTGGGCCGCCATGAGAGCCTGCGCACCCTGTTCACCGCGACCGGGGGGACACCGCAGCAAGTGGTGGTTCCTGCCGAGCGGGCCGTGCCGGGGTGGGATGTGGTTGATGCGACTGGTTGGTCGGCGGACCGGCTGCATGACGCGATCGGGGCGGTGGCGGGGCACTGTTTTGACTTGGCGACCGAGATTCCGGTGCGGGCGGGGCTTTTCCGCGTGGCCGGTGATGAATACGTCTTGGTGGCCGTGGTGCACCATATCGCCGCCGATGGTTGGTCGATCGCCCCGCTGACCCGTGATCTGGGGGTGGCTTATGCCAGCCGCTGCGCGGGGCGGGCTCCCGTCTGGGCGCCGTTGGCGGTGCAGTATGTGGATTACACGTTGTGGCAGCGTGCGCAGCTGGGCGATTTGGAGGACAGCGACAGTCGCATCGCTGCGCAGCTGGCCTACTGGCAGGATGCGCTGGCCGGGATGCCCGAGCGGTTGCAGTTACCCACTGATCGGCCTTATCCGCCGGTGGCCGATTATCGCGGGGCCAGCGTGGCGGTGGACTGGCCGGCGGAGTTGCAGGCGCGCATTGATGCGGTGGCTCGTAAGCACAATGCGACCAGTTTCATGGTGGCCCAGGCTGCTCTGGCGGTGTTGTTGTCGAAGATCAGCGCCAGTGCCGATGTGGCGGTGGGCTTCCCGATCGCTGGGCGTGGTGATCCGGCGCTGGATGAGCTGGTGGGCTTTTTCGTCAACACGTTGGTGATGAGGGTCGATGTGGCCGGTGATCCCACCGTGGCTGAGGTGGTGGCGCAGGTGCGTGCGCGCAGTCTGGCTGCCTACGAGCACCAGGACGTACCGTTTGAGGTGTTGGTGGATCGGCTCAACCCGACCCGGTCTTTGACTCATCACCCGCTGATCCAGGTGACGTTGGCCTGGCAGAACCTGCCCGTGCAGTCCGATGAGCCCGCCGAAGGGCAGGCGTTGGGCGATGTGCAGATTGCGCCTTTGGCGGTGGACAGCCACGTCGCCCGCATGGACCTGACGTTTTCGTTGGCCGAGCGCTTCACCGAGGCCGGGGAGCGCGCCGGGATCGGTGGGGCGGTGGAATTCCGCACCGATGTGTTCGACGCGGCCAGCATCGAGGCGCTGATCGGGCGGTTGGCGCGGGTGTTGGAGGCGCTGACCGCCGACCCGGCGCGGCGGCTGTCGTCGATCGATGTGCTCGATGCCGGTGAGCACACCCGCCTGCAGGGGTGGGGTCATCGTGCGGTGTTGACCCAGCCGGTGACGGGGGTGTCGATCCCGGAGTTGTTCATTGCGCAGGTGGTGCGCGCTCCTGAGGCGGTGGCGCTGGTCTGCGGTGAGGTTTCGTTGACCTATCGCGAGCTTGAAGCCGCGTCGAACCGGTTGGCACATGTGTTGGTCGGTCAGGGCGTGGGTCCCGGTGATTGTGTGGCGCTGCTGGTGTCGCGGTCCGCTGAGGCGGTCGTGGCGATTTTGGCGGTGCTCAAGACCGGGGCGGCGTATATGCCGATCGATCCGGCGTATCCGGATGCGCGGATCGAGTTCATGGTGGCCGATGCCGCGCCGATGGTGGCGATCACAAGTAGCGGGCTGGCCGAGCGGCTGCACGGTCACGATGTGTTGGTCATCGATGTCGACGATCCCGCTGTTGACACCCAGCCCAGCACCGCGCTGCCGGGGCCGGCTGCTGACGACATCGCCCACATCATCTACACCTCGGGCACCACCGGTGTGCCCAAGGGCGTGGCGGTCACCCACCGCAACGTGACCCGGCTGTTCGACTCGCTTGATGTCGGTGTGGAGTTGGCGCCGGGGCAGGTGTGGACGCAGTGCCATTCGTATGCGTTCGACTACTCGGTGTGGGAGATGTGGGGTGCGTTGCTGTTCGGTGGGCGGCTGGTGGTGGTGCCCGACGAGGTGCTGCGTTCGCCGCAGGACTTGCAGGCGTTGCTGCTCGGCGAGCAGGTCACGGTGTTGAGCCGGACCCCGTCGGCGGTGGGGGTGCTTTCCCCGCAGGGGTTGGAGTCGACGGCGTTGATGGTGGCCGCGGAGCCGTGCCCGGCTGAGGTGGTGGATCGGTGGGCCCCGGGACGGGTGATGATCAACGGCTACGGGCCGACCGAGACCACGGTGTATGCGACGATCAGCGCGCCGCTGGCCGCCGGGTCAGGAGACGTGCCGATCGGCGCCCCGGTGCCCGGGGCGGCGTTGTTTGTGCTGGATCAGTGGTTGCGCCCGGTCGCCCCAGGGGTGGTCGGTGAGTTGTATGTGGCCGGGCGCGGCGTGGCCGTGGGGTATGTGCGCCGCGGCGGGCTGACCGCGTCGCGGTTTGTGGCCTGCCCGTTCGCGGATGCAGGAGCACCAGGACAACGGATGTATCGCACCGGGGATCTGGTCTTCTGGGGTGCTGATGGGCAGCTGCGGTATCTGGGCCGTGCCGATGAGCAGGTCAAGATCCGCGGGTATCGCATCGAACTCGGCGAGGTTCAGGCGGCGTTGAGTGCGGTGGATGGTGTGGAGCAGGCGGTGGTGCTTGCCCGCGAGGACCGTCCCGGCGATAAGCGCCTGGTGGGCTATCTCACCGGCACCGCAGACCCGGTAACCGTGCGCGCGACGCTCGCCCAGCGGCTGCCGGCCTATATGGTGCCGGCCGTGATAGTGGTGTTGGAGGCGTTGCCGTTGACGGTCAACGGCAAACTCGACACCCGCGCCTTGCCGGCACCGGAGTACACCGCTGGTGAGTACCGCGCCCCGGCCACTGCTGTCGAGGAGGTCTTGGCCGGCATCTACGCCGAGGTACTCGGACTCGAGCGCGTCGGGGTCGACGACTCGTTCTTCGATCTGGGTGGCGATTCGCTGTTGGCGATGCGTCTGATCGCCGCGATCAATTCCAGCTTGAACACCCGCCTTGCGGTGCGCACCCTGTTCCAGGCGCCGTCGGTGCGCAGCCTGAGCCAGCAGTTGGGCGCAGAGGGCAGCGAGGCCGAAGTAGTCCCGGTCGAGGTCCTCAAGGACGGTACCGGTACTCCGCTGTTCTGCATCCACCCCGGCGGTGGGGTGAGCTGGTCGTATCAAGCCCTCGGTAATTACTTGGACTGCCCGATCATCGGAATTCAACGAGTCCCGCAGGGCGAGGAAACCGAACCCCAGTCAATTCGGGAGATGGCAGAAAACTACGCCGACAGAATCCAGGAGACCTATCCCAGCGGCCCCTACAACCTCCTCGGTTGGTCCTTCGGAGGCACCGTCGCCCACGAACTCGCCGTCGAACTTCAACGACGCGGAAGCGCGATCGGAAGCCTCATCCTGCTCGACGCCCAACCCAGCAGCGACCAGAGCATCACCCCGGATCTGGTCGAGAATCAAGTGTTGGCAGAAGTCTTGCGGTTCTACCGTGCAGAAGTTCCAGAACAGGATGAGCCACTTACCTACGATCAGATAGAAGAACTAGTTCGGGAACGCGGAGCCACAGAATTTCCTCATTACAAGCAGTATCTAGATTGGATCATCCACAGCATCACCAGCAGCATGGCGTTGCACCGAGCTCACGAACCCCGTGTTTTCGATGGCGATATGACCATATTCACTGCTGTCGGGGAGGAGAATGATCCCAATTCGTCGCCGCCCCAAAATTGGCAGCCCTATGTAGTTGGTGAAATTACAGAGTACTCAATCGACTGCTTACATAAAGACATGTTGACGATCGAATCGGTCAGCCTGTATGGCGAACAGCTCAAACTCTTGCTGGAACCCTGATTAGGAACCTTGACTACATGGACAGGACAAGCCGCGACATTGTGAGCATGCCCCGTGGCGGGCCGGACGCCTCCTGGCTGGACCGGCGGTTGGAGACCGACCGGTTGGAATATCTTGACCGCGACGACGTCGACGATCTTAAGCGCAAGGTCGTCGACGCGCTCGATCGCAGCCAAAGCCGACGGTATTTCGGTGCCTACGAGCGATTTGCTCGGATGGCGCTTGATGAGGTGGCCGATATCCCCTCCCCGAAAATCCTCGAACTCGGGTCCGGCTTCGGCGGGCTGTCGCGCAAGCTGCTGGAGGGTCACCCTACGGCTCAGGTAACGGTGACCGACATCGACCCCGCGTTTGTGGCCGAGGTCGCGGCCGGCGACCTCGGCACTCACCCACGCGCCACGGTGCGGGAGATGGACGCCACTGCAATCGACGCCCCGGACGGGTATTACGACCTCGCGGTATTTGCGATGTCGTTTCATCACCTGCCGCCTGAACTCGCCGCCCGAGTGTTCGCCGAAGGGACCCGTGCAGCGAACAAGCTGCTAATCATCGACGCCCGCAGGCCGCCGGCGCCTCTTCATGTCTTGGCGTTGGCGGTGGCGCTGCCGTTCACTCGGCTGGTCCCGCTGGTACACGATGGGTTCATCAGTTCGCTACGCACGTATAGCCGGTCGGCCTTGCGTGCGCTTGCCCGTCATGCCGACCCGGCGATCACCGTCGAATTCCGCACCCGACGGTTTGTCCCAATGGCGGCGGTTGCCGCTCGCGCACGGCAAACTGACGATCAGCCTAGTGGTAATGAACCGTAATCCAGTTGAACATGCGTAAGTCTCGGGCGGGGTTGCAGGTGGCCGCGGCGCCGTGCGGCGTCCTCCCGGCACTTGTGAGTAGATGCGCCAAGCCCCGGTTACAGGGATGCGGCCGCCGTCGTCCTGCAACTCCAAAATCATAGCCCGCCATTTGCATGCAGGCGGCCAGCGGTGACCGGCGGCGAGTATGGCGCATCGCGAGGGAACCATCCCTGCCGCTCAGCCGCGCTCAGCAGCAAGGAGTGAGACCCTACCGGCCATCCGCGTACAGGGCCTGTGATTGTCGCTGCGACGAGACACGCCGCGGTTGGGGTCTACACCGTACGAGCCAGACGGTCCGCGAGCAACCCGGCGAACTTTGCCGGATCGTCTGGCACATCACCTTCCGCCAGAAGGGCTGTGCCGTAAAGCAATTCGGCTGTTTCGACCAGCTGGCTCATGTGGGCATCGTCACCGCCCGCCTTATGCGCCTGTTGCAGGCCGATGACAAGTTGATGCTTCGGGTTTAGTTCCAGAATCCGTTTTCCGACGGGGACCGTCTGTCCCGAAGCCCGATACATGCGCGCGAGCGCCGGCGTGACCCCGAAGGTGGGTGTTATCAGGCAGGCCGGCGACTCGGTCAGCCGACCAGATAACCGCACTTCCGCGACATGCTCACTCAAGGTCTCCTTCAACCAGGTCAACAAGTGGGCGAAATCCCGCTCCTGTTCTTGACGCTCGGACTCGTGCGCCGCTTTCTCGTCCTCAGAGTCGAGATCCACTTCGCCCTTTGCGACCGATTGCAGCGGTTTGCCGTCGAACTCCGGCACCGAACCCACCCAGATCTCGTCGACCGGATCGGTGAGCAGTAGTACTTCGTAGCCCTTGGCCTTGAACGCCTCGAGATGAGGTGACTTGAGTAGTTGGTCACGCGATTGTCCGGTGGCGTAGAAGATCTGCTCCTGTCCGTCTTTCATGCGTTCGACGTACTCGGGCAGGGTGGTGAGTTGATCGTCGCTGTGCGTCGAGGCGAACGACGAAAGCCCAAGCAGCATGTCCCGGTTGTCGAAGTCGGACATCAGGCCCTCTTTGAGCACCGTGCCGAACTGGCTCCAGAACGTGCGGTAGTCATCCGGCCGTTCGGACTGCAGTTCCTTGACCGTCGACAGGACTCTCTTGGTCAGACGACGACGGATGGCGGTGACCTGTCGATCTTGCTGCAAGATTTCGCGAGAAACGTTGAGCGACATGTTCTCTGCGTCGACGACACCCTTGACGAAACGCAGGTACCTGGGCATGAGCTCGTCGCAGTCGCTCATCACGAAGACTCGCTTGACATATAGCTGCACGCCGATCTTGGCGTCCCTGGTGAAGAGGTCGAACGGGGCTTGCGAGGGAATGAACAGCAGCGCCTGGTACTCGAAAGTTCCCTCGCCCTTCATCGTGATGATTTCCAGGGGCTCGTCCCAGGCGTGGGCGATGTGCTTGTAGAACTCGGCGTACTCCTCTTCGGAGACTTCGTCTTTGGGCTTGGCCCAGAGCGCCTTCATCGAGTTGAGGGTCTGCGTTTCGATGGTGACGGTGGTCTGGCCACCCTCCTCCGTGGCGGGGGTGACTCGCTCGACCTCCATCCGAATGGGCCAGGCGATGAAGTCCGAGTACTTCTTGACCAGCTCTCTGATCTTCCAATCAGCCGTGTAGTCGTGCAGTTGGTCCTCGGCGTCTTCGGGCTTGAGGTGCAACGTCACAGATGTCCCCTGCGGAGCGTCGTCGACCGATTCGATCGTGTAGGTGCCGTCACCGCTCGACACCCAACGGGTGGCACCACTTTCGCCGGCCTTGCGCGTGAGCAACTCGACCTTGTCGGCCACCATGAACGTCGAGTAGAAGCCGATCCCGAACTGACCGATCAGTTCCTCCGACGCCGCGTCGTTCTTGGCTTCTCGCAACTTCTGCCGCAGCTCGGCGGTACCTGATTTGGCGAGAGTCCCGATGAGCCCTACGACCTCGTCGCGCGTCATACCGATGCCGTTGTCCCGAACGGTCAGCGTGCGCGGATCCTTGGTCACGTCTATTTCGATGTGGAGATCGGAAGTGTCGACGTGGAGGTCCTTGTTCCGCAGCGATTCCAGCCGCAGCTTGTCCAGGGCATCTGAGGCGTTCGAGATCAACTCCCTGAGGAAGGAGTCCTTATTGGAGTACACCGAGTGGACCAGCAAATCCAGCAGTTGGCGCGCCTCTGCCTGAAACTCCAGCTGCTCGACGTGTGCAGTCATGTGATTCCGCTCCCTGAGTCAACGTTCGACTAACAGATACCGGCAAAGATGATAGCGAGCGAATTGATACTCCGGTTCCAGTGCATCCCGGATTCCTCCGCAGTTGAGCGCGCAATGCGAGTTGCGGTCACACCCGCAAGCCAGTGACGCGTCCGCATTGCCGCGCGCGGGTGCGCACACGGTCATGCGGCGCAAGTGGCAAACAAGTGAGAACCGCCGAGCCCTCGGTCACCGACCGATGCGTAGTCGGTGGAGAAATCAAGATCGCCTGACACCGCCGCTTACAGGCGAGCTCCGCACCACTTTCAAGCGCGACCAACTCACGCTGAAAGCATGCCATGTGCCACCAACGACGCCCCAACCAGTGCGAAGAGGGCCACCACGAGCTTCCGTCGGTTTGCCAGCGCCCAGTGGTGCAGCCGTCGCAGGGACGCTTGGGTTCTGGCTGGCGTGACCAAATTGCTGACGAGAATGATCTCCTCCACCGCAAGCATCGTGAAGACGAACACGATTGCGGCAGTGATCTGTACGCCCAACGAGGCTCCCGACGCCACAATGAGTGCGAGTACGAACACGATCCCATCCAGTGTCGGCCCCATTACCATGCCGATCACGAAGGCCACCCACACGGAACCGTTTTCCCACGCCTCGCGGATGCGTCTGAGCAACCGGCGGATTGCAGATCCGTCTTCTGTCGCAGCATTCTGACTGGGGCTCAGCAGCCGCGAGATTGCCCTCGGTGCGTGCGACTCCAGTGCGGGTGCTGACGTGTCGTCAGAAGTCGCCGGTGCAGGCGGTTGGCGGGCCTGTTGGTTGGCCGCCAGAAGCACTCCCATCACCATGGCGACCAAAAGGCAGAGCACACCAATGGCGATGAAAATGTGCCTGATGGTGGGGTTCGCGGCTGGGTTGGAAACATCCGTGAGGAAATTAAACGTCGGTATGACGTGCAGTAATACCAGGGGAGTTATCAGGCCATAAAGACCGGCTATCGCGCAGGCGATCCAGTAAGCGAACAGGTTTTGCATTGGCCGTGGCCGAGAGATCAGGAGAAGAATGACGCCGAGACGCAGGGGACTGACCGTCGTCATCACCGCCAGCGCCAGCAAAGAACCCCACATGGGCAGGAACACTACTCTGTTGGTTATTTGCTGCTGACTTTTCGAGCTTCTGTTGCTCCTTCTCGGCCAGTCCCGCGCACTATCCGCTACGGGCGGGAGAGTCGCTGCACGCGGGGTAGGCTGTGCGGTTTTATTTACGCATTGCCATCCGCGCAAACTGTCGTACTTGTCTGTGCTCCCATACCGCCCAGCAGGCAACATCGATGGAAGTCGCGGTTCCATAGGTCGCCTCGCAGCGACGCAAACTGCCGTTCGTTAACTCGGCTATGGGGTGATTCAGTCGATTGCCCGGGCCGGGCGGCGTCCAGGAGCCGAACCGGTCTCCATCAGGGTTGCCGAAGGTGGTACAGCCGATTCTCACGCTCAGACGGTGTGTTCGCTAATCCCTGGCGCTGCGGCGGCGACGGAGCGTCCCATCGCTGGGTGCCGCGCATGGTTCTGACAGTCCGTCCTCACTCAGCGCTTGCCACCTCCGGCGTGCCGCCGCAGCGGGCCATCTGGTCGGGTCGTCGCGGCCCCAGCCTGGAGGAACGGACCCGCATGCAGCGGCCCCGACCGCTGAAATTCGCCACACGTGGATGATCTGTTAACTGATCTCACCGGCCAAGCCGAACTCGGCCAGCGTGCTCGCAGCCAGCTCGCCCAGAGCGGCCCGTGTGTTCTCTGCACCCGGTTGATAAGCGGCGACGGTCGTCATCACTTTGTCGCGTATGCGCCACGACTGCACAATCATCTGACCGCCCGTTCGGTCCAGCCACTGTCGGGTTACGTGTTGGCGAACCACCCGCGCGGTGACGTATTCGGCATCCGTGCCGTCGAGTCGGCACAGCACCGAACCCAGGTCGCCGAGATTGGAACAGAAAATCGGCTGATCGGGATCGTCGGACAGCGCATCGGATAGCCGTTTGAGTGCCCGCTTCGGCATGAAGTGGGTCAGCCAAAGGAACTGCAGCGACTCATCGGGCGTCTCCCGCATCGTCTTCAGCGCCTGGTTGATGGCGGCGCGGACCCCACGCAGATCGGTCGTCACCCGAGCCGGGTCCACGCTGGCGCGCGCAAAAGCCATTGCATTCGCACGCGTATCTCCGTCCACGCGCTCGTTCATAGGGAGTTGGAGGGTGACGAGGCCGTCGCCGGCACGTCGACGACCGATACGTTCCCCGAGTTTCGCGGCAAGCCCTGACACGAGCGTATGAGGGGCTCCGCCGAGCGCCGCCGCACGAGCATCCCACTCCTGAAGGTCGATGTAGACCGTGATCGTCGGTACGACGATCACGTCCTCGCTACCACCTCGATCGTCACTTCCACCGGGAGCGACGGGCCGTGATGCCGGTGGTTCGGCATCGCCGTTCCAGCGTCGACGGGCCTGTCTAGCTGCCACCCCGAGCGCTCGGGCAACCTCAGGCGCGTCTCGCGCTGTTCGTCGAGCATCCTGAACGACAGCCTGCAGTCGACCGCGCGAATTCGGAGGAGGGTAGTCCAGCCCGCGCTTGTTGCCCATGATCGCATCAGCCAGCGCAATGGCGAGGCCGATGCCGTCGATCAAGTAGTGGGAGACCACCAGGCTGACCGCAGTCGAGCCGTCCGTCATCGGAAGGAAGTCAAGACGCCAGCCGGGTCCCCGTTCCGGATCGATGGGAAGCTGTGCGCACTCGTCAGCCCAGTCGCTGAGCTCGGCACGCGGGCGGGCGCACTCGGCGATATTGACGTCCGGCGGCGTCCGATCTGAGACCCACCGGTTCCGGGCGAACGGCAGCGGCGAACGCTCGATGCGCCGGCCCAACAATCCGTGACTGAGATTGTGTTGGAAACGTCTGACTCCATCGAAGTCGATGGGGTGCTCATAGACCCACACGCACTGTATGACTTCCTTACGCCCCGTGGCACGCTGCGCCGCAAACAAGGCCTGGTCCACGAACGCGAGTCGATTGTCTAGCAGCGCATCATCGTTGGACGAGCGCTTCTTCAAGAATGTGTGGGCACGAGGGCTATGGTCTGGCACGAATCAACCTCCGACCACAAGGATCGATCTTCTTGTGACGCCCCATGGCCCGCGCGCCCACTCACCGAGTGCGACGTCGCCGGCCGCGGCGTGGGCCTTGCTGGAGTCGAGCCACTTCATCACGGGGAGAGTAGTCGATCCCTGTGATCGCATGCACATGGATGTGTCGAGCAGGCCAGTAGATCCAATGGGCCACCAGACACTTGTTCCAGCAGAGCTCACGCCATTCAAGGTCAGCCGGCGCCTGGGCCCTCCGCGAGGTCAGGTGGGAGCCAGCTGCTGGCCATTGGGATAGACTGCCGGGCGGCTGAGCTGGGGGTGAGGCTCCCGCTTTCACTTCGCAGAAACGTGCTCAGGAAGTGAAAGGCTAGGGTTTGCATTGAAATTTGGACCTCCGCGATGAAGTTTGTGTTGGCCAGTTATGGAACTCGAGGCGATGTCGAGCCCTTCGTTGCCGTCGGCCGTGACCTCTTGCGAAGAGGGCACCACGTGCGCATGGCCGTTTCGCCCGATCAAGTCGGGTTCGCCGAGGCGGCTGGGCTTGCGGCGGTTGCGTACGGACCGGATCCGCGGCAATGGCAGGACGTGCACCGCGAGTTCCTGACACGGCTATTCAGCAAGTTCTGGAGGGTCCGGGATCTGATCAGACTGGGCCGCCAAGATTGGGAGCTGACTAGCCACTGCTGGGAGGAGATGAGCACGACGCTGACGACGTTGGCGGCTGGCGCTGACCTACTGTTCACCGGCGTCATCGACGAGCAGCCCGGTGCCAACGTCGCGGAGTCTCTGGACATTCCGCTGGCCACGCTGCATACCTTTCCGACGCGAGCCAACGGCCATCTGGTTCCCAACCTGCCCGCGCCGCTTGTCCGTTCCGCAATGACGGTGTCCGAATGGATGGGTTGGCGCGTGATGAAGAAGCTCGATGACGCGCAGCGCCGTGAACTAGGCCTACCGAAGGCAGCGGGCGTCTCGTCGCGACGGATGGCCGAACGTGGATCGCTGGAAGTTCAGGCGTACGACGAGGTGTGCTTTCCTGGGCTGGCAGCCGAATGGGCGAAATTCGATGGCCGGCGGCCTTTCGTCGGCGCGCTGACGATGGAGTCGCCAACCGACGCCGATGATGAGGTCGGGTCCTGGATCGCTGCCGGAAACCCGCCGATTTTCTTCGGCTTCGGCAGCATACCCGTGGAATCCGCCGCCGACACCGTCGCGATGATCAGCGCAGCCTGCGCGGAATTGGGTGAGCGGGCGTTGGTGTGCTCGGGCTGGAGCGACTTCAGCGACGTCCTCAACTCCGAGCACATCAAGGTGGTGAGCGCGGTGAATTACGAGGCGATCTTTCCGTCCTGTCGCGCGGTCGTACACCACGGTGGCGCAGGTACCACGGCCATAGGTCTGCGCGCCGGAGTCCCGACATTGATCCTTTGGACGTTGGCCGACCAGTCGTTCAGGGGAGCGCAGGTCAAACAATTGAAGGTGGGCACCGCCCGGCGCTTTACGACCACTACACCCGAATCGCTCGTCGCCGACCTTCGCGAAATCCTGAACCCGCAATACGCAACCCGGGCCCGCGAGATCGCAACCCGCATGACCGAACCTGCTGCCTCCGTTGCCCAAACCGTCGATCTACTCGAGAACTTCGCCCGTTTCAAGCGTGTTGGTTGACGGCGACGGGAAGCCCGCCGGAATTATCGCGTCGGCCTAGCCCGGATTTTTCGCGGTTTGTCGCTATGTAGCGGTGTGTAGATATGCGAAAGTGCCTGTCCTGCAAGGAATAATCGGACTTGTCTAAGGTTCAGATCGTTCCAGCTGGAAGGCACCTCGCAGGTGAAGAATATCGTGGCCGGTTCGCGGGTGAAAGTGTCGGCTGATGGGCATGGGGTCGTGTCGCACGCCGGGATGGGCATGCTGCGCGAACTCGCCGACCGGACCGGCCTATCAGCGCAGGTCACCGCCGCGTTGGCCGACACCTACCGGGGTCCGTGGGTGTACGCGCCCGGGGAGGTGTTCGCTGACCTGGCCGCCGCGGTCGCTGACGGGGCCGATTGCATCGACGGCGTTGGCCAGCTGTGCGGGGACCGTGAGCACGTGTTCGGTGCGAAGGCGTCGACGACCACGATGTGGCGGCTGATTGATGAACGGATCGACGCCGCGCACCTACCGGCCGTGCGCGCCGCACGTGATGCGGCCCGGGCGGCGGCCTGGGCCGCTGGCGCTGCCCCGGCGGCCGGAGAATGGCTGCATATCGACATCGACGCCACCTTGGTGATCGATCATTCCGACAACAAGGCCGGCGCTACACCGACCTGGAAGAAGACGTTCGGTCTTCATCCGCTGCTGGCGTTTCTGGATCGCCCCGAGATTTCCGGTGGGGAAGCCCTGGCCGGGCTGCTGCGCACCGGTAACGCCGGCTCCAACACCGCCTCTGATCACGTCATCGTCCTGGCCCAGGCGCTGGCCGCCCTGCCCGCGGCGTGGCAGCCCGACCCCGATCATTGCGACGACCCCGATAAGCCGAACGTGCTGGTGCGCTGCGACACCGCCGGGGCCACCCACAAATTCGCCGACGCCTGCCGCACCGCCGGGGTCGGGTTCTCCTTCGGCTACCCCGTCGACATCCGGGTGCAGGACGCGGTGGACACCCTCAACCTCGCCGAGGGCTGGTACCCGGCGATCGACACCCACGGCGGCATCCGCGACGGCGCCTGGGTCGCTGAGGCCACCACCTTGGTCAACCTGTCTGCCTGGCCGCCCGGGACCCGACTGATCCTGCGTAAAGAACGCCCGCATCCCGGGGCCCAGCTGCGGTTCACCGACACCGACGGGATGCGGGTCACCGCGTTCATCACCGACACACCCGCCGGTGTCATCCCCGGACAGGTCGCCGGCCTGGAACTGCGCCACCGCCAACACGCCCGCATCGAAGACCGCATCCGCGAACTCAAAGCCACCGGCCTGCGTAACCTGCCGTGTCAGTCCTTCTGGGCCAACGCCGCCTGGCTGGAAATCGCCCTCGCCGCCGCCGATCTGGTCACCTGGACCCGGCTCATCGGCTTTCGCAGCCATCCCGGCCTGGCCCGCGCCGAGATCACCACGTTCCGCTACCGGGTCCTGCACGTGGCCGCCCGCATCACCCACGGCGCCCGCCAACTGCGACTACGCCTCGACGCCACCTGGCGCTGGGCCGCAGCGATCGCGACCGCCTGGCAACACATCCGCACCGCCTTCGGATAGAACTCCGGCCCACCTGACCCACCGATCAGAAAGACCAGGCCCCCAGGAAAGCCCGCACACCCGGCGACACGGGACCGATCAACCACGTCACCACACCGAAACCACTCCCCAGCAACACAATTCAGCAGCGGAACGGCACCGCATAAACTTCGATGCAAAATCGAGGCTAGTAATGATTAGTTCGGTCGCACGCGGTCGATGGAGAGGACGACACGCGAAGTGCCATCCTGCACCTCGCGGTAAGGATGCCGTTAACGCGACTCGTCATGCCTCAGAACAGCATCATTAGGTACATGATTGTGATCGCCTCGCGCGGAGGACATTTGGGACTGCTCGGCGATCCATTTAAGCAGTGCATGCAAACCATCCTCAAGTGCCCACTTCGGACTCCAGCGAAGCTGGTCTTTCGCCGGCTCGATGTCGCAGCTCGCGGCGCGCACGTCACCGTCGCGAAACTTTGGTACGACGTTCGGCTCTGGGGCGTCGCAGATTGCGCTGATCTTGCAGGCGAGTTCGTAGATGGTGGTCGCCATACCCGATCCGATGTCGAGGCAGCGCAACTCCGACGCAGGCTTCTGCACCGCGGTCAGCATTGCGTCTGCGACGTCATCTATGTATACGAAGTCACGCACTATCCGACCGTCTTCGTAGACCTCCAATGGGGATTGCTCGCACGCCAAACGCGCGAACAGAGCGACTATTCCCGTGTATGCGTTGGTCAGTGATTGACCCGGCCCGTAGACGTTCTGTAGACGCAGCACGCTGAGCTTGGTGTCATGCGCGGCCGTCCACGCAGCGAACATGTGTTCCTGCGCGAGTTTGGTCGCTGCGTAGATGTTGGTAGGCCGCGGCTCCGTTCGGCCCGCGCAGCTCGGGAGCGGTACCGCAGGTGTACCTGTCGGCCCATGGGGATTCCACAGCCCAGCCAGAAGTTGAGCGTGGCTGCGCGGGCGCGGATAGAAGACTTCTTCGCCGCATTGCCAAGCGCCCTCGCCATAGACAGCCCTTGATGACGCTAGGACAAACTGCTCGGGCACGAGTGCTGCTCGGCCCAGAGCGTCAAGTAGCTGGGCGGTTCCCACGACATTGACCGAGCCGTGGCGTGTTGCCTGGGAGAGCGACTGCGCAGTCCCCGTCTCGGCCGCCAAATGGACAAACTGGGAAGGCCGAAACAACCGAAGGACGGCGTCCCAGTCAGGCGCATGCGTGACATCGCCAGTGAACAAGCGGACGGACGGCGGCAAGTTCACTGCTTGACGTCCGGCGTGCACCTGTGGATGCAGGACGTCCATCACGGCGACGTCATAACCGGCTTCGACGAGACGATGCGAAAGCGCGGTCCCGATGAAACCTGCCCCACCAGTGATAAGCACGGATGTTGACAACGGCAGAGCCTCCGGTTGATCTGTTGAGGACCTAGGTGACGGCACACTTTACCGTGGGTGCGATCCGGTCCGGTCGTATCGGCCTCAGACTGCGATGCGCCCGACGAGCGCTGGCCCCGGTCGCCCGAGGCGGCCTCCGCCTCCGGGTCAGACGAGGCCCGTGCCGTTGGCCACCAATGCGATGCCGCCTACTGCGAAGAGGGCAACGAGAAGTTGTCGACGGTGCTCGAGTGCCCAGTCGTGCAACCGTTGCACCACGCCTTGGGTTCTTGCCGGTGTGACCAAATAGCTGGCGAGCGCGATTTCCTCAACCGCAAACATTACAAGGACGAACGCGATAACGGCGCTGACCTGCGTGCCGGTCGCGGCTCCCGTGGGCAAGATGATAGCGAGTACGTATAGAGCGCCGTCGGCTCCTGGTCCCGATAGGAGTCCGATAACGAATGCGACCCATAGAGATCCGTTTTCCCACGCGTTGTAGGTGCGGGCTAGCAGCCCCCGAATTACACCTCTACCTTGCGTCGACCCGTCTCGTGCGGGACTAAACAGCCGCGTGATCGCGTTCGGCGTACTCGATTCCTGCGGCGATTCCGAAGCGTTCCCACTCAGGGCGGACGCTTGCGCTCGCTGGCGCGCCATGTGTCGAACAGCCATCACCGCGGCGATGATCAGCGCAAGCACACCCACCCAGACTTGAACGAGTCGGACGGTGGAGTTCACGTCAGTGGCCGGGGTGCCCAAGTCCTTTGCGAAGGACGCAAGCGCTGGAGTGTTATGCAGCACCATCAGCGGAACCAGCAAGAAAAGAACGCCGACTGTCAGACAGCCGATCCAGTAGATCAGCAGGTTCTGCATGGGCCGTGGCCGGGAGATCACCAGAAGGGCGATGCCGAGACGCACTGGATTGAGTCCCGCCAGAAGCGCCAGCGCCAGCAGTGACCCCCACACGGCCGAAACACTACTCTGTCGGTTGTTCTGTCTAGGTTCTTGTGAACTCAACCGAGTTTGTTCCGGCTGTCCTCCATGCCCGTGGGCTCGAATAGCCCCGGTCGAGCGGTATCCCGGTAATTATGCCGCCGACGGGTTCGCCCCTCTGGGGCGGCCCCGGTCGAGCGGTATCCCGGTAATTATGCCGCCGACGGGTTCGCCCCTCTGGGGCGCCATGGCGGATCAGATATCGGTTGCCGTGAGCGAAAAGTCGTGCAACGTGCCCGAGAGTTCTTGTCGCAAATCGTCGTTGGTGTTGGGCCGGCCCGGCTGATATGCAGTGGCCGAGACAAAGACCCGTTCTTGCGCTCTGCCGGAAAGAAACACCTGCAGTCCGCCAAGCCTGTGCATCATCGTCCTGGTCGGGCTCGGGTAGAGAATCTTCATGGCGAAGTAGCCGGCGTAGGTGCCATCGGCTCGGGTCGCGGCTGGATCGACCACACCCAGATTGGATGAGACCGCGAAAGTGGCCGCACTGCCGGCGGCTCTGACGAGCCGCTTCGGCAACAGGGGCAACAGGGGAACGAGCGACAATACTGCCTGCTCATCGTCGGCCACCTGCTGGTGGCGAATCAGCGCTCGTTTGATTGCGGTCCGAAGCTCGCGAAGATCCGTCGTCACAGGAGCGGGACTGACGGCGATGGAGATAGTGCTTACTGCATTGGCTCTATCGTCCCCCTCGACGCGCTCGTTCACAGGCAGCCTCAAGGCGACCGAACCGTCACCGTTGACCCGTCCCAGCCGCTGAGCCAGACGGGTTGCCAGTCCGGCGAGCAGCGTGTTGCTGGTGCCCCCGAGCTCGTATGCGCGGGCGTCCCACTGATCGGCATCGACGGAAATCGTCACCGTCGGAAGCGTCATGGTTTCGTCGGCACCGGCTGGTATTGAAGGTGCTCGGGTAGGCCGCGGAACTGCAGCTCCGGCAGAACCGCGACTTTGTCGAGCCAACCGCGCTGCAGCTGCCACGCCGCGGCCGATCGCGGGTGTGTCGCGCGCGGCCTGGCGGACGTCCTCGCGCAGCGCTTGCCACCGACGGCGGGACCCGGCAGCGGGCAAGCTCATCGGGTCACCCCGGCCCATGGCAGCATCGACCAGCGCTTCGCAGAGCCCAACGCCGTCAGTGAGGCAGTGCGAGACGACCAAACTGACCCCGGCGCCGCCGTCGGTGAACGGGAGCACCGCGAGGTGCCAACCCGGTCCTCGCTCGACATCCAGTGGCCTGAGAGCCTGCTCCTCGAGCCAGGTATCAAACTGTTCACGTGGTCGGAGCGGTGCGACGATCTCATTGGCGGATGAGCCTTCGGACGATATCCAGCGGTGGCGTCCGAACGGCAATGGTGACCGTTCAATACAACGGGATAATCTTCCGCGCTCGAGGTTGTGATGGAAATGCTGTAAACCGTCGATGTTGATCGGGCGGTCGTACACCCAAACACACTGAAGCAGGCTGGTGACCCCGGTCGCCCGCCAGGCGTCAAACGCCGTCTGATCCTGCGGATCGAGTATGTTGCCCATCATCCTTAAGGTATATGCCTCGTGGCGTCACCAAGTACTGCAGCCGTAGATCGGGATCATTGGTGTTCGCGTCGTCGGTAGTGGGATTGTCGGGCGCGGTATTGATGTCGTCGGCGCCATCGTGACCAGGCCAGCAGCGTGGTGATGGTGTGGTTGGTGGCCAGCAGGAGAGCGTCGAAGAGTCGACGAAACTCGTTGACGGTCAATGCGATCAGACCGGCAGGGGTGGGTGTGGTGGTGCGTTTGACCGCGGTGGTGACGGCCAGGAACGCGTGAGCGAGCATGGCCAGCGTGGTCCAGCGATACCAGGATCGCCAGCGCCGGACCTGGTGTTGATCGAGTCCGACCAGGCCTTTGGCGGCCTGGAACGATTCCTCGATGCGCCACCGTTGGCCGGCCACCGCTACCAGGGTGCGCAGCGGCACTGGCCGCGGTGAGTAGCAGCGCAGGTAGGCATGCTCACCGGTGACATCGTTGCGGCGGATCAGCAAATGGTGCATCCCCTTGTCGGCGTCGTCTTCGGGCAGCAGCCGAAACCACGCCCACGAGTACAGCCGCGGGCCGTGTGCGCCGGCGCCGGCGGAGTGGCGCTGCCAGGCCCGTGCGGGAATCAACGCGGGTAGCGCGTCGACGCGAATCGGGCCGGCGTGGGTGGGGACCCGTCGGTTGGCCGCCACGGCCAGCACATAGCCCAGCCCATGGCTGCGCACGGCGGCCCGCAATCGTGGGTCAGCGCCATAGACTTCGTCGCCGGCCACCCATGCCGCCGGTACGTTGGCGGTGACCGCGCGGTCAATCAACGCCGTGGCCAGTCTCGGCTTGGTGGCAAAGCCCCTGTCTTGCTGCGGGATTCCGGCTTGATTGCAGCGATCGGAATCCTCGGTCCACGACTTGGGTAGGTAGAGGGCGCGGTCGATCAGGGCGTGCCCGCGGGGTGCGGCGTAGGTCAGATATACCGCGACTTGGGAGTTCTCGATGCGGCCCGCGGTGCCCGAGTATTGCCGCTGCACCCCGACCGACTGTGTGCCCTTCTTGACGTCACCGGTCTCGTCGACTACCAGGATTGCTCCCGGATCGCCGAACGCGTCGACGACGTAGTCGCGCAGGTCGTCGCGGACGGCGTCGGCGTCCCAGCTGGCGCGCGCCAGCAGATGCTGCAGACCATCGGGCGTGGCGGCGCCGCGGTGTTCGGCGATGGTCCAGCAATTCTTGCGGTCCAGGCCCGAGACCATTCCCAGCATGAGTTCGCCGGCATGGCGCAAGGGTTCATATCGGGCAAAACGCGGCGCGATCCGATCGATCATCGCCGAGTACTCGGTCCACCACCGATCGGGGTCTACGCTGGCGACCGCGGTGACCGCGGCCAGTTCTATTGTCTTCACAAACATCGAATGGTGCCGCGGTCACCGCTCTGACCAGCGTAGACACGCCCACAACCGCTAGCCCCGATCTACAGCTGCAGTACAAGGCGACCAACGGCTGCAACGTTGCGTACACCTTCAGGGACATGCCGGCCGGATTTATCAATTGCGGATCAAGAACCCGTTGGTCGCGAATGTCCAGCCAAATTTGTTCTCCCGCTTCACATCGTGGGTATAATCGTTCGGGTGCTCGTGCTCGTACGCCTCGATGGCTTCAAAGGGGCCGGGTCCCCATCCAGGTAGCACGGGATGGCCGTTGATGTTGGAGTCCTCGACTATGAGATAGTCGCCCGCAGAGAGTAAGGGCCGCAACAATTTCATCTCGGCCAGTACGTGGTTCATTGAATGGTCGCTATCCAAAATGGCGAAAACCCTGCCCCGAAATCGGTCTTTGAGCAGCCGGATTTGGTCGGCGATCATCGGGACCGTCGACGACGATTCAACAAACTCTATGTCGGGGTCACGCTGGGCCGCTGGGTCGAGGTCCTTTTGCGAGATGTCTACGGAGAGCACCTTGAACGGTTGACCCATCTGTCTCATGATGGTGGCGAAAAATAGGGCGGAGCCGCCGTAACGGGTGCCGAACTCGATGATCAGGGACGGCTTCAATTCGAAGAGTATCTCCTGGTAATTCCACATGTCACTGACGGACTTCCAGCAGCCGACACCCAACCATGTGGCTCTGTTCTGGATGAGGGTGCCGTAGTACCACTTGTGATACTCCTCGGCAACCGCGTCGGTAGGCCGGTAGATCAATCCCGCGACACCACTAGATATTTGCCGCACCAGTCCCACTATGTTCCCCGTTTCTCATCAACGTCGATCTGAGTGACGCATTGTTTCTACGATGAAGTCCAGTCCGCTTTGGCCGACCTCGGATCAATAGCCCTTACGCGGCGACTGAGCGAAACTCTCCACCAGATCGGCTGCTGCCGCGACGCTTTCGGCGGGCTGGGTCATTCGGGTGGCGAGTTCACGGGCTCGGGCTGTGTATTGTGCGGCGAGGATCCCGCGAAGGTCGCTGACCAATGAATCCTGTGTAGTGGTCGAAAACCGCCGACCGGAGCCAACTTTGAGTCGTTTGACTTGAGCTGCCCAGAGAGACTGATCGGGCCAGGTCCAGAGGATCAGCTGGGGGACTCCGGCTCGGAAGCCTGCGGCTGCGGTACCCGCGGCGCCATGGTGGACGACTGCCCGGCACGCGGGGAAGGTTGCTGAAAAATTCACCGTGCGTGCGATCTTGACGTTGTCGGGGTAGGGGATATCGGTGAAGTCACTCCAGCCGGCACAAATCAAAGCCCGCTCACCCAACTGCGCGCACGCCGCGCTGATCATGGCGACGGTATCGGCCGGCGAACCCACCGGGATGCTGCCGAAGCCGAAGTAGATCGGCGGTGTTCCCGCGGCAATCCACGACGCCACCTCGTCGTCGTCATCCCCCGGCAAATCCATCATGAGCGCTCCGACGAAAGGCCGTTGACCATCGTATTTCGCCCACTCGGTGGCCAGGCCCGGGAAGCAAACCTCGTCGTAGGCTTGAACTTCCAGTGATCCGCGTGCTGTGATGTGGCGCTGTGAAGGGCGGGTCGCCTCGGGCAGGCCGAGTTCGCGACGCTGTGCGTCATCAATCTTCTTGCCCATGCGCCAAGTCAGCCACTCGTACATTGTCATTGCGGACCGAGCCAATGGTGCCGGGATGTTGGCAAACAGCTGACCGTGAGCTCGTGCCGGGAAGTAATGGATGGTGGCGAGCGGAATGTCGAGATATTCGGCCACATTGGCAACGGTCTCTTCGAAAACCAGTCCGGTGATCAGCACGTCGGATCCCGTTGCCTGCCACGTCAGCGTCGTCCTGATCTCCTCCCGGCACTGGGCAACGGGTTCCCACACCTCGCGCCAGGACCTGATCAAATCCGGAATATTCCAGGAGTTGCGGAACAGCCGGTTGAAGAAGTCGCGGTGTTCGTCCAGCCACGGCCGGGTGTTCGGCCCGAAGGCGACCGCCGTGAGCCCCACCGACTCGGCGAAGCCGACGAGGTCGGGCGGGACCGCTATGCAAACATCGTGGCCTCGGCGCAGCAATTCACGGCCGACAGCGGCGCACGGCTCGACATCGCCACGACTTCCATAGCTTGCCAGCATGAATTTCATGGCGGATTCAGGCCCTTCACATCCGGGTGATTGGTTCGCTGCTGCTCGTCTTGCGTCGATTGAGTTGACCATACCCACTCGGCGAGGGGGTGATATCTTGCCGGTCCGTGTTCGCCGATCAGCCGACATGCCGAATGCGGACGAAACTCTCGATGAGATCAGCGGCGGCCGAAACACTCGCGGCGGGTTGACTCATCTGGGTGGCCATCTCGCGGGCTCGAGCCGCGTACTCCGGGGCGAGAATCCGGCGGAGGTCGGCGACCAGCGATTCGCGGGAAGTGGCCGAAAGACGCCGCGCGAAACCAACTTTGCGTCGTTTGACCTGAACTCCCCAGAGCGTCTGATCGAGATCGGTCGAGAGGATCAGTGTAGGCAGGCCGGCGCGCAGGCCTGCAGCCGTGGTGCCTGCGCCACCGTGGTGAACGACTGCGCGGCAGGCGGGAAGCGTAGCCGCGAAGTTCACCGCATCCACAACCTTGACGTGCTCCATGTGCGGAACGTGGCCGAAGTCAGTCCCGCCGGCGCAAACTAAAGCCCGCTCTCCCAACTGCTCGCAGGCTGCGCCGATCATCGTGACCGTCTCGGCCGCAGACTCGACCGGTAAGCTGCCGAAGCCGAAGTAGATCGGCGGTTTCCCCCTCGCCATCCACGACGCGACCTCGTCGTCGGCATTCGTGGTCAACTCCAGGGTCAACGCGCCGACAAGTGGACGTCGTCCGTCCCGCTCCGACCACTCGGCGGCCAATCCTGGGAACCAGACCTCGTCATAGGCCTGAACTTCCAGCGAGCCATATGTCGAAATTCGTCGAGCCGTGGGCGCGTTTGCCGGTGTCAAGCCCAGCTCACGGCGCTGCGCGTCCTCGACCCTCTTTATCACGCGCCAAGACAGCCACTCGTTGAGAGACATTGCTGAGCGGGCCAATGGTGAGGGCAATGCCGGAAGGAGTTGACCATTTGCCCGGATCGGGAAGTAATGCAGCGTCGCGAAAGGAATCCGGTGATGCTCCGCGACGTTGGCTGCAACCTCCTCGAAGACCAGGCCTGCGATCAGCAGGTCGGACCCGTCGACCAGCGAAGTGAGCGTCGAACTCATCTCAGCCCAGCCCCTGGTCCTGGGCTCCCAAGCCTCATGCCACAGCTTTGTTACTTCTTTGATCTTCCAAAAGCTGCGAAAGAAGCGCGCCCAGAAGTTGCGGTGGGAGTCGACAACCGTGTGTAGATCGGGCCCGTAGGCCACCGCTGGTAGGCCGACCGTCTCGACGAAACCGATGAGGTCGGGCGGGACGGCCATGTGAACGTCGTGGCCTCGGCGCAGTAGTTCCCGGCCGACAGCGGCGCTGGGCTCGATGTCACCCCGAGTTCCGTAAGCTGCCAGCACAATTTTCATCGCGGCGATCGTAAACGCTACTTCGCCCAGCGTGCTCAGCGGCCCGAGGGGCGAGGCCCGGTGTTTGCTTAGGCGCGGCTCTGGGCAACACGGACCGCGTCTGCGCAAACAGCCTTTACACAGCAGTTTTACAGGGTTAGATCGGCTCGGTGTATCTTTCGCGTTTCAGTAGTCGTAATTGCACGTAACTGTCGGGAAACTCGCTCGCCGACTCCATGCTCTCCGTTAGGGTTTTGAGCCGTCGGGGCGTGTCACCTACACTCCCAGGAGAATGGATGAAGGCCGGTTTCCTTGAGGCCGAGCGTCGCAGTTCGCTCGTGTCGGTAAACGACACGGCAACAGGCTGTGGGTGGCCTTTGCCTGCGTACGATCGATTGCGGGACCTCGGGCTGCGGATGGTAACGATTCCAGGATTTTCATCGAAAAGGACTAGGCGGGCACACGGCCAAGACGTCCTGTGCATGAGCCCGGCAAAGTGCTCCTGACCATTAGGTCTCGCGGTTGTAGGGGGTGGGATGGAAGTCGATGACCGAACATACCCATTAACACGCGGACAACTCGATATATGGCTTGCACAGGAAACCGGTCGATCTGAAACCGAGTGGCAGCTCGGTGTGTTGGTGCGGATCGAGGGGCCGGTAGAGCGTGGTTGGCTCGAGCACGCGGTTCGTCAGGTGGTGGGCGAGGCCGAACCGCTGAGAGCGGCGTTCTTCGAGGTGGACGGCAGGGTTTTCCAGAGGGCCGTCGACTATCCGGAGGTCGAGCTTGCGTATCACGATCTCGCCGGCTCCCAGGATCCTGGTCGGGACGTCTATCGAGTAGCGTCCTCAATTCAACGCGTACCGATGCCGTTAAGTGGTCCGCTTTTCAAATTCTCCCTGCTGCGCGCCAAGCCGGACGAATTTTATTTATTCGCCTGCTGCCACCACATAGCGATCGACGGAATCGGTCTTGCGCTTGTTTGCCATCGAATCGCCGACGTCTATTCCGCACTTTCTTCGGGAGAGTCGCTTCCGCCCGCCTTTTTCGGATCACTGGGCGATCTGATCGAATGCGAATCAAAGTACGAAGCTTCCGATGACTACGACGACGATCACGCGTATTGGAGCAGGCACCTGCCGTCGGAGGGTGTACCGATTTACCCCTCGACGCAAAGCGCGGTCGATCGTGAACTGGATGACTCCTTCGTACCCGTTCGATTGGATTCCTTCGCCGTTGATCATATCGACGAATTGGCGCGGTCGTTGGGGGTGCGTCGCTCGTCGGTGATTACGGCGGCCTGCGCACTGCTGGTGCAGGGACGTGACGGACAGAGCTCCGAGATCGCGCTCGACTTCCCGGTGAGCAGGCGCGTGCTACCTGAGTCGAAGACGGTGCCCGGGATGATCAACGGGGTCGTGCCCTTGGTGTTGAATGCCTCGCCGGGATCGACCATCGCTAAATTTTGTGAGCACGTCGACTCGCGGATGCGCGAGGCGCTGCAACATCAACGCTTCCCGGTGCGAAGAATTGAAGGCGGTGCGCGATTACGCGAGTCTGGCGAAGCGCCAAATCGCGTTGTTGTCAACATCATCCCGGCGGCGCCTATAAGCCATTTCGGTCGTGCTGCTGCATCGGGAACCTTGACTCATGCCGGCCTTGGGAATCAGTTCGGGCTCGTCTTCTTCAGGGCCGGGGATCAGCTGTTCTTCAGCACACCGGGCAAAGGGCAGCTCATTCCTAATTGTGATGTCCGTCAATTAGCGAGGCGCCTGGAGCGTGTGGTGGTGGCGATGGCTGCTGATCCGGTGCGGTTGGTGTCGTCGGTGGGGGTGTTGGGTGAGTTTGAGTTGGCTCGGTTGGATGAGGTTGGTAATCGGGGTGTGTTGAGTCGGCCGGTGGGGTCGGCGGTGTCGGTTCCGGGGTTGTTTGGCGCGCAGGTGGGGCGGGTGCCGGGTGCGGTGGCGGTGACTGGTGGTGGCCGGTCGGTGAGCTATCGCGAGCTTGATGAGGCCTCGAATCGGGTGGCGTGGTTGTTGGCTGGTTTGGGTGCTGGTCCGGGGCAGTGTGTGGGGTTGTTGTTGTCGCGGTCGGTGGAGGCGGTCGTGGCGATTTTGGGGGTGCTCAAGTCGGGGGCGGCGTATTTGCCGATTGATCCGTCATCGCCGGATGGGCGGGTCGAGTTCGTGGTGGGCGATGCCGCGCCGGTGGCGGTGCTGAGCTGTGCTGATCTGGTGGATCGGTTGGGTGGGTGTGCGGTGGCGGTGGTCGATGTTGCCGATCCGCGTATCGACGCCTATCCGGGCACGGCGTTGTCGGGGGGTCCGGGTGCTGATGATGTGGCGTATGTGATTTACACCTCGGGCACGACGGGTGTGCCTAAGGGGGTGGGGATCACGCATCGCAATGTGACGTCGTTGTTGGGGTCGCTGCAGGATGCGGGGTTGCCCGGTGCTGGGGTGTGGGCGTTGTGTCATTCGTTGGCGTTCGATGTGTCGGCGTGGGAGATCCTTGGTGCCCTGTTGGGTGGGGGCCGGGTGGTGGTGGTTGCTGAGCAGGTGGTGGCCTCGCCGGGCGATTTCCATGACGTGTTGGTGGCCGAGGGGGTCAGTGTGTTGACCCAGACTCCGTCGGCGGTGGCGATGCTCTCGCCGCAGGGGTTGGAGTCGGTGACGGTGGTGATGGCCGGGGAGGCGTGCCCGCCTGAGGTGGTGGATCGGTGGGCGCCGGGGCGGGTGATGCTTAATGCGTATGGGCCGACCGAGACGACGATGTGTGTGGCGATCAGTGCGCCGTTGAGGGCGGGCGCGGCGGTGGTGCCGATTGGTTCCCCGGTGGCTGGGGCGGCGTTGTTTGTGCTGGATGCGTGGTTGCGTCCGGTGGCTGCCGGTGTGGTGGGTGAGTTGTATGTGGCCGGTTCGGGGGTGGGGGTCGGTTATGTGGGTCGGTCGGGGTTGAGCGCTTCGCGGTTTGTGGCGTGTCCGTTCGGTGGTGTTGGGACCCGGATGTATCGCACCGGGGATCTGGCGCGCTGGGATGGTGATGGGCAGCTGGTCTATGTGGGCCGTGCTGATGAGCAGGTCAAGATCCGCGGGTATCGCATCGAGTTGGGTGAGGTTCAGGCTGCGCTGGCCGCATGTGATGGTGTTGAGCAGGCGGTGGTGGTCGCCCGTGAGGACCGTCCCGGTGATAAGCGTTTGGTCGGCTACATCACCGGCACCGCGGATCCGGGTGTCGCGCGTGAGGTGCTGGCGCAGCGGTTGCCGGGCTATATGGTGCCCGCGGCGGTGGTGGTGATCGATGCGTTGCCGTTGACGGTCAATAACAAGCTTGATACCCGGGCGTTGCCGGCTCCGGAGTATTCCGATGGTGATCGGTATCGGGCGCCGGGCACTCCTGCTGAGGAGATTGTGGCCGGTATCTATGCCCGGGTGTTGGGTGTGGAGCGGGTCGGGGTCGATGACTCGTTTTTCGATTTGGGTGGCGATTCGCTGTCGGCGATGCGGTTGATCGCGGCGGTCAACGCCGGTCTGGATGCCGGGCTGGGGGTGCGTGCGGTCTTCGATGCGCCCACGGTGGCGCAGTTGGCGGCCCGGGTCGGTGAGGGCGGGGTTGGCGCGGTGGCGCCGTTGGTGGCGCGGCCACGGCCGGCGGTGGTGCCGTTGTCGTTTGCCCAGCAGCGGTTGTGGTTCTTGGATCAGTTGCATGGGCCTTCGCCGGTGTACAACATCGCCACGGCGTTGCGGCTCGACGGGCCCCTGGATGCCGAAGCGTTGGGGGCCGCACTGGGCGATGTGGTGGCCCGGCAGGAGAGCCTGCGCACGGTGTTCGCCGCGCCCGAGGGGGTGCCCCAGCAGGTGGTGGTGCCTGCCGAGGGGGCCGACTTCGGCTGGCAGGTCATTGATGCCGGCGGCTGGTCGGCGGCCCGGCTGGAGCAGGCGATCGGCGTGGTGGTGCGCCACAGTTTTGATCTGGAGCGCGAGATCCCGTTGCGGGCAATGCTTTTCCGCATCGCTGAGGATGAGCATGTGTTGGCGGTGACGGTGCACCATATCGCTGCTGATGGGTGGTCGGTCACCCAGTTGGCCGCTGATCTGGGGTTGGCCTATGCCAGCCGCTGCGCCGGGCAGGCTCCGGGTTGGGCGCCGTTGGCGGTGCAGTATGTCGATTACACGTTGTGGCAGCGTGAGCTGTTGGGTGACCTGGATGATCCCGACAGCCGTATCGCGGCGCAGCTGGCCTATTGGGAGCAGGCGCTGGGCGGGTTGGCTGAGCGGTTGGAGTTGCCCACCGATCGGCCCTATCCGGCGGTGGCCGATTACCGCGGTGCCAGTGTGGGACTGCATTGGCCGGTGCAGCTGCAGCAGCAGCTGCAGCGGGTCGCCGATGAGTACCACGTGACCGGGTTCATGGTGGTCCAGGCCGCCCTGGCGGTGTTGTTGTCCCAACTCAGTTCCAGCACCGATGTGACGGTGGGCTTCCCGATCGCTGGGCGCGGGGATCCGGCCCTCGATGAGGTGGTGGGGTTTTTCGTCAACACGTTGGTGCTGCGGGTGGATCTGGGCGCGGATCTGAGCGTGGCCGAGTTGTTGGCTCAGGTGCGTGCGCGCAGCCTGGCCGCTTACGAGCATCAGGATGTGCCCTTTGAGGCGTTGGTCGATCGGCTCAACCCGGCGCGCAGTCTGACTCATCATCCGCTGGTGCAGGTGATGCTGGCCTGGCAGAACTGGCAGGACAGCGATGCGGTGGCCGGGTTGAGTTTGGGTGCGGCGCAGGTCAGTCAGATGCCGGCCGATACTCGCACCGCGCGGATGGATCTGACGGTGTCGCTGGGGGAGCGCTGGACCCCAACCGGTGCGCCCGAAGGGATTTCGGGGACGGTGGAGTTCCGCACCGATGTCTATGACGCGGCCAGCATCGAGGTGCTCATCGAGCGTCTGGGCCGGGTGGTGGCGGCGATGACCGCCGATCCCACCCGGGCGTTGTCGTCGGTCGATGTGCTCGATGCCGCCGAACATACCCGCCTCGACGCGGTCAGTAACCGGGCGGTGTTGAGCGAACCGGTCAGCGCCTTGCTGCCCTCGATTCCGGGGTTGTTCGCCGCGCAGGTGGCCCGCGTACCCGAAGCCGTCGCGCTCAGCTTCGAGGGCCGTTCGCTGACCTACCGCGAACTCGACGAGGCCGCTAACCGGGTGGCCCACCTGCTGGCCGCCCACGGCGCGGGTCCCGGACAGACGGTGGCGCTGCTGTTTTCCCGCTCGGCCGAGGCGATCATCGCGATGCTGGCGGTGCTCAAAACCGGGGCGGCCTACCTGCCGATCGATCCGGCTCACCCCGACGCGCGCATCGAGTTCATGATCACCGACGCCACACCCGTCACCGCACTGTCGACCACCGCACTGGCCGGCCGCCTGCATCATGCCGGGCTACCGGTCATCGACATCACCGATCCGCGCCTGAGCATCCAGCCCGCCACAGCACTATCAGCACCACACCCCGACAACATCGCCTACATCATCTACACCTCCGGAACCACCGGCACCCCCAAAGGCGTCGCCGTGGCCCACCACAACGTCACCCAACTACTCCACACCCTCGACACCGAGTTGGAACTCGAAGGGCAGGTCTGGTCGCAGAGTCACTCCCTGGCCTTCGACTTCGCAGTCTGGGAGATTTTCGGTGCCCTGCTCCACGGCGGGCGACTCGTCATCGTCCCCGAGATCGTGGCCCGCTCACCCGAAGACCTCCACCACCTCCTGGTCACCGAACACGTCACCATCCTCAGCCAAACCCCATCGGCGTTCTATGCGCTGCAGACCGCGGATGCGCTGCAGCCCGAACTGGGGCAGCAGCTGAAGCTTGAAACCGTGGTGTTCGGCGGCGAAGCGCTTGAACCGCAACGTCTTCGCGGCTGGCGGGACACTCACCCGGGATCGCCGCGCTTGATCAACATGTACGGCATCACTGAGACCACCGTGCATGCCTCGTTCCGCGAGATCGTCGATGGCGACGTCGAGCGCAGTGCCAGCCCGATCGGCGCGCCCTTGGCTCACCTCGGCTTCTTCGTGCTCGATCGGTGGTTGCGGCCGGTGCCGGCCGGTGTGGCCGGTGAGTTGTATGTGGCCGGCGCTGGATTGTCGTATGCCTACTTGGGCCGGTCCGCGTTGAGCGCTACTCGGTTTGTGGCCTGCCCGTTCGGTGGGCCCGGGTCGCGGATGTATCGCACCGGAGATCTGGTGCGCTGGAATGCTGATGGGCAACTGCAGTACCTGGGTCGCGCCGATGAGCAGGTCAAGATCCGCGGTTACCGCATCGAACTCGGCGAGATCCAGGCCGCGCTGGCCGCCCTCGACGGAGTGGAACAGGCCGCCGTCATCGCCCGCGAGGACCGCCCCGGCGACAAACGACTCGTCGGCTACCTCACCGGCACCGCAGACCCCGCCAAGACGCGCGCCCTGCTGGCCGAACAGCTGCCCCCCTACATGGTGCCGGCCGCCGTGGTCACAGTGGACACGCTGCCACTGACCGTCAACGGCAAACTCGACAAACGCGCCCTGCCCACACCCGAATACACCGACGTCGACCACTACCGCGCCCCCACCACCCCCACCGAGGAGATCCTCGCCGGCATCTACACCGACGTGCTCGGCGTTGAGCGGGTCGGGGTCGACGACTCCTTCTTCGACCTGGGTGGCGATTCACTGTCGGCGATGCGGGTGATCGCCGCGGTCAACACCGGCCTGGATGCCGAACTTACGGTGCGAACCATCTTCGATGCGCCGCGGATCGCGCAGCTGGCATCCCGCATCGGTGAGAGTGAAAACAGCCCGGCGCGGTTGACGGCCCGGCAGCGGCCCGCGGTGATTCCGTTATCGTATGCGCAGCAGCGGTTGTGGTTCCTCGACCAATTGCAGGGACCGTCACCCGTGTACAACATGGCGACCGCGCTTCGATTGACCGGCCCCCTCGATGTCGAGGCGTTGGGTGCGGGGCTGACCGACGTCGTCGGTCGCCAGGAAAGCCTGCGAACCGTATTCGCCGAGTCCAAGGGCGTGCCCTACCAGGTGGTGGTACCCGTCGAGCGGGCCGATTTCGGATGGCAGGTCGTCGATGGCACCGACTGGTCGACCGAGCAAGTGGACCGGGCGATCGACGCGGTGGCACGTCGCAGCTTCGATCTGGCACGCGAGATCCCTTTGCGGGCGATGCTTTTCCGTTTCGCCGAGGACGAGCATGTTCTGGCGGTCGCCGTGCACCACATCGCCGCCGATGGGTGGTCGATCGCGCCGCTGATGCATGATTTGGGCCAGGCCTATATCAGTCGGTGTGCGGGGCGGGTTCCCGATTGGGTGCCGCTGCCGGTGCAGTATGTCGATTACACGCTGTGGCAGCGCGAACTTTTGGGCGACCTCGACGATGTTGACAGCCGCATCAACGCACAGCTGGACTATTGGGAGCAGGCCCTTGCGGGGCTGCCTGAGCTGCTCGAGTTGCCCACCGATCGGCCGTATCCGCCGGTGGCTAATTTCCATGGAGCCACTGTGACCGTGGAATGGCCGGCCGAGTTGCAGCAGCGGATTGCCCGGGTGGCCCATGAGCACAATGCGACCAGCTTCATGGTGCTGCAGGCCGCGCTCGCGTTGCTGCTGTCGGGCTTGGGCGCCAGTACCGATGTGGCGGTGGGCTTTCCGATCGCCGGACGGCGGGATCCGGCCCTCAACGAGCTGGTGGGGTTCTTCGTCAACACGCTGGTGTTGAGGGTCGATCTCAGCGGGGCCCCCACTGTCGCCGAACTGCTGGGCCAGGTACGCCAGCGCAGCCTGGCTGCCTACGAACACCAGGATGTGCCGTTCGAGGTGCTGGTGGATCGACTCAACCCGACTCGGAGCCGGACCCACCATCCACTTGTGCAAGTGGCGCTCGCTTGGCAGAACCTCGCCGGGGATCCCACCGCCGAGTCGACACTGGGCGAGGTTCAGGTCAGCCGGATGCCCGTGGACACCCAGACCGCTCGGATGGATCTGATGTTCTCGCTGGGTGAGCGCTGGACCGAAACCGGTGAGCCAGCCGGGATTTCCGGGTCGGTGGAGTTCCGCACCGATGTGTTCGACGCGGCCAGTGTCGAGGTGCTGATCGAGCGGTTGCGGCGTGTGGTGGTGGCGATGGCTGCTGATCCGGTGCGGTTGGTGTCGTCGGTGGGGGTGTTGGGTGAGTTTGAGTTGGCTCGGTTGGATGAGGTTGGTAATCGGGGTGTGTTGAGTCGGCCGGTGGGGTCGGCGGTGTCGGTTCCGGGGTTGTTTGGCGCGCAGGTGGGGCGGGTGCCGGGTGCGGTGGCGGTGACTGGTGGTGGCCGGTCGGTGAGCTATCGCGAGCTTGATGAGGCCTCGAATCGGGTGGCGTGGTTGTTGGCTGGTTTGGGTGCTGGTCCGGGGCAGTGTGTGGGGTTGTTGTTGTCGCGGTCGGTGGAGGCGGTCGTGGCGATTTTGGGGGTGCTCAAGTCGGGGGCGGCGTATTTGCCGATTGATCCGTCATCGCCGGATGGGCGGGTCGAGTTCGTGGTGGGCGATGCCGCGCCGGTGGCGGTGCTGAGCTGTGCTGATCTGGTGGATCGGTTGGGTGGGTGTGCGGTGGCGGTGGTCGATGTTGCCGATCCGCGTATCGACGCCTATCCGGGCACGGCGTTGTCGGGGGGTCCGGGTGCTGATGATGTGGCGTATGTGATTTACACCTCGGGCACGACGGGTGTGCCTAAGGGGGTGGGGATCACGCATCGCAATGTGACGTCGTTGTTGGGGTCGCTGCAGGATGCGGGGTTGCCCGGTGCTGGGGTGTGGGCGTTGTGTCATTCGTTGGCGTTCGATGTGTCGGCGTGGGAGATCCTTGGTGCCCTGTTGGGTGGGGGCCGGGTGGTGGTGGTTGCTGAGCAGGTGGTGGCCTCGCCGGGCGATTTCCATGACGTGTTGGTGGCCGAGGGGGTCAGTGTGTTGACCCAGACTCCGTCGGCGGTGGCGATGCTCTCGCCGCAGGGGTTGGAGTCGGTGACGGTGGTGATGGCCGGGGAGGCGTGCCCGCCTGAGGTGGTGGATCGGTGGGCGCCGGGGCGGGTGATGCTTAATGCGTATGGGCCGACCGAGACGACGATGTGTGTGGCGATCAGTGCGCCGTTGAGGGCGGGCGCGGCGGTGGTGCCGATTGGTTCCCCGGTGGCTGGGGCGGCGTTGTTTGTGCTGGATGCGTGGTTGCGTCCGGTGGCTGCCGGTGTGGTGGGTGAGTTGTATGTGGCCGGTTCGGGGGTGGGGGTCGGTTATGTGGGTCGGTCGGGGTTGAGCGCTTCGCGGTTTGTGGCGTGTCCGTTCGGTGGTGTTGGGACCCGGATGTATCGCACCGGGGATCTGGCGCGCTGGGATGGTGATGGGCAGCTGGTCTATGTGGGCCGTGCTGATGAGCAGGTCAAGATCCGCGGGTATCGCATCGAGTTGGGTGAGGTTCAGGCTGCGCTGGCCGCATGTGATGGTGTTGAGCAGGCGGTGGTGGTCGCCCGTGAGGACCGTCCCGGTGATAAGCGTTTGGTCGGCTACATCACCGGCACCGCGGATCCGGGTGTCGCGCGTGAGGTGCTGGCGCAGCGGTTGCCGGGCTATATGGTGCCCGCGGCGGTGGTGGTGATCGATGCGTTGCCGTTGACGGTCAATAACAAGCTTGATACCCGGGCGTTGCCGGCTCCGGAGTATTCCGATGGTGATCGGTATCGGGCGCCGGGCACTCCTGCTGAGGAGATTGTGGCCGGTATCTATGCCCGGGTGTTGGGTGTGGAGCGGGTCGGGGTCGATGACTCGTTTTTCGATTTGGGTGGCGATTCGCTGTCGGCGATGCGGTTGATCGCGGCGGTCAACGCCGGTCTGGATGCCGGGCTGGGGGTGCGTGCGGTCTTCGATGCGCCCACGGTGGCGCAGTTGGCGGCCCGGGTCGGTGAGGGCGGGGTTGGCGCGGTGGCGCCGTTGGTGGCGCGGCCACGGCCGGCGGTGGTGCCGTTGTCGTTTGCCCAGCAGCGGTTGTGGTTCTTGGATCAGTTGCATGGGCCTTCGCCGGTGTACAACATCGCCACGGCGTTGCGGCTCGACGGGCCCCTGGATGCCGAAGCGTTGGGGGCCGCACTGGGCGATGTGGTGGCCCGGCAGGAGAGCCTGCGCACGGTGTTCGCCGCGCCCGAGGGGGTGCCCCAGCAGGTGGTGGTGCCTGCCGAGGGGGCCGACTTCGGCTGGCAGGTCATTGATGCCGGCGGCTGGTCGGCGGCCCGGCTGGAGCAGGCGATCGGCGTGGTGGTGCGCCACAGTTTTGATCTGGAGCGCGAGATCCCGTTGCGGGCAATGCTTTTCCGCATCGCTGAGGATGAGCATGTGTTGGCGGTGACGGTGCACCATATCGCTGCTGATGGGTGGTCGGTCACCCAGTTGGCCGCTGATCTGGGGTTGGCCTATGCCAGCCGCTGCGCCGGGCAGGCTCCGGGTTGGGCGCCGTTGGCGGTGCAGTATGTCGATTACACGTTGTGGCAGCGTGAGCTGTTGGGTGACCTGGATGATCCCGACAGCCGTATCGCGGCGCAGCTGGCCTATTGGGAGCAGGCGCTGGGCGGGTTGGCTGAGCGGTTGGAGTTGCCCACCGATCGGCCCTATCCGGCGGTGGCCGATTACCGCGGTGCCAGTGTGGGACTGCATTGGCCGGTGCAGCTGCAGCAGCAGCTGCAGCGGGTCGCCGATGAGTACCACGTGACCGGGTTCATGGTGGTCCAGGCCGCCCTGGCGGTGTTGTTGTCCCAACTCAGTTCCAGCACCGATGTGGCGGTGGGCTTCCCGATCGCTGGGCGCGGGGATCCGGCCCTCGATGAGGTGGTGGGGTTTTTCGTCAACACGTTGGTGCTGCGGGTGGATCTGGGCGCGGATCTGAGCGTGGCCGAGTTGTTGGCTCAGGTGCGTGCGCGCAGCCTGGCCGCTTACGAGCATCAGGATGTGCCCTTTGAGGCGTTGGTCGATCGGCTCAACCCGGCGCGCAGTCTGACTCATCATCCGCTGGTGCAGGTGATGCTGGCCTGGCAGAACTGGCAGGACAGCGATGCGGTGGCCGGGTTGAGTTTGGGTGCGGCGCAGGTCAGTCAGATGCCGGCCGATACTCGCACCGCGCGGATGGATCTGACGGTGTCGCTGGGGGAGCGCTGGACCCCAACCGGTGCGCCCGAAGGGATTTCGGGGACGGTGGAGTTCCGCACCGATGTCTATGACGCGGCCAGCATCGAGGTGCTCATCGAGCGTCTGGGCCGGGTGGTGGCGGCGATGACCGCCGATCCCACCCGGGCGTTGTCGTCGGTCGATGTGCTCGATGCCGCCGAACATACCCGCCTCGACGCGGTCAGTAACCGGGCGGTGTTGAGCGAACCGGTCAGCGCCTTGCTGCCCTCGATTCCGGGGTTGTTCGCCGCGCAGGTGGCCCGCGTACCCGAAGCCGTCGCGCTCAGCTTCGAGGGCCGTTCGCTGACCTACCGCGAACTCGACGAGGCCGCTAACCGGGTGGCCCACCTGCTGGCCGCCCACGGCGCGGGTCCCGGACAGACGGTGGCGCTGCTGTTTTCCCGCTCGGCCGAGGCGATCATCGCGATGCTGGCGGTGCTCAAAACCGGGGCGGCCTACCTGCCGATCGATCCGGCTCACCCCGACGCGCGCATCGAGTTCATGATCACCGACGCCACACCCGTCACCGCACTGTCGACCACCGCACTGGCCGGCCGCCTGCATCATGCCGGGCTACCGGTCATCGACATCACCGATCCGCGCCTGAGCATCCAGCCCGCCACAGCACTATCAGCACCACACCCCGACAACATCGCCTACATCATCTACACCTCCGGAACCACCGGCACCCCCAAAGGCGTCGCCGTGGCCCACCACAACGTCACCCAACTACTCCACACCCTCGACACCAACCTGCTTCAGGAATCGCAGGTCTGGTCGCAGTGGCATTCGTATAGCTTCGACGTTTCGGTGTGGGAGATTTTCGGTGCCCTGCTCCACGGCGGGCGACTCGTCATCGTCCCCGAATCCACCGCCCGCTCACCCGAAGACCTCCACCACCTCCTGGTCACCGAACACGTCACCATCCTCAGCCAAACCCCATCGGCCGTTGGGCTATTGGAATCTGACGGGCTGGAATCGACGGCGCTGGTGGTGGCCGGGGAGGCCTGCCCCGCCGAAGTGGTCGATCGGTGGGCCGCGGGGCGGGTGATGATCAACGCCTACGGCCCGACCGAAGCCACCGTCTATTCGACGACGAGCGCTCCGCTGGTGCCCGGAGGTGACGTGCCCATCGGCTCGCCGGTACCGGGAGCGGCGTCGTTCGTACTCAATCAGTGGCTTCGCCCCGTGCCCGCCGGTGTCGTCGGCGAGTTGTATGTGGCCGGTTCCGGGGTTGCGGCCGGTTATCTGCGGCGGGCAGGGCTGACGGCTTCATGGTTCGTGGCCTGCCCGTTCGGTGGGCCCGGGTCGCGGATGTATCGCACCGGAGATCTGGTGCGCTGGAATGCTGATGGGCAACTGCAGTACCTGGGTCGCGCCGATGAGCAGGTCAAGATCCGCGGTTACCGCATCGAACTCGGCGAGATCCAGGCCGCGCTGGCCGCCCTCGACGGAGTGGACCAGGCCGCCGTCATCGCCCGCGAGGACCGCCCCGGCGACAAACGACTCGTCGGCTACCTCACCGGCACCGCAGACCCCGCCAAGACGCGCGCCCTGCTGGCCGAACAGCTACCCCCCTACATGGTGCCGGCCGCCGTGGTCACAGTGGACACGCTGCCACTGACCGTCAACGGCAAACTCGACAAACGGGCCCTGCCCACACCCGAATACACCGACGTCGACCACTACCGCGCCCCCACCACCCCCACCGAGGAGATCCTCGCCGGCATCTACGCCGACGTGCTCGGAGTTCGCGTCGGTGTCGAGGCCTCATTCTTCAACCACGGTGGGGATTCGCTGATGGCGGTTCGATTGATCAAGAGGATCAACCAGGAATTCGACGTCGATCTCCCGGTTCGTGTCATATTCGACGCGCCGTCCATCACGAAACTGGTCGATCGGTTGGTCAGCCACGAGAGCGAGCGAGAACTTGGGTCCAATCGACCCACCTTCGTGTCCCTGCATGGCCGCGGCGTCACCGAGGTGCACGCCGCCGATCTCAAATTGGACAAGTTTATCGATGCCCACACCCTGGATGCGGCGCCGACGCTGCCGCGCACCGGCACCGAGGTATGCACGGTCTTGCTGACCGGAGCGACCGGCTTCCTGGGGCGTTATCTGGCTCTTGAGTGGCTGCAGCGGATGCAGTCGGTCGACGGCACGCTCATCTGCCTGGTGCGTGGTGAATCCGATGCGGACGCCCGACGCCGCTTGGACGCCACTTTCGACAGTGGAGATGCGGAACTGCTGGCGCACTATCAGCAACTTGCCGCTGATCACCTGGAGGTCGTCGCCGGTGACAAGGCCGAATCGGACCTCGGACTGGATCGGCAGACCTGGCAGCGGCTCGCTGACACCGTCGATCTCATCGTCGATCCGGCTGCGTTAGTCAACGGGGTGCTGTCGTACAGCGACTTGTTCGGACCCAACGTTGTGGGCACTGCCGAGTTGATCCGGTTGGCGCTCACCACGAAACTCAAGCCCTTCGCCTACGTGTCGACGGCCACCGTGGGAGATCAGATCGAGCCGGCAGCGTTCACCGAGGATGCCGATATCCGCACCATCAGTCGCACACGGACGATCGACCACAGCTACGGCAATGGCTATGGGAACAGCAAGTGGGCGGGTGAGGTACTCCTACGCGAAGCCAACGAGCTCTGTGGACTGCCGGTGGCGGTGTTCCGTTGCGACATGATCCTGGCCGATGTCAGCTACGCGGGTCAGCTCAACACGTCCGACATGTTCACCCGGGGGATCCTGAGCTTGGTGGCCACTGGTATTGCGCCCGAGTCCTTTTACCAGCTCGACGGCGACGGGAAACGGCAACGCTCACACTTCGACGGGCTGCCAGTGGAATTCGTCGCTGAAGCAATCGCCACGTTGAGTGCTGAGATGGGCGCCGGTGTTGATACCTATCACGTGATGAACCCGCACGACGACGGCATCGGGTTCGATCAGTATGTCGACTGGTTGGTGGAGGCTGGTTACCCGATCCAGCGCATCAGTGACTTCGGCGAGTGGTCGAAGCGGTTCGAGGCCGGCTTGCGTGCGCTGCCGGATCGACTGCGCCGGCACTCGGTGCTGGAGGTGTTGGAGTCGATGGCACGAGATTCCAACGGCCTGCAACCGGCAGAGCCACTGTCCGGATCGCTTGCACCGGCGGACCGGTTCCGTGCTGCGGTGCAACAGGCCAAAATCGGCTCTGGCAATGGCATTCCGCACATCTCGCCGGAGATCATCACGAAATACGTCACTGACCTGAAACTGCTCGAATTGCTCTAATACTGCAGCCGTAGATCGGGATCATTGGTGTTCGCGTCGTCGGTAGTGGGATTGTCGGGCGCGGTATTGATGTCGTCGGCGCCATCGTGACCAGGCCAGCAGCGTGGTGATGGTGTGGTTGGTGGCCAGCAGGAGAGCGTCGAAGAGTCGACGAAACTCGTTGACGGTCAATGCGATCAGACCGGCAGGGGTGGGTGTGGTGGTGCGTTTGACCGCGGTGGTGACGGCCAGGAACGCGTGAGCGAGCATGGCCAGCGTGGTCCAGCGATACCAGGATCGCCAGCGCCGGACCTGGTGTTGATCGAGTCCGACCAGGCCTTTGGCGGCCTGGAACGATTCCTCGATGCGCCACCGTTGGCCGGCCACCGCTACCAGGGTGCGCAGCGGCACTGGCCGCGGTGAGTAGCAGCGCAGGTAGGCATGCTCACCGGTGACATCGTTGCGGCGGATCAGCAAATGGTGCATCCCCTTGTCGGCGTCGTCTTCGGGCAGCAGCCGAAACCACGCCCACGAGTACAGCCGCGGGCCGTGTGCGCCGGCGCCGGCGGAGTGGCGCTGCCAGGCCCGTGCGGGAATCAACGCGGGTAGCGCGTCGACGCGAATCGGGCCGGCGTGGGTGGGGACCCGTCGGTTGGCCGCCACGGCCAGCACATAGCCCAGCCCATGGCTGCGCACGGCGGCCCGCAATCGTGGGTCAGCGCCATAGACTTCGTCGCCGGCCACCCATGCCGCCGGTACGTTGGCGGTGACCGCGCGGTCAATCAACGCCGTGGCCAGTCTCGGCTTGGTGGCAAAGCCCCTGTCTTGCTGCGGGATTCCGGCTTGATTGCAGCGATCGGAATCCTCGGTCCACGACTTGGGCAGGTAGAGGGCGCGGTCGATCAGGGCGTGCCCGCGGGGTGCGGCGTAGGTCAGATATACCGCGACTTGGGAGTTCTCGATGCGGCCCGCGGTGCCCGAGTATTGCCGCTGCACCCCGACCGACTGTGTGCCCTTCTTGACGTCACCGGTCTCGTCGACTACCAGGATTGCTCCCGGATCGCCGAACGCGTCGACGACGTAGCCGCGCAGGTCGTCGCGGACGGCGTCGGCGTCCCAGCTGGCGCGCGCCAGCAGATGCTGCAGACCATCGGGCGTGGCGGCGCCGCGGTGTTCGGCGATGGTCCAGCAATTCTTGCGGTCCAGGCCCGAGACCATTCCCAGCATGAGTTCGCCGGCATGGCGCAAGGGTTCATATCGGGCAAAACGCGGCGCGATCCGATCGATCATCGCCGAGTACTCAGTCCACCACCGATCGGGGTCTACGCTGGCGACCGCGGTGACCGCGGCCAGTTCTATTGTCTTCACAAACATCGAATGGTGCCGCGGTCACCGCTCTGACCAGCGTAGACACGCCCACAACCGCTAGCCCCGATCTACAGCTGCAGTACTAACCCGACTTGGCTCAATTTAGTGCGCATCGTCGGTGCGGATTTTGAGCAGAGCGGCGCGGAGGTCGTCGGGTAGCGGGTCGGCCGCGGTGAGGGTTTGGTTGCCTGCTTGAATTTTCACGGTGCGGTAGCGGCGTGCGGTGCGGACGAATTTCTTGATGCTCCAGCTGGTTTGGGTCTCGATGTGGTGGCTGACGGCCATCGCGGCGACCACGATGCTCAGGTGGGCTTCGATGGAATCGCGCAGGTGGTGATAGATCGGGCGGGCTTGCAGGTCGTGTTTGGTGTCGCCCGCCACGGTGATGGGACCGGTTTGAGCTGGGTTTAGCCACGGTCATGGGACCACCTGATTGCCAGTAATGGGACCACCGGCGTGTCGCGTCGGGGGCCGCTCGATAACTGGATCGGATCGCTTTCACATCGAAGTCATGTGAAGGGGTCCGCGGATGTTTCGGGAGGTTTCTGTGATCGAGATTCGTGAAGTACTTCGGACGTGGCTGGCAGGCCAAGGGCTGCGGGTGGTGGCCACCCAGGCCGGGGTGGATCGGAAAACCGCGCGTCGCTATGTCGAGGCCGCGGTTGCCGCGGGGCTGGATCGGGCCGGTGGGGTCGATCAGCTCGACGACGCGCTGATCGGCGCGGTGGTCACTGTGGTGCGCCCGGACCGCCCCCACGGGTATGGGCAGGTGTGGAAAGTGCTGTGCGCCAACCACGATCAGGTCAACAAGTGGGTCGACAAGGGCCTGACGGTGGTCAAGATCGGCGACCTGCTGGCCCGCCAGGGCGTGATCGTCCCGCAGCGCACGTTGCACCGCTACTGCCAGGAACACACCAAGTATCAGGGTCGCCGCCGTGGTGGCACGGTGCCGATCGTCGACGGTGAACCTGGGATGGAATGCCAGATCGACTTCGCGCGGATGGGCATGCTGTTCGACTCGGTGACGGGCAGGCGTCGGGTGGTGCATGCGTTGATCTTCACCGCGGTGTATTCGCGGCACATGTTCGTGTGGTTGACGTTCTCCCAAACCCTGACCGCGGTGATCGACGGCTGCGAAGCGGCCTGGGATTTCTTCGGTGGCGTCTTCAAAGTCCTCATCCCTGACAATATGAGTACGGTTGTGGCCCATGCCGATTCGGTGAACCCTCGGTTCACCGTCGGATGGCTGGAATACGCCCAGGCCCGCGGATTCGCCACCGACCCGGCCCGGGTCGCCCACCCGCAAGACAAACCGCGTGTCGAGCGGATGGTGCAGTACGTGCGCAACAACTTCTTCGCCGGCGAAGAGTTCACCGACCTCGCCGACGCCCAGGACCGCGCCCAGGTGTGGTGCGCCCAGAAAGCCGGGCTGCGTATCCACGGCACCACCTGCGCCCAGCCGGCAGTGGTGTTCGCCGAGCACGAAGCGCCAGCGTTGTTGGCGGCCCCGTCGGGGCGGTATGCGGTGCCGGTGTATGCCGAGGTCAAAGTGGCCCGCGACTACCACGTTCAGTTGGGCAAGGCGTTGTATTCGATCCCGCACCACCTGCGCGGCCAGACGCTCTCGGCGCGTGCCGACGGTGAGTTGGCCAAGTTCTATCATCGCGGGCAGTTGGTGAAGACTCATCCGCGTCAACCCGCCGGAACCCGGTCCACCGACCCGGCTGATCTGCCCGCAGACAAGACCGGCTACGCGATGCGGGATCTGCACCGACTGATCGCCACCGCGGCCGCTCACGGCCCCAATATCGGCATCTACGCCGAACGCCTTCTCGACCACGACCTGCCCTGGACCAGGATGCGGCAGGTGTATCGGCTGCTCGGACTGGTCAAACGCTACGGCCCAGCCCCGGTGGACACCGCCTGCGGCCGCGCTCTGGATCTCGATGTCGTTTCCATGACCAAGATCGCCGCCATGCTGGAGCAAGCCATCGAGAACACCCCGGTGCCGCCGCCGCGGGCCGCCTCCGGACTGGCGGCCGCCCGCTTCGCCCGCGATCCCCGCGACTACCGACCCACGCCCCGACCGGACTGGTTGCACGTCATCGACGGCGGCAACACCGACACCGAAGATGGGCAGTGACCGCCATGGCCACTACGTCGAAACCTGCTGTCAATGACCCGATCTCAACAGATTTGAAGAAGGTGATGCGACAACTCAAACTCTCACCGATACTCGACACTCTGCCCGACCGGCTCGCCCTCGCGCGTCAACAACACCTGTCCCACGCCGCGTTCCTGGAGCTGGTCCTCGCTGACGAAGCCACCCGCCGCGACACCAGCTCCGCCGCGCGGCGAGCCCGCACCGCCGGCCTGGATGCCGCCATGCGGCTCGACACCTGGGACGAAGTTGCTGCGGTGCGCTACGACCGAACCCTATGGACCGATCTGACCAGCCTGCGGTTTCTCGACGCCGCCCACGGCGCGGTGATCCTCGGGGCCGTCGGCGTCGGCAAAACTCACCTCGCGACCGCGCTGGGCCACATCGCGGTGCGCCGCCGCATCCCGACCCTGATGCTGCGTGCTGATGCAATGTTCAAGCGACTCAAAGCATCTCGTCTCGACAACAGCACCGAAGCCGAGATGCGGCGCCTCACTCAAGTCCGCCTGCTCATTATCGACGATTTCGCACTGCAACCGCTCGACGCCATGGCCACCGCCGACTTCTACGAACTGGTTGTCGCCAGACATCAACGCAGCGCGACCATCGTGACCTCCAACCGCGGACCTGACGAATGGATCTCTGTCATGACCGACGCGATGCTCGCCGAATCCGCCGTCGACCGACTGACCTCCACCGCGCACGAACTCATCGTCGAAGGACAGTCTTACCGACAGCGTCAAAAGCCCTCAGTTGACAGCCCGCCGTCAACCACCGATCATCCCCACTGAGCCAAACAGGTGGTCCCTACCCCGTGGCTAAACGCTGGTCCCATCACCCTGGCGAATGACAGTGTTTGGACATCCGGAAGGACTTCTCGATGTGCCACAACTGGTGGTAGGCATCGATGACGAACGTCGAGGACGCGCTGGTGAGGTTGGTGGTGTAGCCCTTCCAGCCCGCCAACGCTCGAGTTTTGGCCTCCAGCGTGCGATTGACCGACTTGGTGGCGCCGGACAGCTGGATGTAGCGGTTGCGTTTGACCGGGGCGTGCCCGTCGACGGCGCGTTCGGCCTTGCGGACCTGCTCATCGATGCCGCGCAGGGTGCGCCGGGCCCGGTCTGCGCGGAATTGGTAGTAGATGACCCGGTCGGGGATGCCGCGGGTCTTCTCGGCGCTGGTGGCCGGCCAGGGCTGGGTCAGCACCAGCCCGTCGGGGATCGCCTCACCTGCGTGGTTGTCGCGCCATTCGCGCACCACATCGGGCAGAAACGGGATGCGGGTGCCCAGGATGAACGACAGCCCGGCGGCTTTGATCGCGACCTGGTTGGCCTCGGAGATCATGCCGGCGTCGGCGACGACGGTGACGTCGGTGAGCTGGTGGGCGGTCTTGAAGGCGTTGATGACCGGCAGCATGGTGGCGGTCTCGGCCTTGTTGCCCTCGAAGGCCTGCACGGTCAGTGGGAACCCGGCGGCGTCGGTCAACAGTCCGAGGGTGATCTGGGGTTCAAGGCGGCGTTCCTTGGAGTTATGCCGACGTCGGCATAACTCCAATTATCCCGAGGTCGTGGTTATGCCGAGCCTGGGGCAGTCGTGGTGGTGTTCGTGCAGTTCGGCGGAGGTTTCGAGGCTGGCTCGCGCGGCATAATCGCCCTGCGCGAAGACATGGTGTGTCTTTCTGATGGTGCATTGCTTTGCCTATCAGGAGGAGGAATCCATGAGTCCCACACGCAGTACCGATGCCGGTGATCGTCTGGCGTGGATCGGTGACGTGCTCGTCGAGTACGAACGGTGGCTGGATCGTCAGCGGGGTTTGGCGCCAGTGACGGTTAGCAACTACAGCAAGTCGGTTGCGCAGTTCCTCAGGACAACGTTGACCCAGCCCGCCGAGGTCTCGGTGAGCCTTCGACAGAGTCCCGTGGCGTGGTGGACTTCGGATCGGCGTGGGTGTACGCGTAGTGATCAACGAGTCGTGGTGAATGCTAGGCGATTTGGCGCTGTTCGGCGAGGGCTTTGGCGGCGGGTTCAGCGGCGGCCTGTTTGGCGGCGATGACTTTGCGCAGCTCGACCATCGAGATGTCGGAGAGGTAGCGGCGAGTGACTTGCCATTCGTCGTGGGCTTCTATGACCACCGCGGTCGCCAGTCGTAGGAACGCCGCAGGGTTGGGGAAGATTTCTACCACGTCGGCGCGGCGTTTGATCTCTTTATTGAGCCGTTCGATGGGGTTGTTCGACCAGATCTTTTGCCAGTGCGCCCGCGGGAACGCGGTGAACGCCAACACATCGGTTTTGGCCTCATCCATCATTGTCGAGATTTTCGGAAAGCTCGCCGAGAGCGTGTCGGCTACCTGATCCCATTGAGCGGCGACCTCGGCGGGATCGGTGTGGGCAAAGATCGTCTTGACCGCCGCCGTGACCGCCGGGGCATGTTTGGCCGCGACCGCGCCGTGCAGGTTGCGCATGAAATGCACCCGGCAGCGCTGCCACGACGATCCGGCGAACTGCTGGGCCACGGCGGCTTTGAGGCCCGCATGGGCATCGGAGATCACCAGATGCACCCCGGTCAGGCCGCGCGCTTTGAGCGAGCCCAAAAACTCGCGCCAGAACTCGAAGGATTCGCTGTCACCCACGGCCGTGCCGAGCACTTCGCGGGTGCCGTCGATGGACACCCCGGTGGCCACGATCAGCGCTTGGGACACCACATGGGCCCCGACGCGGACCTTGCAAAACGTGGCATCGCAAAACACGTAGGGGAACTGGGTGTGAGTCAGCCTGCGGGTCCGAAACGCCTCGATCTCCTTATCGAGACCGGCGCAGATACGCGACACCTCGGACTTGGAGACCCCCGAGCCGACGCCGAGGGCAGCAACCAAGTCATCGACGCTGCGGGTGGAGACACCGTGGACGTAGGCCTCCATGATCACCGCGTGCAGCGCTTTGTCGATGCGGCGGCGCCGCTCAAGCAGCGACGGGAAGAACGAGCCGGCCCGCAGCTTGGGGATCTTGACCTCGATGTCCCCGGACGTCGTCGACACCGTCTTGGCCCGATGCCCATTGCGGTGCGTGTTGCGTTGCTCGCTGCGTTGATAGCGCCCGGCCCCGATCGCCTCAGCGGCCTCGGCCTCGATCAACGCCTGCAGTCCAGCACGGATCAACTCGGCGAACACCGCGCCCGCATCAGCGGACTTGAGCGCATCGAGCTGGGCGAGCAAGGCAGAATAGTCCTGGGTCATCGCGTGGTGCGTCCTTTACTTGAGTCACTTTGGTCGGTAACTCAATGACCACTACGCGATGCCCCACTTCAAGAGGCTCACCGACACACCTCAAGTCAGTCCCGGCTCGCTCGCCTCACCCCCGAAACCCCACCACCCCAGGGGACTTACCCGAGCCTTCTGGATGCCGGCATTGTCACTGCGTTCATGGTCGAGTTCTGCAGCGACCGCAATACGAATTCGGCGAAGTCAATGGCGCGGTCGGTGCGTTCCTTCCTGCGATTCGCCCACGCCACCGGCCGCACATCGGCCGACCTGTCGGGGGCGGTTCCAGTTCCGGCGGGCTGGCATTTGGCGTCGCTTCCCAAGGCAGTACCGGCTGCAGATCTTCAGCATCTCCTGGGTGTCGCGTCACGTCACTGCGGGACTGCTACCGATCGGCGCGATTACGCGATCTTGCTGTTGTTGGCCCGACTCGGGCTCCGCAGAGGCGAAATCGCCGCTCTTGGCCTCGACGATATCGATTGGCGAGCAGGAGAACTCACCATCGTGGGCAAAGGTAGCCACGTGGAGCGGTTGCCGCTGCCATCAGAACCCGGCGAGGCGATCGCGGCATGGCTAGTCGACGGCAGACCAGCATGCGCGACGCGATCAGTGTTTACCACCGTCAAGCCCGCAGGGCGTCCGATATCGACCGCAGTGATCGCTCACCTGGTGGCCGCGGCGTGCCGAGACGCTGGGCTGGAGCGCATAAACGCACACCGTTTCCGTCACACGCTGGCGACGCAGATGCTGCGCTCTGGGGCCTCACTGCCGGAAGTGAGTCAGGTGCTGCGCCACCGCAGTGTGCGCTCCACCGCTATCTACGCCAAGGTCGATGACGTCGCATTGCGGCCCTTGGCCCGGCCCTGGCCGACGATCACCGCGACGACAGATTCCGATGCCGGTCCAGGCATGGCGCGCCCGTGGCCGGGGGCACGGTCATGAAGACTTTGCGCGAGAACGTCATTGACTACCTCGCCACCCGCCGGGCGCTGGGATTCAAACTCGAAGGCCTGAGCAAGCTCCTGCTGAGCTTCGTCGCGTTCTGCGAGGAACGTGGAGCCACCCGGGTCCAGAACGACCTCGCAATCCAATGGGCCACAACCTCTATCAAGGTTCCGGTCAGCGACACCCTCATAGCCCGCCGACTCGACGCGGTGCGGATCTTCGCCCGATACCAGCATGCGTTGGATCCGCTCACGCAGATCCCAGCCGAAGAGCACCGGCCTCGGCGCTACCGGTCGAAGCAGCCAAATATGCTCAGCCAGGACGATATCTGTGCGCTGCTGGACGCGACGAGCGTTCTGGAGCCAGCGTTCAAGGCGCTGACGTGGCGAACATTGATCGGGCTGCTGTCCGCCACCGGGCTACGCCCGGGCGAAGCGTGTCGGCTGGCCGTCAACGACATCAATCTGGCCGGCGGAGTGATTCAGGTGCTGGAGACGAAGTTCGGCAAGTCCCGGCTCGTGTTCATCCACCCGAGCACCGCCACCGTGCTCGCCAACTACCTGCAGTCCCGCCAAGCATGGGTCGGGGCCGGCGCCCACAGCAGCGCAACGGTTTTCCTCAACACCCGGCGCGGACCGATATGTCCTGACCGGCTCAATGTCACATTCCGTAAGATCGTCGCGGCCACCGGATTAGCCACCGCGCCGGGACGCCGGCCGGTCCGTCTGCACGATCTGCGCCACACCTTCGCCGTGACCACGATGATCGACTGGTACCGCGACGGCCAAGACGTTCAAGCGCGACTGCCACTGCTGTCAACCTGGCTCGGCCACGTCGATCCCGCCTCGACCTACTGGTATCTGCAGGCAGTGCCCGAACTGCTCACCCTTGCCGCCGACCGCCTCGACAACGCCGCCGAAGCCTCTGCCGCGAAGGCGACGCCATGACCACCCCGACGCTGAGTTCGCTGCTGCAAGGGTTCTTCACCGACCGGCTGATGCGGCACCTGCGGGCCAGCCCGAAGACAATTGCGGCCTACCGGGACACCTTCAAGCTCCTGCTGACCTTCGCCGCCGACCAGACCAAGAGATCCCCGGCGCAGCTGGCACTCGATGATCTCGACGCCGCGATGATCGGAGCCTTCCTGAACTACCTTGACGCCGAACGGCGCAACAGCACCGCAACCCGCAACGCACGACTGGCCGCGATCCATTCGTTCTACCGCTATGCGCTGCCGCTGATGCCAGAACGCGCTCACACGGCCAGCCAGATCTTGGCGATCCCGCAACGCCGCCATGACCAGGTGACCGTGTCGTATCTGACCAGCACCGAGACCGATGCCCTCCTGGCCGCGCCGGACCGAACCACCTGGTACGGCCGACGTGACCACGCGCTGCTGCTCACTGCCGTCACGACCGGTCTTCGGGTCTCGGAGATCACCACGCTGAGCGTCGGTGACATCACCACCACGACACCGGGAGCCGCCCTGCACACCACAGGAAAAGGCAGAAAGGAACGCAGCACACCGCTGACCAAACCCACCGCTGCCACCCTCCGCGCTTGGCTGCCAGAGGCCGGCGCTGCTGCCAGCAGTCCCGCCTTTCCGACCCAACGCAAGACACCGATGTCAGCAGACGCGGTTCAACGCCTGGTCGCCAAACACGCGGCCGCAGCTGCGAATACATGCACATCGATAGCGGTCAAGCGCGTCACTCCGCACACGCTGCGCCACACCGCGGCGATGGCGCTGCTGCACGCCGGCATCGACACGTCCGTGATCGCCCTGTGGCTCGGCCACGAAAGCCCGGTTACAACCCACATCTATCTGCATGCCGACATGACCATCAAAGAACGGGCCCTCAGCCGCGTCAGCGGACCAAACACCACCCCCGGCCGTTACCGGCCCGCCGACGATCTCATCAACTTCCTCGAACGCCTCTGACCCCCAACACGAGCGACCACGATTATGCCGCGCGAGCCAGCCTCGAAACCTCCGCCGAACTGCACGAACACCACCACGACTGCCCCAGGCTCGGCATAACCACGACCTCGGGATAATTGGAGAAGCCGGGTTCGCGGAACCCGTCGCCGGCGTCGGTCTCGAAGTACAGAGTGGAGACGTCGAAGAGCACCAGCGAGGCCGGCCCCAATCCGGCGCGCCGGGCGCTGGCGGCGGCCAATGCTTGGCGCCACTTCGGTTGGGCATAGCTGGGCAGGCGCCGCTTGACGGTGGCATAGGACGCGGGCTCGACACCGACCTCCGCGAGTACTCGTCCGGCATCGATCTTGCTGGTGGGTTCGATGATCCGCGCAAGCACCAGATCGCGAAACACATTGTCGCCCTTCGTGGCTGACTCGAACCCCAGGATCCGGTAGGCCGCGCACAATGCGTCCCACAAGTGCGTCATCCGGGTGGAGGTGATCGGCAGCGGCTCAGATCCCGGCGGGGCGGTCACATCGAGATCGAGCACCGCCTGGTTGGCCGCCAACCGCTCCGACGCCGCCGCCTTCAGCGCGGCCAGCTCGGTCTCATCATGAGCCGAGCCCAGATGCTCAATCGATCGTGACCCGCGCCGAGTGGACCACACGATCTGCACCGCGGTCGCCCCCGAGGCGGTCTTCACGGTGCGCACGTAGGCCACCCCGGCAGCCTAGAGCCCAGATTTAGTGCGCAAATTCTGCCCGATCCGACCAACAAACAGCAGTTCAGGACTCTGCGATGGTCGTCAATCCGGAAACGTGAGCCAAGTCAGGTCCGTTGCGACATGATCCTGGCCGATGTCAGCTACGCGGGTCAGCTCAACACGTCCGACATGTTCACCCGGGGGATCCTGAGCTTGGTGGCCACTGGTATTGCGCCCGAGTCCTTTTACCAGCTCGACGGCGACGGGAAACGGCAACGCTCACACTTCGACGGGCTGCCAGTGGAATTCGTCGCTGAAGCAATCGCCACGTTGAGTGCTGAGATGGGCGCCGGTGTTGATACCTATCACGTGATGAACCCGCACGACGACGGCATCGGGTTCGATCAGTATGTCGACTGGTTGGTGGAGGCTGGTTACCCGATCCAGCGCATCAGTGACTTCGGCGAGTGGTCGAAGCGGTTCGAGGCCGGCTTGCGTGCGCTGCCGGATCGACTGCGCCGGCACTCGGTGCTGGAGGTGTTGGAGTCGATGGCACGAGATTCCAACGGCCTGCAACCGGCAGAGCCACTGTCCGGATCGCTTGCACCGGCGGACCGGTTCCGTGCTGCGGTGCAACAGGCCAAAATCGGCTCTGGCAATGGCATTCCGCACATCTCGCCGGAGATCATCACGAAATACGTCACTGACCTGAAACTGCTCGAATTGCTCTAACGCAACGTCGACGGGAGCCCCCGACTCAGATGACTTGCCAGCGCCGACAGAATACCGCGGGCGTGAGCCGACGTCTCGACAATCCCACGTCAGGCGACCTCCGTGGGCGAGAGTTTCTCGCACAACAGCCCCGCCAGCCCGCGGATGGTGCTGATGTCGGTGGGGGGGATGCGGACTCCCGTCTCGGTCTCGATGCGAGTCCGAAGTTCCAGGGCACCCAGCGAATCCATGCCGTACTCGGAGAGCGGACGGTCGGGATCGACGCTGCGCCGCAGGATCACGCTGATCTGCTCGGAGATTAGGTGCTGGAGTCGTGTGGGCCATTCCTCGGGTGGCAGCTCGTCAAGCTCGGCCCGTAGTTTGCTTGTGCCTCCGGAGCGGTTTCCGGCCGAGCGGAACGCCTCGGCGAACGGGCTGCGTTCGGCGAAAGCGGTCAACCACGGTGCCCCCATGATCGGCGCGTATCCGGTGTAGGCGCGGTCGTGGCGTAGCAGCGCGTCGAACGCATAAGCGCCCTCCTCGGGGGCGATGGCGGCGCCGGTATCCTCCGCCAGCGCCGTACCGCGCCCGATCTCGCCCCAGGCTCCCCACGCGATCGCGGTAGCGGGCAACCCCTGCGCCCGGCGCCAAAGCGTGAAGGCGTCGAGCCAACTGTTGGCCGCCGCGTATGCACCCTGTCCCGGCGAGCCCACCAGCGCCGCCGCGGAGGAGAACGAGCAGAACCAGTCCAGCGGCTGGTCGCTGGTGGCGGTGTGCAGGTTCCATGCACCGAGAGCCTTGGGCGCCCAATCTCGCTCGACGAGCTCGTCGGTGATGTTGGTGAGTGCGGCGTCCTCGATCAACCCCGCCGCGTGCAACACCCCGCGCACGGCAAGCCCGGTAGCGGTCGCCGCGGCCACCAGGCGCTCGCCGGTGCCGGCTTCGGCGATGTCTCCGCACTCCACTACGACGGCACACCCGAGCGCGCGGATGCACTCGATGGTTTCGAGTGCCTCGCGAGTCGGCTCCGAACGCGAACACAGCACGATACGACTGCAGCCGGCCGCGGCCATCTTCTCGGCGAAGAACAGGCCCAGGCCACCCAACCCGCCGGTGACGATGTAGGCGCCGTCGCGGCGGAAGACCTCGACCTGTGCGGGCGCCACCACGACGCGGCTGGAGCCGGCATGCGGGATGTCGAGCACGAGTTTGCCCGTGTGCTGCGCACCGCTCATCGTCCGAATGGCGTTGGCGGCGTCGGCCAGCGGATAGTGCGTGGTCTGCGGCACCGGCAACGAACCGTCCGCGGTGAGCCGGTACACCGTACTCAGCACCTCCCGGAGCCGGTCCGGATGACTGACCGACATCAATGCCAGATCGACGGCGTAGAACGTGAGGTTGCGCCGGAACGGCAAGAGGCCCAGCCGCGTGTCGCCGTAAATGTCGCGCTTGCCGATTTCGACGAATCGCCCACCGAACGCCAGCAGATCGAGGCCGGCTCGCTGTGCGGCGCCGGTGACCGAGTTGAGGACGATGTCCACGCCGTAGCCGTCGGTGTCACGGCGGATCCCGTCGGCGAACTCGAGGCTTCGGGAGTCGTAGACGTGCTCGATTCCCATGTCGCGCAACAGCTGTCGACGCTGCTCGCTACCGGCGGTGGCGAAGATCTCGGCACCCGCGGCGCGGGCGATGGCGATCGCCGCCTGCCCTACACCCCCGGTCGCGGAATGGATCAGTACCTTGTCGCCGCTTCTGATCCGGGCCTGGTCGTGCAGGCTGTACCAGGCGGTCGCGGTCGCGATGGTCAGCGCGGCAGCGTCACCCTCGGAAAGGCCGTCTGGCAGCGTGACGGCCAGGTTGGCATCGCAGTTGATGAACGTGCCCCAACAGCCGTCGGCGCACAGCCCTCCGACACGATCGCCCACCTTGTGGTGGGTCACGTCCGGTCCCACCGCCGTCACCACTCCGCCGAAATCGGCGCCGAGTTCCGGCAGTCGGCCCTCGAAGGCGGGATAGCGGCCAAACGCCACCAAGACGTCGGCGAAGTTGATGCTGGATGCGTGGAGCGCCACTTCGATCTGCCCGGGTCCCGGCGGAACTCGATCGCAGGCAACGAGTTCCAGCGACTCGAGGTCTCCTGGCGTGCGGATCTGCAGCCGCATCCCGTCCCGCTCATGGCTGGCCACCTTGGTTCGCCGTTCCTCCGGCAGCAGCGGTGCTGGTCGCAACCGCGCCGTGTACCACTGGCCGTTGCGCCACGCGGTCTCGTCTTCTTCCGACTCGCTGAGCAATTGCTGCGCCAGGTGCTCGGCGTCGGTGGCGTCGTCCATATCGATCTGGGTCGCGTCCAGATGCGGATGTTCGGTGCCGATCACGCGCACCAAGCCCCGCTGGCCGGCCTGCTCGAGATTGGGCCGATCGCCGGCCAACACCGTCTGAGCGCCGCGTGTCACCACGAAAAGGCGAGGCGACTCGCCGGAGATGTCCGTCAGTTGGCGCGAGATGCGCACCAGATGCTGCACATTCTCCCGGCCCAGCAGAGGGGCCTCGTCGTCGCTGGCGCCGTTTCTGGGGCCGGTCAGGACCACGATGCCGTTGAATCCGCTGCCGCGCAGGTGATCACCCAGCTTCTCGGTGTTCGAGGCGTGGTCCGCGCTCGGCAGCCAGGACATGGTGGTGCAGTGCGCGCCATAAGCTTTCAGGACATCACTCAACTTGGTTGCCATCACGTCGACGGTGGTGGTGCTGATCAACAGCCACGCACCGGCGTCGGCCTGCGGAAGCTCGGGCAGCTGCCGCTGCTGCCAGTCGATCGTGAGCAGCCGTTCGGCCAACACGCGGTCCTTCTGGCCTTGCTCCGATACGCCCGTGCCGAGTCGCAGACCCTCTACGACGAGTACCGCTCTTCCGCTCTCGTCGAGCACGTCGATGTCCGCCTCGACCCCGGTGGCGTCGGTGCTGGTGATTCGGGTGTAGCAGTATTGGGCCCCGCGGGCCGTGCCGTAGCCGCGTAACCGCTTGACGCCCAGCGGCAATGCCATCGCGCCCGCGCCCAGCGACTGGACCTCCGGATGAGCGGCGACCGACTGGAAGCAGGCGTCGAGCAGGGCGGGGTGGACGCCGTAGGCGTCCTGCTGAGAGCGGATCGAGCGGGGCAGCGCGACTTCGGCGAGCACGGTGCCGGTCTGCTCCTCGCCCGTGTGCACTACGGCCAACCCGGTGAACGCGGGACCGTACTGGACACCATGCTCGTCTACGCGCCTGCGTACCTCTTCGCCATCCTCGCTATTCGGATGGGCGGCAAGCAACGCGGACATGTCCTGGTGAGGTTGCTTCTCCTCGTCGGCGACGTGCAGAACGGCCGAAGCGTGTTGCGCTTGTTCGCCGCCCTGGTTGGTTTTGACCGTGAAATCCATGGCCTGACCGGGCCGAGACCACGAGACCGACGCGGCAACCGTTGTTGCTTCATCCAGCAGCAGCGCCTGCTCGAAGTGGATGTCACGGACCTCGGAACCCTCGCCCAGCACCGCGCGCGCGGCCGTCAGCGCCATCTCGCAATACGCGGCCGCCGGGAGCACCGCCACGTTGCGAATCTGGTGGTCGGCGAGCCAGGGTTGGGCGGCGGTTCCGATGTCGGACTGCCACACGTGGCGCTCCGGCTGCTCCTGCAGGTGAACATGCGGGCCCAGTAACGGATGCACCGCGATGGTGCGGCCACCGTGTGACGGGACCTCCTGGCCGCGACCGCTCAGCCAGAGCGGGCGGTGCGTCCAGGTCGGCAGTGGCGCGTCCACCAGGCGTCCGTCCGGGCAGAGAACGGAGAAGTCGATCGCGGCGCCGGCGGCGTGCAGATCCGCCACGAAGCCACGCAGCCCGTGGGGAAGCGCCTGCTGACGACGCATGGCGGCCAATGCAGCCATCGGGATTTCACGACTGCGAGCGGTCTGCTCGAGAGCGCGAGTAAGCACCGGGTGCGGCGACAACTCGGCGAAGACCCGGTGGCCGTCCTCCAGAGCGGCCTGCACCGCCGTGGCGAACCGCACCATCCGGCGCATGTTGGTCACCCAGTACCCGGCGTCGCACACCGGCTGCTCGCGCGGGTCGAACAAGGTCGCCGAGTAGAGGGGAACCTCCGGAGTCATCGGTTTGAGGTCGGCGAGCGCCTCGGTCAGTTCGGCGACGATGGGCTCGACCTGCGGTGAATGGAAGGCGACATCGACGGGGACCAGCCGAGCCATCACCTCACGCTGTTCCCAGCCCGCGATCAGGTCGTGAACCGTTTGGGTGGCCCCGGCCACCACCGCGGACTCCGGCGAGGGCACCACCGCCACCACGACGTCGCTGATACCAGCAGCGGTCAGCTCCGAAAGTACTTGCTTTGCAGGCAATTCCACCGTCGCCGTGGCACCCTGGCCAGCGATACGCGACATCAGCCGCGAGCGGCGACAAATCAGCCGCAGCCCGTCCTCCAACGAGAGCGCTCCAGCGACGACGGCTGCCGCAGCCTCGCCGAGGGAATGCCCGATGACGGCGCCGGGGCGCACCCCGTATGCCTTCAGCGCGGCCGCAAGGCCGACCTGGATCGTGAACAACGTCGGCTGGAGCCGATCCTGACCCGTCACCACCTCATCGGACGACATGGCCTCGGTCACCGAGAAACCGGATTCAAGGGCGATCACCGGCTCGGCTTGCGCCACCGTGGCGGCGAAAACCGGTTCCGCCGCCAAGAGTTCGGCGCCCATCCCGGCCCACTGCGAGCCCTGTCCGGAGAACACCCACACCGGACCTCGATCATCGCGCCCGACGGCGGCCGGGTAGGGGGTAGCGCCGTCGGCGACCTCGCGCAGCGTCTCGGTGAGCTCCGGCTTGCCGCTCGCGACGACGGCCGTTCGCACCGGGCGGTGCACGCGCCGACGGGCCAGGGTGTAGGCCAGGTCCGTCAACGTAACGTCGTTATGTTCCTGGACCCAGTCGGCCAGTCGGCCGGCGGTGCGGCGCAATTCCTCCGCCGAGGTGGACGAAAGCGGAAACAGTAGTGGTGCGGACGACGATTCTGCTGGACCCCCCTCGGGCGCCGCGGGGGCAGGAGCCTGCTCCACGACCGCGTGCACGTTGGTTCCCGATATCCCGTACGACGACACCGCAGCCCGTCGCGGGTGCTGCCCGTTGGTGGTCCACGGCGTATTGTCCTGCGGCACAAAGAGTTTTGTCGGGATCTCTGCCATCGCGTCGGGCAATCGGGTGAAGTGCAGGTTCTGCGGGACGACGCCGTGCTGCAGCGCGAGCACCGCCTTCATCAGCCCCAAGGCTCCGGAGGCCGCTTGGGTATGCCCGAAGTTGGTTTTCGAGGAGGCCAGCGCGCAGGGCGCGTCGATGCCGTATACCTCTGCGAGACCGGCGTATTCGATGGGGTCGCCGGTGGGGGTGCCGGTACCGTGTGCCTCCACCATGCCCACGCTGGCCGGGTCCACACCGGCCGCAGCCAGCGCGTCCCGGTAGGCCGCGACCTGTGCAGGCTGTGACGGTGTCGCGATGTTGACGGTGCGACCATCTTGATTCGCGGCCGTGCCCCGTATCACAGCCAAGACCCGGTCACCGTCGCGCTGCGCATCGGCCAACCGCTTGAGCAAGACCACGACGCAGCCCTCGCCGCCCACGAATCCGTCGGCTGCGGCGTCGAAAGCGTGGCAACGTCCGGTGGGCGAGAACATGCCCTCGGCCGACCCGGCCGACCATTTGCGGGGGTCAAGCGCCAGCGTGACACCACCCGCAAACGCGAGGTCGCTCTCAGCCTCGTGCAGGCTGCGGCACGCCAGGTGTACCGCGGTCAGGCCGGAGGAACATGCGGTGTCCACGGTGAGTGCGGGGCCGTGCAGCCCGAGGGCGTAGGCAACCCGGCCCGACGCCATGCTGAAGTTGTTTCCGGTGAAGCCATACGGCAGTTCTACGGCACCGACTTCCGCGGCCAACAGTTGATAGTCGTTGTGCGTCAGCCCCATGAACACACCCGTGAGTGTGTCGGCCAACGTCTCGCGCGTCAGGCCGGCATGCTCCATGGCCTCCCAGGAGGTTTCGAGCAGCAATCGGTGCTGAGGGTCGGTCGCGGTGGCCTCGCGCTCGTTGATGCCGAAGAAGTCGGAATCGAAACCGGCGACGTCATCGAGGAAAGCGCCCCACTTCGACACCGACCGGCCGGGTACGCCGGGCTCCGGGTCGTAGTACTCGTCGGCATCCCAGCGGTCGGCGGGGATCGCGGTGACGAGGTCGTCGCCTCGGAGCAGGGCCTCCCACAACTGTTGGGGAGAGTCGATACCCCCGGGGAGTCGGCACGCCATGCCGATGACGGCAATAGGGGTGAGGCCCTGCCCTGAGCCGACTGACGAATCATGCGTGGTCTCGAAGGACCCCATGTCAATTCCCCCTAGCAACGGTTGCACTCGCGACGGCCGCCGCTCGGCTCAACCCGCGCCTCGTCAAGCTGTTTTCTCCAGCGGCTTCGATACACGTTGACGACAGTCGTCACGGACAACCGTAATTTCGCGCATGCCTGGTTGTCCCGAGATTTGAGTTATCCATCCCTAATGGCAGATCGGTATCGCTGGTTTGCTGGGCTTTTCGCAACAATCCGTGACGCGACCCGACTGGCGAGCGGTGCGCCCCTCGGCGCATGGGCAGCGTAGGTATGCCTCACCAGGAAACTCAGGCTGGTCGTTGGCGGGGAACGAGGGGCGCACTCGCGTGTCGCCGGTGCAAAGTCTGCTGTTGTTTCCGGGGTTGCGGGCACCGGCGCCGCGGTAACCTGAGGCCCGTGGTTCATACTTCCGTCCTGACTTTGCTGCGTGAACGTGCCAGCGTGCAGCCAGATGACACGGTGTTCACGTTCGTGGATTACGACGAGGACTGGGCGGGAGTCGAACGAACACTGAACTGGGCGCAGTTGTACCGCCGGACAATCAACGTTGCCAATGCGCTCCGGCGATTGGGTTCGGAAGGCGACCGGGCCCTGGTCTTGGCGCCGCAGGGACTCGACTACATTGTCGCGTTCCTCGGCGCAATGCAGGCGGGGCAGGTTGCTGTTCCGCTTTCGGTTCCGGTCGGCGGCGTCGCCGACGAGCGCGTCAGCTCGGTGCTGCGTGATGCCTCCCCGACCGCCGTCCTCACGACGTCCGCGGTCGCGGCTGCCGTCTCCGGTCACGTCGAATCGGAATCCGGCGGCTCCGCGCCCGCGATAGTCGAGGTCGACACGCTGGATGTCGACGGCGCGGCGGGATCGAGGGCCGCAACCGTTGACCATCCCCGTACGGCGTATCTGCAGTACACGTCCGGATCGACCCGCTCACCGGCCGGAGTCGTGATGTCCCACAGCAACATCATGGCCAACTTCGAACAGTGGATGTCCGACTACTTCGCGGAGTACGGGAAGGTCCCTCCGCCGGACGCCCATATCGTCTCGTGGCTGCCGTTCTACCACGACATGGGTCTGTATCTGGGCGTCTTGGCGCCCATTCTCACCGGGGTTCCCGCCGTACTCACCAGCCCAGTTTCGTTCCTGCAGCGGCCGGCGCGCTGGATGCAGTTGGTCGCAGGCAGCAGCAAGCCGTTCACGGCGGCGCCGAACTTCGCGTTCGAACTGGCGGTGGGGAAGACATCCGACGAGGACATGTCTGGGCACGACCTTTCCGACGTGTTCGTCATCGCCACCGGTGCCGAGCGTGTCAACCCGGCGACCTTGCAGCGCTTCACCAAGCGGTTCGCCCGCTTCAACCTGCGCGACTCAGTCGTACGTCCGTCATATGGGCTCGCGGAAGCCACGGTGTATGTCTCGACTCGTGCGGGGGGCGAACCACCGGCGGTCGTGCGGTTCGACTCCGAGAAGCTGACCGCCGGCAAGGCCGAACGGTGCGCGAGCGGTGGCACACCGCTGGTGAGTTATGGAAGGCCGAAGTCGCCGCTGATCCGCATCGTCGACGCCGAAACGCGAACCGAGTGTCCGGCGGGAACCGTCGGAGAGATCTGGGTGTATGGCGACAACGTCGCGTCGGGCTACTGGCAGAAGCCCGAGGAGAGCGAAGCCACCTTCGGCGGAACGCTGGTGGAGCCGTCGGCCGGAACGCCCGAGGGGACATGGCTGCGCACCGGGGACTCGGGATTCTTCTTCGACGACGAGTTGTTCGTCATCGGCCGCATCAAGGATCTGCTGATCGTGTACGGGCGTAACCACTCTCCCGACGACATCGAGGCGACTATCCAGGAGATATCCCGCAGTCGGTGTGTGGCGATCGCGGTTCCCGACAGCCAGACGGAAAAGCTCGTCGTCATCATCGAAGTCAATACGCGCGGCAAATCCGACGACGAGGCGGAGGAGAAGCTTTCCGGCATCAAGCGCGATGTCACCTCGGCGATCTCCAACGCACACGGTCTGAGCGTCGCGGATGTCGTCCTGGTGGCTCCCGGCACGATACCGATCACCACAAGCGGGAAGGTCCGGCGATCGATGTGTGTCGAGATATACCGGCAGCGTCAGTTCGCCCGCTTGGACGCTTAGTTCGTATCCCTGCCTGACTGATTTTGGGGGTCTGGTTACTGGGGACCTTCATTTTGGCCGGACCAGAGTATATCTGCTGGTCTGCCCAGCTTTCGCTGTGTTCCCCGGTCGGGCCATTCGGCGGGTGGTCAGGCTGATGCGGTTATTCGCGGCGGTCTTCGACCAGAGCGCCGATAGTGTTGTGCCACAAGCGAGCCATGCTTGCGTCCAGGGCAGGTGGCTTGGGCAGGTGCAGGACCGGTCGTTGAGGGCGGGCAATAGGGCGTGGATGTATACGGCCGCAGCCCCGATCGCCTGGGCGGCGGGTGCGCCAGCGGTCCGTCAATGAGATCAGCGGTGAGCCCTAGGGGCGCAACGCCTTGTTCAACACTTCCTCCGAGATGGATAGCTCGCCGGCCGATCGGTACCGCCACCGTCCCGCGACCTAAGTCGATCGGTCGCTTTCGAAGGTCTGCCACAATCTGCGAGGTGGCGGTCGTACGGCAGCGCGGGCAGAAATCGATTGGATCGAGGACCGGGTGAACGAAGTTACTAAGGAGTGCCGACTATGTGGATCGACTGGCCCTCATCGAACCATCTTTGTTCGCGAGATGATGTTCGGAACCCAAGAGCGGTTCGAATACTGTATCTGCGCTACGTGCGAGACGTTACAGATTGTGAATGTGCTTGAGGGCGAAGAGCTGGCGCGCCATTATCCCCAGAATTACTATTCATTCAACGCCGCCCAGCCGAGGCTTTTTCGCTGGCTCATTGGACAGCAGGACCGCTATAGATTGGGTATGGGCGGTCGGCCGGTCGGCGCTCTCCTGACGCGGCCCTTACCCGACGGCATCCTTCGCGTTCTTCTCGGCGGAGACGTCATCGGTATGTTCGCGCGACTTCCGCTGGAGCGCGATGCGCGAATCCTGGATGTGGGCTGTGGTAACGGTGCGCTGCTTGACCGGTTGGCTGAAGTGGGGTTCACCAACTTGTCTGGTGTAGATCCGTTCATCGCGGCTGATAGCGAGACACCCCAAGGAATCCAGTTGATGAAGGCGCACTTGATCGAAGTAACCGGTGAATTTGACCTAATCATGTTCAATCATTCGCTGGAGCACGTTCCTAACCCCGTCGCGATGCTCAAAGCGGCATCCGAGAAACTCGATGCCAAAGGGATTTGTTTGGCTCGCACACCCACGACCTCATCGGAAGCGTGGACGACTTATGCGGCGGACTGGGTGCAGATCGATGCACCTCGGCATTTCGTCATACCTTCACGGCAGGCAATGCGAATGGCAGCTGAGAGCGCCGGTTTGCGGGTGGAGCAAACGTTTGACGATTCGAATCTGGGTCAGTTCATGGGGAGCGAAGCCTATCGGCGGGGCGTTGCAGTGACCGACCCGAAGATCCTTCGCATGTTTGGGCCGAGGCAAATCTGGGAGTGGGAAAAACGCGCGGATCGACTCAACCGAAAGGGCCGTGGTGACCAAGCCGGATTTGTCCTGCGGGCTAAGTGAGGAGGCGCGGCTGCGAGTAAAAAGACAACTGATGATTCGAATTTGGCCAGCTTGTGAGCGGTGAACGCTGTTGGCGGACGTTGCAGTGACCGACTCTAGAATCTTTCGGATGTTTGCACAAAGCGAATCTGGAAGTGGAAAAATGCGCGGAGCGGTTTAAGCGGGCTAAGCTACGTAAAGAGATCCACTAATGACATTTCACCTCTCGAAAGGTGTAGCGTCGTCCAGCACACCCCCGATGTTATGGTTCGCGCCATGACAAGTGGGCTGCCGCTCAGGACCCGCCTCGCGCAGTGGGCGGTGCGCGCTCCGTTACACACTCCTTACCGCATTGCGCGCGTTCTCCTACCCGGTGCCTACGCCAGCGACGGGTTAATCAGTATTCACCGCCACGCGTTCGTGGACGACCCCGCGTTTCAACGCGCTTACCAACGTGGCGTGCGCGCCCTCGGCGGCCAAGACTTCTATCACTGGCAGTGGCGCGTGCACATCGGCTTGTGGGCAGCGGCCAACGCCAGTCGACTTGACGGTGATTTCGTCGAATGCGGCGTCAGCTATGGGTTTATGAGCAGCGCCGTGATGGAGTTCCTTGATTGGGATCGGTTGGGCAAGACATTCTATCTTCTCGACACCTTCGCAGGGCTCGATCCGCGTTTGGTCACAAACAGCGAACGCTGCGCTGGGGCGCTCAACAAGAGTCGGCGAAACCTGCGTTATGGTTTCTACCCCAGCTCGGCCGACAGTGTCCGGGATAATTTCGCGCAGTGGTGTAACCAGCGCATCATCGTCGGGGCGATTCCAGAAACGCTCGACCAGGTCGACGCACAGGCTGTGGCTTTCTTGCATATCGACATGAACTGTGCAGCACCCGAAGTCGACGCGCTGCACTTTTTTTGGCCGCGCCTCACTCCCGGTGCTTTCGTGCTGCTGGACGACTACGCATTTATTGGGTTCGAGGAGCAGCGCCTCGCCATGAATGCCTTGGCGAGTGAACTGGGCGTGGCGATCTGCGCGTTGCCCACCGGCCAGGGTCTGCTTCTCAAGCCTGCACGAGCTGAACCGTTGGACTAATGCAGTCACGGGAATATTGTGGATCTATAGGCGCGATGGCTCCGCGCCGTGGGCGCTACGGGCAGGGTAGATCTCGGCCTCGGCTCGATGCCTGACGAGCGGGGTATTAGCAGTCCGCGAATTGCATACTCTGCGTGTTTCCGGTGTCGAGGTCTCCTGTAGGGCAGGTGAAACGGTACTTGAGAGTGCCGGCTGTGTGAAACCCGACTTGGCTCAATTTAGTGCGCATCGTCGGTGCGGATTTTGAGCAGAGCGGCGCGGAGGTCGTCGGGTAGCGGGTCGGCCGCGGTGAGGGTTTGGTTGCCTGCTTGAATTTTCACGGTGCGGTAGCGGCGTGCGGTGCGGACGAATTTCTTGATGCTCCAGCTGGTTTGGGTCTCGATGTGGTGGCTGACGGCCATCGCGGCGACCACGATGCTCAGGTGGGCTTCGATGGAATCGCGCAGGTGGTGATAGATCGGGCGGGCTTGCCGGTCGTGTTTGGACATCCGGAAGGACTTCTCGATGTGCCACAACTGGTGGTAGGCATCGATGACGAACGTCGAGGACGCGCTGGTGAGGTTGGTGGTGTAGCCCTTCCAGCCCGCCAACGCTCGAGTTTTGGCCTCCAGCGTGCGATTGACCGACTTGGTGGCGCCGGACAGCTGGATGTAGCGGTTGCGTTTGACCGGGGCGTGCCCGTCGACGGCGCGTTCGGCCTTGCGGACCTGCTCATCGATGCCGCGCAGGGTGCGCCGGGCCCGGTCTGCGCGGAATTGGTAGTAGATGACCCGGTCGGGGATGCCGCGGGTCTTCTCGGCGCTGGTGGCCGGCCAGGGCTGGGTCAGCACCAGCCCGTCGGGGATCGCCTCACCTGCGTGGTTGTCGCGCCATTCGCGCACCACATCGGGCAGAAACGGGATGCGGGTGCCCAGGATGAACGACAGCCCGGCGGCTTTGATCGCGACCTGGTTGGCCTCGGAGATCATGCCGGCGTCGGCGACGACGGTGACGTCGGTGAGCTGGTGGGCGGTCTTGAAGGCGTTGATGACCGGCAGCATGGTGGCGGTCTCGGCCTTGTTGCCCTCGAAGGCCTGCACGGTCAGTGGGAACCCGGCGGCGTCGGTCAACAGTCCGAGGGTGATCTGGGGTTCAAGGCGGCGTTCCTTGGAGTTATGCCGACGTCGGCATAACTCCAATTATCCCGAGGTCGTGGTTATGCCGAGCCTGGGGCAGTCGTGGTGGTGTTCGTGCAGTTCGGCGGAGGTTTCGAGGCTGGCTCGCGCGGCATAATCGTGGTCGCTCGTGTTGGGGGTCAGAGGCGTTCGAGGAAGTTGATGAGATCGTCGGCGGGCCGGTAACGGCCGGGGGTGGTGTTTGGTCCGCTGACGCGGCTGAGGGCCCGTTCTTTGATGGTCATGTCGGCATGCAGATAGATGTGGGTTGTAACCGGGCTTTCGTGGCCGAGCCACAGGGCGATCACGGACGTGTCGATGCCGGCGTGCAGCAGCGCCATCGCCGCGGTGTGGCGCAGCGTGTGCGGAGTGACGCGCTTGACCGCTATCGATGTGCATGTATTCGCAGCTGCGGCCGCGTGTTTGGCGACCAGGCGTTGAACCGCGTCTGCTGACATCGGTGTCTTGCGTTGGGTCGGAAAGGCGGGACTGCTGGCAGCAGCGCCGGCCTCTGGCAGCCAAGCGCGGAGGGTGGCAGCGGTGGGTTTGGTCAGCGGTGTGCTGCGTTCCTTTCTGCCTTTTCCTGTGGTGTGCAGGGCGGCTCCCGGTGTCGTGGTGGTGATGTCACCGACGCTCAGCGTGGTGATCTCCGAGACCCGAAGACCGGTCGTGACGGCAGTGAGCAGCAGCGCGTGGTCACGTCGGCCGTACCAGGTGGTTCGGTCCGGCGCGGCCAGGAGGGCATCGGTCTCGGTGCTGGTCAGATACGACACGGTCACCTGGTCATGGCGGCGTTGCGGGATCGCCAAGATCTGGCTGGCCGTGTGAGCGCGTTCTGGCATCAGCGGCAGCGCATAGCGGTAGAACGAATGGATCGCGGCCAGTCGTGCGTTGCGGGTTGCGGTGCTGTTGCGCCGTTCGGCGTCAAGGTAGTTCAGGAAGGCTCCGATCATCGCGGCGTCGAGATCATCGAGTGCCAGCTGCGCCGGGGATCTCTTGGTCTGGTCGGCGGCGAAGGTCAGCAGGAGCTTGAAGGTGTCCCGGTAGGCCGCAATTGTCTTCGGGCTGGCCCGCAGGTGCCGCATCAGCCGGTCGGTGAAGAACCCTTGCAGCAGCGAACTCAGCGTCGGGGTGGTCATGGCGTCGCCTTCGCGGCAGAGGCTTCGGCGGCGTTGTCGAGGCGGTCGGCGGCAAGGGTGAGCAGTTCGGGCACTGCCTGCAGATACCAGTAGGTCGAGGCGGGATCGACGTGGCCGAGCCAGGTTGACAGCAGTGGCAGTCGCGCTTGAACGTCTTGGCCGTCGCGGTACCAGTCGATCATCGTGGTCACGGCGAAGGTGTGGCGCAGATCGTGCAGACGGACCGGCCGGCGTCCCGGCGCGGTGGCTAATCCGGTGGCCGCGACGATCTTACGGAATGTGACATTGAGCCGGTCAGGACATATCGGTCCGCGCCGGGTGTTGAGGAAAACCGTTGCGCTGCTGTGGGCGCCGGCCCCGACCCATGCTTGGCGGGACTGCAGGTAGTTGGCGAGCACGGTGGCGGTGCTCGGGTGGATGAACACGAGCCGGGACTTGCCGAACTTCGTCTCCAGCACCTGAATCACTCCGCCGGCCAGATTGATGTCGTTGACGGCCAGCCGACACGCTTCGCCCGGGCGTAGCCCGGTGGCGGACAGCAGCCCGATCAATGTTCGCCACGTCAGCGCCTTGAACGCTGGCTCCAGAACGCTCGTCGCGTCCAGCAGCGCACAGATATCGTCCTGGCTGAGCATATTTGGCTGCTTCGACCGGTAGCGCCGAGGCCGGTGCTCTTCGGCTGGGATCTGCGTGAGCGGATCCAACGCATGCTGGTATCGGGCGAAGATCCGCACCGCGTCGAGTCGGCGGGCTATGAGGGTGTCGCTGACCGGAACCTTGATAGAGGTTGTGGCCCATTGGATTGCGAGGTCGTTCTGGACCCGGGTGGCTCCACGTTCCTCGCAGAACGCGACGAAGCTCAGCAGGAGCTTGCTCAGGCCTTCGAGTTTGAATCCCAGCGCCCGGCGGGTGGCGAGGTAGTCAATGACGTTCTCGCGCAAAGTCTTCATGACCGTGCCCCCGGCCACGGGCGCGCCATGCCTGGACCGGCATCGGAATCTGTCGTCGCGGTGATCGTCGGCCAGGGCCGGGCCAAGGGCCGCAATGCGACGTCATCGACCTTGGCGTAGATAGCGGTGGAGCGCACACTGCGGTGGCGCAGCACCTGACTCACTTCCGGCAGTGAGGCCCCAGAGCGCAGCATCTGCGTCGCCAGCGTGTGACGGAAACGGTGTGCGTTTATGCGCTCCAGCCCAGCGTCTCGGCACGCCGCGGCCACCAGGTGAGCGATCACTGCGGTCGATATCGGACGCCCTGCGGGCTTGACGGTGGTAAACACTGATCGCGTCGCGCATGCTGGTCTGCCGTCGACTAGCCATGCCGCGATCGCCTCGCCGGGTTCTGATGGCAGCGGCAACCGCTCCACGTGGCTACCTTTGCCCACGATGGTGAGTTCTCCTGCTCGCCAATCGATATCGTCGAGGCCAAGAGCGGCGATTTCGCCTCTGCGGAGCCCGAGTCGGGCCAACAACAGCAAGATCGCGTAATCGCGCCGATCGGTAGCAGTCCCGCAGTGACGTGACGCGACACCCAGGAGATGCTGAAGATCTGCAGCCGGTACTGCCTTGGGAAGCGACGCCAAATGCCAGCCCGCCGGAACTGGAACCGCCCCCGACAGGTCGGCCGATGTGCGGCCGGTGGCGTGGGCGAATCGCAGGAAGGAACGCACCGACCGCGCCATTGACTTCGCCGAATTCGTATTGCGGTCGCTGCAGAACTCGACCATGAACGCAGTGACAATGCCGGCATCCAGAAGGCTCACCGAGACCTCGGCGGGCTGGGTCAACGTTGTCCTGAGGAACTGCGCAACCGACTTGCTGTAGTTGCTAACCGTCACTGGCGCCAAACCCCGCTGACGATCCAGCCACCGTTCGTACTCGACGAGCACGTCACCGATCCACGCCAGACGATCACCGGCATCGGTACTGCGTGTGGGACTCATGGATTCCTCCTCCTGATAGGCAAAGCAATGCACCATCAGAAAGACACACCATGTCTTCGCGCAGGGCGATTATGCCGCGCGAGCCAGCCTCGAAACCTCCGCCGAACTGCACGAACACCACCACGACTGCCCCAGGCTCGGCATAACCACGACCTCGGGATAATTGGAGAAGCCGGGTTCGCGGAACCCGTCGCCGGCGTCGGTCTCGAAGTACAGAGTGGAGACGTCGAAGAGCACCAGCGAGGCCGGCCCCAATCCGGCGCGCCGGGCGCTGGCGGCGGCCAATGCTTGGCGCCACTTCGGTTGGGCATAGCTGGGCAGGCGCCGCTTGACGGTGGCATAGGACGCGGGCTCGACACCGACCTCCGCGAGTACTCGTCCGGCATCGATCTTGCTGGTGGGTTCGATGATCCGCGCAAGCACCAGATCGCGAAACACATTGTCGCCCTTCGTGGCTGACTCGAACCCCAGGATCCGGTAGGCCGCGCACAATGCGTCCCACAAGTGCGTCATCCGGGTGGAGGTGATCGGCAGCGGCTCAGATCCCGGCGGGGCGGTCACATCGAGATCGAGCACCGCCTGGTTGGCCGCCAACCGCTCCGACGCCGCCGCCTTCAGCGCGGCCAGCTCGGTCTCATCATGAGCCGAGCCCAGATGCTCAATCGATCGTGACCCGCGCCGAGTGGACCACACGATCTGCACCGCGGTCGCCCCCGAGGCGGTCTTCACGGTGCGCACGTAGGCCACCCCGGCAGCCTAGAGCCCAGATTTAGTGCGCAAATTCTGCCCGATCCGACCAACAAACAGCAGTTCAGGACTCTGCGATGGTCGTCAATCCGGAAACGTGAGCCAAGTCAGGTGTTTCCGGTGTCGAGGTCTCCTGTAGGGCAGGTTAAACGGTACTTGAGAGTGCCGGCTGTGTGAAACGGATCATTCCGCTCATGTAAGGGTTTCCCGGTGACTGATCACTCAGAATGTCAGCGGTCACGTAATTCCCCAGGTCTGAGGGGTTGTCCGTCACGTAATTCCCCACCCGCCGTCGCGTAATTCCCCACCCTTGGGGCGTGTCCGGCGGGGGTTGAGGTGCTGCTCAGGTTCGCTCCGTTCGGGTGCCCCGCCAGGGGTCCTGGAAGGGGCCTTGAGTGGCGAGGAGATCGTGGAACGTGACGGACTTCGTGGAGATGTTCCGACATTGGAACGCCGGCCGGTCCCAGGTGCAGATCAATGAGGCACTGGGCATCGACCGCAAGACCATCCGCAAGTATGTGGCCCCGGCGTTGGCCGAGGGTCTGCAACCCAGCCCAGAGGAGTTCGACGAGGAGCTATGGCGGGCACGGATCGGGCGGTGGTTCCCGGAGTTGATGGATCCGACGGTGCGGGCGGTGACCTGGCCGCTGATCGGGGCGCATCGCCAGTGGATAGCCGAACAGCTGGGCGTGCCGGTGACAGTGGCCACGATTGCCCAACGCCTGCGCGACGACCATGGCGTCGATGTATCGGAGTCGACGGTACGGCGTTACATCACAACCACTTTCGCTGAGAAGTATCTCGAGGGCAGAGTCACTGTTCCGCGGGGTGCGGTCGAGCCGGGCAGCGAAGCACAGATCGACTACGGCAAGCTCGGCATGTGGCGTGACCCGGAGTCGGGGCGCCGCATCGCGGTGTGGGTGTTCGCGATGATCCTGTCGTGCTCGCGGGCGTTGTTCGTCCAACCGGTGCTGCGGATGGACCAAACATCCTGGAATGCCTCGCATGTCGCGGCGTTCGAGTTCTTCGGCGGTGTCCCGGCGCGGCTGGTGTGCGACAACCTCAAGACCGGGGTCGAGCGACCCGACCTCTACGATCCGCTGATCAATCTGGCCTACGGCGAGCTCGCCGCGCACTACGGCACCCTGATCGACCCGGCGCGGGCCCGCAAGCCGAAGGACAAACCCCGCATCGAGCGGCCGATGCCCTACATTCGGGACTCGTTCTTCGCCGGCCGCGAGTTCACCTCGCTGGCACAGATGCAGGCCGAGGCGATCAGGTGGTCCACCGAGGTATACGGGGTCCACAAGCACCGCGGCCTGGATGGGCAGACACCGGCATCGGTGTTCGCCGCGATCGAACGTGATGCACTGATGCCGTTGCCGCCCAGAGCGTTTGAGTCGGTTGTCTACTCGATCGGGCGGGTCGCCGCGGATTGCCACGTCAAGTCCGGCAAGGCGCTGTACTCAGTGCCGTGGCGGCTGATCGGCCAGCAGGTCACCGCCCGCACCGCCGGTGACGTCGTGCAGATCTTCCACAGCGGGACCGTGGTCGCGACCCACGTGCTGCACCTGTCGGGCCGCTCGACGAACTTCGAGCACTACCCGCCACACAAGATCGCCCACACCCTGCGCACCGTGACGTGGTGTCGCACCCAGGCCGAGCAGATCGGGCCCGGCGCCGTCGCGGTCGTCGCCGAACTGTCCACGGTCAACGCCATCCACCGGCTCCGCGCCATCCAGGGGATCATCCGCCTGCGCGAGAAGTACGGCGATGGCCGCCTGGACGCGGCCTGCACACGAGCACTGCAAGTCGGGGACCCCGGCTACCGCACCGTCAAAGGCATCCTGATCGCCGGCACCGAAGCAGACCAGGACCCGCCCGCAGTCGTCCCAGCACCACCGGCGATGCTGCGCGGACCTGACGCGTTCGATACCGACCTCAGCGCCTGAGCGCACCAAAATACCTCCACTGCAACCACTTCGACTCCAAGGACATTGTCATGACAATTCACGATCCCAGCCTGCGGGCCGCACTGAAGACCCTCAAACTGACCGGCATGCTCGATACCCTCGACGCCCGCCTGGCCCAAACCCGCGACGGGAAACTCGGACACCTGGAATTCCTGCAGGTGCTCTGCGAAGACGAAATCGCCCGCCGCGAGACCGCCGCCCTGGCCCGACGGGTCCGCCGCGCCCGCTTCGAACAGCACAACACTTTCGAGGACTTCGACTTCACCGTCAGCCCCGAGCTCCCTGCTGCGATGCTGCGCGACCTGGCCGCGCTGCGCTGGCTCGACGCCGGCGAGTCGGTCATCCTCTACGGTCCCGTCGGCGTCGGGAAAACCCATGTGGCACAAGCACTCGGGCACCAAGTAGCCCGCCGCGGCGGAGACATCCGCTTCGTCAAATGCTCCCGCATGCTCGCCGACCTCGCCGGCGGCCACGCCGACCGCACAATCGGACAACGCATGCGCGAATACACCCGCCCCCTGGTCCTGATCGTCGACGATTTCGCGATGCGCGAGCACACCCCCACCCAAAGCGACGACCTCTACGACCTGGTCTCCGACCGCGCCATCGCCGCCAAGCCCCTGATCCTGACCAGCAACCGGGCCCCGAAGGACTGGTACCCGCTGTTTCCGAACCCGGTCGTGGCCGAATCGCTGCTCGACCGACTGATCAACACCAGCCACCAAGTCCTCATGGACGGCCCGTCCTACCGACCCCGGAAACGACCCGGCACCAAGGCCACCTGACACCCACTTCAGCGGTTCGCTACGCTCACCGCAGCAGCGCCTGAACCTGGGGAATTACGTGACGGCAGCCCCTGGGGAATTACGTGACCGTGGACACTCAGAAACCCCGATTAGAGCTGTAGGCTCATTTGATCTAAGTGTCGGCCTTCTCTGGGCGAAGCTGCTGGGGGTCGAAACCGCCTCTCTTGCTCCTGAACCTTCTGGCCACATCAGCACCCCGACGTCTGAGAAACTTGGCGAAACTTATCGATAGCGTTAGTGGAAGCCTAGAATCTCCGCTGCTACTACGGACGAACAACTTTGGGGGAGCCTTGACCGCCATTAATCGCGACGTTCGTTCTCTGTACCTCGATCTGATCCGACGCAACCTCACCAGATACGGATTCCGTGAGCAAATGCCGGAGGCTTGGCCGCTGCGGCGACGCCTCCTTCTGAAGACCGTCAACAAGCTCGCGCGATCTCATGCCCGTCGACTCGCGCCCTCTGCGCCAAACGCACCCCAACCTTCGCTCGCTCGGCGCGCCCGCGACTTCGGGGTGGACTGGCCCCCGGAGGCCGAGACCATGATTGGGATGCAGAGACTCACCAGTTTGCAGCGTTGTGTTGAAACGGTTCTGGACGAGGATGTTCCCGGCGATTTGATCGAATGTGGGGTGTGGCGCGGAGGAGCTTGCATCCTGATGCGCGCGGTTCTGGCTGCCTATGGGGATGATACGCGGTGCGTGTGGCTAGCCGATTCGTTCGCGGGTCTGCCACGCCCAGACAGCGCGAATTTCAAAGCCGATAAAGGGATTAGGCTCGACCTCGCCAAGGGCATATTAGGGGTGTCGGAAACGGAAGTCAGGGCGAATTTTCAGCGCTACGGACTGCTGGATGACCAGGTGCGCTTTCTTCCTGGCTGGTTCAAAGACACGCTGCACGACGCCCCGATCAATCGCATCGCTGTATTGAGACTTGATGGCGACCTCTACGAGTCCACGATACAAGCGCTCGACGCGCTATACCCGCGACTGTCCCCCGGGGGTTTCTGCATCGTCGACGATTACTCGGTCAAGGCGTGTCGGCAAGCTGTCACCGACTATCGCGCGAAGTATGGAGTATCCGCGGAGATCGTTGACATCGACTGGACTGGAGTGCTGTGGCGCAAGTGATCACGCCGCCTTCTTCACGGTGATGCGAGCACCCACACTACTCGGCGGCTGCGTGGTAGGACCCGGTCAGGTTGATCTGTGTGGTCTCGGGACATAGGTAACGCATCGTCACCGGGACATGGTTACCGCTTCCGGGGGCGGTGCGCGTTGAAGTTGCGGATGGGTTTGGTAGATGTCCGCGCGTGCAGTGATAGCTCCTTGATGCCGTCGAGTACGCGAAAGTGATGATCTTCGACCACGACGGTGACGATGGTGCCGGCGTGTGTTCGTCCCACTCGAAGTCGCTGTCCGGCGACCATCACCACACCATCTTTGGGAACTCGCCGCTGAACACTCTGTGGCCCAGCTGGCGGCGCTATCGGCAGCGCCGTAGTCGCGGGTCGGGCACCTCGGATGTCCTGACACTCGTTGATAGGGAATGGATTTGGTAGCGTCTTGAGCAGCATGTTGCCCGCCGTGGCATGGATGAGGCCGACGTCGAATCGCAGCGTCACCTGAGTTCCGGCGACACCTGTGCCTAACGCCAGCTTCTGACCGCGGACAACGACGATGCCGTCGCGGTTAGCGGTGCGCTCAATCTCGACCGGCGTTACTCCGCCGTTGGAGCGGCTATTGGGTGGTGTCGGCTCCGCGGGGTCGGGTCGTCCGGCTCGCACTCCGCGCAGTGAGAGGCGTTCGAGGTCGGCGGTGGTCACTCGTGAGGGGACGGTTTTGATCACCTCGTCGGCGAGCAGGATGTGGATGCTGGTCAGGTGAATCCACAGCGTCACCGTCAGCCCGGCGTAGTTCTTGCCGACCCAGAGCTGCTGTAGACCCGCGATCACCACAACGCCCGACGGCGGCACACGGCCTCCATTTCGATCGGCAGCGGCCCACCACGGACGCTCGGCGGTGTCCTCAGTGGAATGGGACTGGCCGGCTTGTCGGGGCGGCTGAGGTCAGTGTGAGGGGGACCCGTTTGGTGGTCCAGTCGCTATGCGACTCGGGGTTGGTGGGTCGTGGTCCACTGTAGGGCGAATTCGGTTGGGGTGAGTTCACCGTGGGCGGTGTGGGGCCTGTTGGCGTTGTAGTCGCAGCGCCAGTCTTCGATGATCACGCGGGCTTCCAGTAGCGAGTCGAAGCGCCACGAGTTGAGTAGCTCGTCGCGTAGTCGGCCGTTGAACGACTCGATCCAGGCGTTCTGCCACGGCGAGCCGCGATCGATGAATAGCGAAGCGGCGCTGTTGAATCGGCACCAGTCGTTGACGGCGTGGGCTACGAACTCGGGACCGTTGTCGAAGCGCACGTAGGCCGGGGTGCCTCGCTGCAGGGCGAGGTGGTCCAAGACGGCGACGACGCCGTCGGCGTCGATGGCGCGATCAACGGTGATGGCGAGGGCTTCGCGGGTGAACTCGTCGATCACGTTCAGCATCTTCAAGGTGCGGCCATCGGCGGTGGTGTCGAATTGGAAGTCCATCGCCCAGATCACGTTCGGACGGATCGGTGACATCGCCCCGACGGCGACACCGATGCCGGTTAACCGTTTCTTCTTGCGGCGTTGTGGGACCCGCAGGCCCTCCTCACGCCACAGTCGGCGGATGCGCTTGTTGTTGACCTTCCAGCCCGCCCGGCGGGCCATCGTGGCTGCCCGCCGCCACCCCCAGCGAGGCCGGTCGGTGGAGAACCGGCGCAGCCAGGCGCGCAACTCGGCTTCCTCAGTGGTCAGCGGTGGCGGGGCCAGGCGCATCGTGGACCGGTGAATGCCCACCACGGTGCAGGCTCGGCGTTCGGATACCCCGAACCGGTCGCGCAGCACCGTGACGGCGCTGCGCTTGCGGTTCGGGGTTAGAAGTTTCCCGCCGAGATCTCCTTGAGCATGTCGATGTCGAGAGCCTGGTTGGCGACCAACTTCTTCAACCGGGCGTTCTCCGCCTCGAGCTCCTTGAGTCGCTTCGCGTCGCTGGCCTTCATGCCGCCGTACTGGGCAACCCAGCGATGCCACGTCGACTCAGCGACCTCCAGGTGCCGGCACACCGCGTCAAGTTCCTGGCCCGACGCAAGGAGTTTGTTGCCCTCGGCGAGCTTGCGGATGATCTGGTCCGGCGTATGCCGCCGACGCTTCTTCGATGTCATGTCGTTGCCGATTCTTCCTGCCCGAACATCCGGGCAACAGAGTCGCACAACAACTGGACCACTGCGGTGGGCTCACCTCAAGTGGCCGGGTGTATTTGCGGATCGGTGACTCGGCTGCGGAACAAGCTCGCTGGTGTAGCCATGTCCAGCGATTGGTGGGGCCGCACAGTGTTGTAGGCGTGAACCCATTCGTCGATGGCTGCCTGGGCTGCCTCGATCGACTCGAATGCGCCTGTTTCGTCGAGGAGTTCGCGTCGTAGCGTCTTGTGGAAGCGTTCGACCTTGCCGGTGGTCGTTGGTGAGCGTCGTTTGGTCAATCGGGCGGTGATGCCGTTGTCGCGGCAGATCCGCTCGAAGAGGACCTCGACCGGTAATGGCCTGGTGAACTTGCCGGTGAACTGTTTGCCGTTGTCGGTGAGCACTTCGAATGGTGCACCCCAGCGGGCAATTGCGGCCAAAAACTCCTCACACACCGCAGGACCGGACGGCACAGGTAACACGGTGGCCGCGACGACGAACCGGGAATGGTCGTCGATGGCAGTTAAGATCTTGTGCTCGCGGCCGTTGACCAGGAACACTCCGCCGACGATGTCGAGTTGCCACAGATGCATCGGCGCTTCGCGTGCCCACCGCTTGTAGATTCTTTTATGTTGCTGCTCTTGGCTATTCACCAGGCCATTGCGTACCAGAACGCGGTGGGTTGTGGATCGCGACGGGGCTTGTTTGCCGATTTCGAGCGTCAGTTCGCAGGCGATGCGTCGGGCTCCCCAGCGTCGATGGTGGCGGCGCATTTCGCAGATCAACGCTTCGACATCGGGAGAGATCCGGCCCGGGCTGGAATGCGGGCGACGTGACTGATCGGCCAAAGCCTCCAGGCCACCGGCTTCATAGCGTTTGCGCCACGCCGTGATCGTCTGCCGCGTGACGCCGTACCGTTCGGAGCAATGATCAATACCTGTGGATGAGCCTCGGCGAGGCGGCCTGAAAGTGGGCGCACCTTCCCGAGGATGATCTTCACGGAATCAGGTATTCGATCAAGACCGGCGTTGGCGCGCTGGTTGGGAAGGTACGCCCATGCTCACGGTAGTTCACGATGCCCAGCAGGCCAACGGCCAGCAGACCGCTGATCGGTCGTTGCTCGACGAGATCGTCCGCGACGGCGCCCGGCAGATGCTGGCCGCCGCGCTGCAGGCCGAGGTCGCCGCCTACGTGGCCCAGTTCGCTGACCAGCTCGACGAGAACGGCCACCGACTGGTGGTGCGCAACGGCTATCACCAGCCGCGTGAGGTGCTCACAGCTGCCGGTGCCGTTGAGGTGAAGGCGCCGCGGGTCAACGACCGCCGTGTCGACCCCGACACGGGCGACCGCCTGCGGTTCTCATCGGCGATCCTGCCGGCGTGGGCACGCAAGTCCCCGCAGGTCAGCGAGGTGCTGCCGCTGCTGTACCTGCACGGGCTGTCGACCAGTGATTTCGGCCCGGCCCTTGAGCAGTTCCTCGGCTCCGGTGCGGGGTTGTCGGCCACCACGATCACCCGCCTGACGGCGCAGTGGCAAGACGAAGCCGCCGCCTTCAGACGCCGGGATCTGTCCAGCACCGACTACGTCTACCTGTGGGTCGACGGTATCCACCTCAAGGTGCGCCTGGACCAGGAGAAGCTGTGCTTGCTGGTGATGCTCGGGGTGCGCGCTGACGGCCGTAAGGAACTCGTGGCAATCACCGACGGCTATCGTGAATCGACGGAGTCCTGGGCTGATCTGCTGCGCGACTGCAAACGCCGCGGGATGACCGCCCCGGTGCTGGCTGTCGGTGACGGCGCACTGGGGTTCTGGAAGGCGGTACGCGAGGTGTTCCCGGCCACACGGGAGCAGCGGTGCTGGTTTCACAAGCAGGCCAATGTCCTTGCCGCCCTGCCGAAATCAGCGCATCCCGCGGCGCTGGCGGCGATCAAGGACATCTACAACGCCGAGGACATCGACAAGGCCCAGATCGCGGTCAAGGCGTTCGAGGCCGACTTCGGTGCCAAGTACCCCAAAGCGGTCGCCAAGATCACCGACGACCTCGACACCCTGCTGGAGTTCTACAAGTATCCGGCCGAGCATTGGATCCACTTGAGGACGACGAATCCGATCGAAAGCACCTTTGCCACAGTACGTTTGAGAACGAAAGTCACCAAGGGGCCGGGATCACGCGCGGCAGGTCTTGCCATGGCCTACAAGCTGATCGACGCCGCCCAAGCCCGCTGGCGGTCCGTCAACGCCCCGCACCTGGTCGCCCTGGTCCGCGCTGGGGCGACCTTCCACAAAGGCAAACTCCTCGAGCGGCCCACTGCCATCACCCCACCGACACCGCCATCAGACGGCGACGCCCAGCAAGCCGGAACGGAGGTCGCCTGAAACACCCCGATCCACAGGTCTTGACAATTCCTCTACCGTTCGGCTACCTCACCAACGGGTGCGCCGTCGTTGACTTCAGTGACAGCACGCAGACGGATCTCGACCGTGACACGTGCCGCAACGTCGGAATCAGATTCAGGAACCTCAGGATTGACCACCGCCAGACCGTGGCGCGCGGGTTACCCGTCAACGATGTCCCGGATGATCGCGCTCATCGAAAGTCCCCAGGTGTGCTCGCCGAAATTCCTCACCTGTGAGCAGCGGTCAGTGTAGTGGTTGGCGGGTGCCGGTGGTGGTGCCGCGCAGGGTTTCGGCGGCGGCGTGGTGGTCGCGTAGCCGGTAGGACTCGCCGTCGAGGTTGATGACTACGGAGCGGTGCAGCAGGCGGTCGAGCATGGCGGCCGCCACGGTTGTGTCGCCGAGGATCTCTCCCCAGGATCCCACGCCGCGGTTAGTGGTGATCACGATCGACGTTTTCAGATACCGTTGGGAGACAACCTGAAACAACGCCGAAGCGGCCTCGGCGGGTAGCGGCAGATACCCGAGTTCGTCGATCACGAGCAGGGTCGGGCCGGCGTAGAAGCGCATGGTAGTGGCCCAGCGTCCCTCGATGGCGGCGCGGTGACACCGTGCTGCCAGGTCAGCGGCGGTGGTGAAGTAGGTGCGGTATCCGGCATGGGCGGCGGCTCGGGCCAATCCCACGGATAGGTGGGTTTTGCCGGTGCCCGGTGTTATCAGCGGGTAGCAACACGCTCGAATCTATGTATGCGACAGGGGGGTTGATACTGGGCGAGTCATCGTTGTTGCCGACTTATCGGCGGGTGTTCTTCGACGTGAAGGAACGGCAACGATGGCGTATCCGGTGGCAGTGTCTCCTGCGGGAGGGCAGCGGACCTGGACTGTGCTCGACGAGGACTTCGCAACGGTCGATCCCGTCGAGGAGTGGATAGAAGCCCACCGGCCGCTGTGGTCACCGAACACGGTGCGCGGGTATGCGACCTCGTTGGCGCAGTGGTGGACCTTCCTGGAGCAGCGCGGGCAGACTGACTCCTGGTCTGATGTCGGTGTCCCGGCTTTCACGGCGTTTCTGTCGTGGCAACGCAACGGCCGCACGGTTGAGCACCGGCTGGCTGAGTCGGACCAAGCACCGAGTGCGGCAACTCTGGAAGTCCGCTTTGCGGCGTTGATTTCGTTCTACCGCTGGCATGACGCGATGTCCGGTGTGGTGGTGGCGGGACGACTGCTTCGAGGAACACCGCGGCGTCGGCCGGCCCGGGGCTTGTTGGCGCATCTGGATGCGCGGTCGGTCCCGGCGGCGTCATCGCTGGTGCGGCCGCGCCGCGACCGTCGCCGCGACAGAACACCGTTGCTGCTGCCCGAGCAGATCCAGGCGATCCTGGATGGCTGCGCGGTCTTCGATGCCGAGTCCGGGTCGTGGCGAGGAAATCTGCGGGACCGGTTCGTGTTCGCCCTGCTGGCCGAAACCGGCATGCGTCTCGGGGAGGCGCTGGGCCTGCGGATCGGCGAGTTCGTGCTCGGCCGCGGCGAGACGGCGTTCGTGCGGATCGTGCCGCGGGCCGATAACCCGAACGGGGCGCGGGTGAAGATGATGCGACCGCGACGAATCTATGTCGGTGCTGACCTCGAGCGGCTGTTCGCCGACTATCTCACCGATATCGCCTGCCGGGCAGCCGACTCGGGCATCGCTGTGACAGATACGTCGCCGCTGCTGGTGAACGTGTCCCGACCACCGTTGTTGGCCGCGCTGCGGGAGACGACGGTCCGGGAGAAAGCAGCCACGCTGCGACGGCGCTGTATCGGGCCGCCGGGGTGGACGCCGCATTGGTTCCGTCACACCCATGCCACCGCCTTGTTGCTGGCCGGGACACCGGAATGGGTGGTTTCCCGGCGTCTTGGTCACGCTCATGTGCAGACCACGCTGGATCTCTACGGCTGGGTCCGCGACGACGAAGCCCTGCGAGCAGCCGCCAACTGGGCGTCCTACGCCAGCAGCTGGCAGATGGCCCAATGATCGACGAGCATGGCCACCTGCGGCTGCACAGTACCGAACACCTCGATCCGATCTGGCGCCTCTGGGACGAGCTGCCGGCACCGTGGCGCGGCCCCGTCCTCGGGCCCGGCATCCCCAACTGGGCCTCGATCACCGAGAACGATTGGCCGCATCTGGATCTGAGCGGGCTGCCCGACCCGTTCGCGGTGGAACTGGCGTGGATGGCGCACTGGCAGGCCAGCGACGGCACCCGCGTCTCGGTGTTGGCAATGGCCCAGCTGGCCAACATGATTCGACGGGCCGTCACCGCGGGCCGCGATATTCCGTCATCGATCCGGGCGATGGATTATGACGCCGCCGCGACGTTGCAGAGCTGGTTCTATCTCAGCCGGGGCAAGCGACTGCCCTCACCCCGAGGCCGGGGCCGGGTGCACGCACTGTTCGGCTTCGCTCGCCACGCCCTGATCGCCGCCAGCCACGACGGCCCGTGGTGGCAGCTGGACGTCTGGCACCCGCGCTGCGATCCGCGGATCCCACTGACCGATCGTGAACCAGTCGCCAACTACGGCTGCTCACCCGGAGATATCCAACTGCCGTGGGTGCGGGCCGCGGTGAAGTGGCACCTGGGCACGATGCTCGAATCCGGGGCGCTGCGCTGGACCAGCGTCAGCCAGGAACGCATGCGCAGCTTCCGCCGGTTCGATAACTGGCTGACCGCCAGCTTCGATAACCCCACCGAGATCCTGGGCGACCCGACGAGCGCGGTCGAACAGGCAGCGGCATTCGCACGGTGGACCGCGGTGGCCGCCAACCGCGTTACCCGCCAATCCGACACCCGCCACCTCGGACGGACCGTGCCGATCCGAGGAATCAACGATGACCTGCGAGCGGTGGCCGGCCTCCTGGACTTCATTGCCGCCAACCCCGCCGAGGCTCGCCGCATTCTCGGCGTCGAGCCTTGGCACAGGGTCACCACCGCTCACGCGGCCAGCTGGTTCGGCCGGGTCACCCGGATACCGCATCACCGCGGTTTCAACGACGCGAACTACATCGACGACCACGCACTCGCGCAGATCACGGCCGCGCTGCCGCTGATCGGATTGCCTCGCACCGAGCAGATGACCATCACCCGCGGCGACAGAACCACCATCACCGCCAACGGACTCGACGACCCGCAAGCAATGCGGATGATCCTGCTGCAGATCCTCACCGGACGACGAGCCAGCGAAATCCGCACCTGTGACTTCGACTGCCTTTCGGCTGCACCCACCACCACAGCCGCGGGCGAGGACCAAACACTGACCCGGTTCCGCTACGCACAAAGCAAGATCGACGTCGCACCCGACACCATCCTCGTTGACTACGAGGTCACCGAAGTCATTGCCGAACAACACCGTTGGCTGCACACCCAGTACCCCAACAGCACCAGGCGGTATCTGTTCGCCCGGCGTCTGGGCAACCGCCGCGGCGACAAACCCTATCCATCGGGCACCTACAACTGGGTGCTGCGCACCCTCAGCGACCTTGTTCAGATCACCGACGCCAAGGGCCAGGTCGTTCGATTGAGCCACACCCACCGATTCCGCCACACCCGACTGACCCGGCTGGCCGAACTCGGGTTACCGATCCACGTCCTGCAGCGCTACGCCGGGCACGCCACCCCCACCATGACAATGCACTACATCGCCGCCCGCGACGAACACGCCGAGCAGGCGTTCCTGGCCACCGCCAAGCTGCGATCCGACGGCACCCGCATCCAACTCAGCAGCGACGACCACGACAGTCTGCACCTGTTCCGCCGCGCAGACCGGTTCCTGCCCAACGGGTGGTGCATGCTGCCACCGCTGCAATCCTGCGACAAAGGCAACGCCTGCCTGACCTGCTCGGTATTCGTCACCGACCACACCCACCGAGACGTCCTGAAGCGCCAACTCCGCGAAACTACCAACCTGATCGACTGGACCACAACAGAATTCGAGCAACGACACGGCCACCCCATGCCCGACGACAATGTCTGGCTGATCCGCCGCCGCGCCGAACACTCCGCGCTCACCAAGCTCCTGGCCGCCCTGGACGACGTGCCCGACTCCGCAGCCCACGGCGCGACACCCCTGTGTCATCGAGCCAGCACCGGACCCATCCCGCTGACGCTCGACCTGACCGCCCACCGCAGGAGCACCCCATGACCGACTCCCGACAACGCCGTATCACCGCCCTCACCGAAGCAGCGAAAGTCAAGTCGCAGAACAAAACCCGAGACGCCGAACAGGCCATCCGCCGACTCATCAAACGCGGCGACCCGATCACATTCCAAGCCGTGCAACGCGAAGCAGGCGTCTCCCACGCCTTCCTCTACAACCACCCCGAACTGCGCACGCGCATCGAGCACCTACGCGGCACCCGCCGCAAAGCATCTGCCGACCAGCCCGTCGACACCGACAGCACCCTCGTCATCACCCTGACCCGCCAGATCGCCGAACTCAAGAAACAGCACCGCCAGCAACTGCAAGCCCTCCGCGACGCCCTTGAACGAGCACACGGCGAGAACCTCGACCTACGACGCGAACTGGCCCGCCGTGGCATCCACCCCTCAACAAACGTCGCATCGATCGCAACAACGACCTGAACAGGCAGAACGCGGCACTCTCACCCCCGAACCCGCGATAACCGGTGGTCCGATGAGCAGGATGTTGGTCGCAGTTTCCAGGTAGCGGCAGGTGCCCAGTTCGTCGATGAGCTTGCTGTCGATCCCGGCGGCGGCATCGACATCGAAATCGGACAGGGTGGCCGGGGTGGGCAGGCAGGCGAACCGCAACCGGCCGGTCAGCCGGCGGGCGGTGCTGGCCTCGACCTCGACGGCCAGCAGCCTTTCCAAGGCGACGGTGAGCGAGAGTCCTTCGGCGCTGGCCTGGTCCAAGACGGCGGGTAGGGCTTCGGCGGCCGCGGCGAGTTTGAGTTCGGCCAGATGTGAGCGCAGCTGCTGATAGCGGGACGCGGCCGCCGATGGCGATTCCTCGGTGGTGATGGCCTTGGGGGTGCGCGGGGTGGGGGTCATTGGATGGTCCTGTTCTGGGCGGCCCGCTCGTAGGCGGACAGGTCGATGACGGTGGAATCGGTTGACGGAGTTGATGTCTTGATAGCGGCAGCGTTGGTGTCGTTGGGTCGGATGAGTTGTGCGGCAGCGGCTTTGGCGGCCGGTCCGGGTGGGATGCGTTCCTTCCGGCGATGTGGGCGCCCGGTCGCTGCGGTGGCCATCGCGGCGGTGTCCAGGGCGATGACATGACCGCTGTCACGCACCATCACGCCGAGCCCGTCGGCGGCCATCCGATGCCGGGCGATCACGATCCCGCCCGTGGTGGCGATGTCGCAGAACTGCCCGCCGACCGGATGCGACACCACGACCTGGGCAGCGGCCAGTTCCGGGGGTACCGAGTAGCGGTTGCCGCGGTAGGACACCATCGCTTGGCGCGAGGCGGTGCGGGTCTCGGCCACGATCACCGGATACGCCTGCGCCGGCACCGGGGACAGTGGCTCCGTTTTGGCCACCACGGCGACCGAGGAGCGGCCGTCGGCGATGGCACGCAGCCGGGTGTCACCCCGCACCCGGGCGAACCGATCCACGCTGGTCTGGGCCGCCTCGACGGTCATGTCGTCGGCCAGGGTGCGCCACCAGCGTTGCGCGGCGGTGTGGTTGACCTTCTCCACCACGCCCTTGCGGTTGCCGCGCCGGGCCGGGCAGATCGCCACCGACACCCCGTAGTGTTTGGCCACCCCGGCGAACGAGGCGGTCACCCGGCCGCTGCCGGGGTCGCAGACCGTGGCCATCCGGTCGAAGCGCCACACCCGTGAGACGCCGCCCAGCCCACGGGTCACGCGGTCCAGGCCGGCGACCAGGTGCGGCTGGTCCTCGCTCGGCGCCAGGAAGCCGCGCCACTTGCCGGAATGGGCCAGCGACCCGACCAGCAGGTGCGCGGTCTTGCCCCAGCCCCACGACGCGGGCGGGTCGGGCAATTCCAGCCAGTCCCACTGGGTTTCCTCACCCGGCGGGTGTGGGATGACCGCGTTCGGCCGTTGCGTCGCCGTCCGGCACGCCGCGCATACCGGCCGCAGATTCCGGGCCCGGATGTTGCGGGTCAGGCTCTGATACGACAACCCGAAGCCCAGGTCCTCGAGTTCGTCGTAGAGGGTGCGGGCCCACAGATGCGGGTCCTCGGTCAACCTCGCGGTGACGTAGTCGGCGAACGGGTCGAAGGGGTCCGGGCCGGGGCGGGCACGCACCCCGGGTTGGCCGTCACCGGCCAGGTATTTACGGACCGTCTTGCGGTCGAAGCCGGTGTGGCGGGCGATCGCTGAGATCGTCCAACCACGCTTGGCCAGGGCATGTACTTCCAAATCGTCCTCCCATGTGAGCATGAGAAAGCGGGCCTCCTTCGGTGGAGCAACTGGCGTCAGACACCAGCAGCTTCGAGGGAGGCCCGCCTTTCTCGGCGGAGCCACACGGGTGGGGAATTTCGATGAGCGTCAGTGGGGAATTTCAGTGAGCGCGGTCACCGATGACAAACGGTCAAAGATGTCCTGAACCCATACAGGTCAAGGTCGTAGGCATTCAGTATTTCCATGAGCCCTCCGTCAGACTTCAAGTAGGTTCCTCCTTGCGGTTTTCGCTACGACTAGGCATCCACATCAAAACCGCAAGAGAAGCCGCCACGGCGGTTCCAGGCCGAACGGGATCGGGTAGGTCTGTGCAGATTCCTCGGCAGCGGGCTATTTCATGTATTCCGACACTGTCCGGCCGGACCATCACGGGTGTCGTCGCGGGTTAAGGTCGCAGGGCTACCATTCGTTATTCGACTTCGCCAGTCAGGTCGAACTCAGCCAAAACGTGCGCAGCCAGCTCACGCAAAGCGGGTTTCGTGCTCTCTGCACCCGGTTGGTACGCATTGAACGTGAAAAAAATCTTGGAACCGCCACGGACGCGCCAAGACTGCAGTGTCATCTGGCCGCCCGTCAATTCGAGCCACTGTCTCGTTATGCCTTGCCCAGTCGCTCGCGTCAGGATAATCTCGCCGTCGGTGCCGTCCGGGCGGTACACAATCGGGTCGAACTCGTCGAGGTTAGAACAAAGCATGGGGGCATCGGAGTCGCAGAGTCCCGCGTCGACCATCCGTTTCAACGCCCGCTTCGGCGTGAACGGGATCAGTGAGCGCAACTGCAGTAACTCGTCCTCAGTTTCCCGCAGAGTGTCCAGTGCCTGCTTGATGGCGGCGCGGAGCTCACTCAGATTCGTCGTCACCGGTGTCGGGTCGACGCTGATGCTTGCGATAGACATCGCATTCGCACGCGTATCACGCTCGGTTCGATCGTTAATGGGAAGGTGCAACGTGACGAAGCCGTCATTGGCGCGTCGGCGCCCGATACGCTCTGCAAGTTTCGCGGCGAAGGCCGCGATCAGTGTTTTGCCCGTTCCGCCAAGCGCCTTCGCACGGGCATCCCATTCATCAAGGTCGATTTGGATCGAGACCGCCGGCACGACGACAGCATCGTCGCCGTCGCCTGCGCGTAGGGCGACGGGTGGCGGTGCCGGTGATAGGGCAATATCTTTCCGCGTCCGGCGAGCCAGTCTGGCCGCCGTGACAAGCGCTCGGCCGACTTCACGAGCCTCCCGAGCCGTTTGGCGGGCATCCTGAATCGCCGCGCGCTGTCGGGTTCGTGAATGCGGTGGTGGGTAGCCGAAATCGTGAGTGTTACCCAGCACCGCCTCAGCTATCGCGATATGGAGCCCCAGGCCGTCGACGACGTAGTGGGAGAGCACCAGGCTGACCGCGGTCGTTCCGTCGGTGAGCGGAAGGACGCCGAAATGCCAGCCCGGCCCCAATTCCGGATCAATAGGCACCTGTGAGCGTTCATCAAGCCAATCGCCAAGTTCGGCGCGGGGGCGGGCGCACTCAGCGACATCAATATCTGACGCGCCCGGAGCAGCGACCCACCGATGACGGGCGAACGGCAGCGGAGAACATTCGATGCGCCGTCCCAAAAACCCGTGACCGAGATTGTGGTTGAGACGCCTCAGCCCATCGACGTCGACATCGCGCTCGTATAGCCACACTACTTGGATGACCAGGTTAAGGCCGGCGGCCCGATGCCCCTCAAACAAGGCTTGGTCCACCCGCGAGAGCAAATTATCGGGCCCCGCAACATCATTGGAGTTGCCGCTGTTGAAGGATGCACGTGCTGGACGTATTCGGAGTGACATAGATCAGCTTTCTACTGCACAGGATTCGACCCTGACGCTACGTACGACGTACACGTAGTCAGAAACCGCGATGCTGCGCGGGGTGGGTGCTGGGCCAGGGAGAGTGTGCACCAATCCATCGCATGAGCGTAGCCGACCGGTGTGATCGCCTGGACGAACTGCGTTAGGTAGCGGAGGGAAGTTCATCCTGCCACGGAGATCGCTGCCATCGACTGGACCGTGCTGTGCTGTGGCGCAAGTAGTGGGGTCCCCGTGGCGTGGTCGGCTCAGGGGCGCGAACAAGGCGCGCAGCCCCGCACTTTGCCCAACTGATACAACGACTCTGGCTCGGGGGACATCTTCTCCAACGGACCCTCACCGCAAGTACGTATGTTGTTGCCCTCGGACTGATTAGACGTGCGGGCGGATCAGTGGTATGTCAGCCGGGAGCCGGGGCGCTTTGATAGCCTGCTCAGCTGCTGCCAATGCCGTTGACAATAAGCATGAGCCCGCCCGCGGCAAAGATGCCTATGACGATGTGCTGGCGGTGAGCGGACGCCCAGTTGTGCACTAGTCGCAATACCTCTTGGGTTTTCCCTGGCGCAACTACGTAACTGACGAGTGTAATCTCGACAACCACGAGCACCCCGGCGACGAATGCGATGGCAGCGCTAACCTGCACGCCGATCGGGGCGCCCGAGGCCACGATGATGGCGAGTACAAATATAAGCAGTGAGGGTGCTATTCCCCCCAATGTCGCGCCGATCACGAAGGCGACCCACAAGGATCCGTTTTCCCACGCATTGTGGACGCGGCCGAGCAGCCGCCGACCCGCAGACCCGCCTCCGGTCGCCGCATCCTGCGCGCGGCCCAGCAGCCGCGATATAACGGGCGGTAGATTCGAGTCGAGCCCCACCATCGACGTGTTGCCGTCCGGTGTCGGCACGTACGCTCGTCGACGCGCCCGGTAGCGCACTGTCATCAGCGCGGCGATCGATAGCGCGAACACGCCCATGCCAAGTTGAACGTGCCGGGCGATGGTACTTGTGGCCAGGTTGTCCACAAAAGACTTAAATGCTGGTGTGACGTGCAGCAACGTGAGCGGGATCGCCACTGAGGGGATAAACGCTGTCACGCAGCCGGCATAGTAGAACAGCAGGTTTTGCACGGGCCGTGGCCGGGAGATCACGAGAACGGTGATGGCGAGGCGAATCGGATCGAGCCCCATCACAAGCCCCAGCGCCAGCACTGAGCCCCACATGGCCGGAACATTACCGTGTGAGGCCCAGGCCGGCGGCCCCTTGACTTAGACTGTATTGCGAGGCCTAGTACCGCGTGTCTAAAGTTATTTGACAATGATTTGGTGAGATAATCGTGCATGCGAATTGCTCCGCTGGCATTGCGCGACGGTGATCGAGAAGCGCTGATGTCGTTGACCCGATCCTCGACGGTGATGGCCGGAGCCGCGCAGCGGGCACGGATCGTGTTGCTGGCCGCTGACGGTGTGTCTAACACCGAGATCGCTGAGCGCACCGGGGTATCACGCCCGACGGTGATCGGGTGGCGGGGGCGGTATGAACAGTCCGGGATGGAGGGTTTGGTGGACCGGCCACGCTCGGGCCGGCCACGCGAACTCAACCACGGCGACATCGTGGCAGCCACGTTGGCTCCACCTCCAGCCAAACTCGTTGTCACGCACTGGAGTTCGCGCCTACTGGCGAAACACCTGAAAATCAGCTTCTCCGCGGTGGCCAAGGCATGGCGTGAATACGGAGTTCAGCCGTGGCGGTCGGAGACGTTCAAGTTCTCCACTGATCCTGAGTTGGTCGCCAAAGTCACCGATGTCGTCGGGCTCTATCTCGACCCACCGGAGAACGCCATCGTGCTGTGTGTTGACGAGAAGAGTCAGATCCAGGCACTCGATCGCACCCAACCGATGTTGCCGATGCAACCCGGCCTGCCCGAGCGGCGCACCCACGACTACGTACGCCACGGCACCACAACGCTATTCGCTGCGTTGGAGGTGGCCACCGGCAAAGTCACCGGAATCTGTCAAGACCGTCACCGTCATCAGGAATTCTTGCGTTTCCTCAAGCATGTCGCACGCGCATATCCCGACCAGGAGCTTCATCTGGTGATGGACAACTATGCAGCGCACAAACGCATCGAGATCCGCCAGTGGCTCACCGACAATCCGCGCGTCCACGTGCATTTCACCCCGACATCGGCGTCGTGGCTCAACCTGGTCGAGGTCTGGTTCGGCATCATCGAACGCCAGGCCATCCACCGAGGTACCTTCGGCAACGTCCGCGAACTGACCACAGCCATCCGCAGCTTCATCACCGGCTGGAACAGACGCTCCCACCCATTCGTGTGGACCAAGTCCGCCGAGGACATCCTCAAGAAAGCCAACCGTCAACCAACTTCAAACACGGACCACTAGCTAGGATCGGTTTCTCGTTCGTTCCCGACTTGGCTCAATTTAGTGCGCATCGTCGGTGCGGATTTTGAGCAGAGCGGCGCGGAGGTCGTCGGGTAGCGGGTCGGCCGCGGTGAGGGTTTGGTTGCCTGCTTGAATTTTCACGGTGCGGTAGCGGCGTGCGGTGCGGACGAATTTCTTGATGCTCCAGCTGGTTTGGGTCTCGATGTGGTGGCTGACGGCCATCGCGGCGACCACGATGCTCAGGTGGGCTTCGATGGAATCGCGCAGGTGGTGATAGATCGGGCGGGCTTGCCGGTCGTGTTTGGACATCCGGAAGGACTTCTCGATGTGCCACAACTGGTGGTAGGCATCGATGACGAACGTCGAGGACGCGCTGGTGAGGTTGGTGGTGTAGCCCTTCCAGCCCGCCAACGCTCGAGTTTTGGCCTCCAGCGTGCGATTGACCGACTTGGTGGCGCCGGACAGCTGGATGTAGCGGTTGCGTTTGACCGGGGCGTGCCCGTCGACGGCGCGTTCGGCCTTGCGGACCTGCTCATCGATGCCGCGCAGGGTGCGCCGGGCCCGGTCTGCGCGGAATTGGTAGTAGATGACCCGGTCGGGGATGCCGCGGGTCTTCTCGGCGCTGGTGGCCGGCCAGGGCTGGGTCAGCACCAGCCCGTCGGGGATCGCCTCACCTGCGTGGTTGTCGCGCCATTCGCGCACCACATCGGGCAGAAACGGGATGCGGGTGCCCAGGATGAACGACAGCCCGGCGGCTTTGATCGCGACCTGGTTGGCCTCGGAGATCATGCCGGCGTCGGCGACGACGGTGACGTCGGTGAGCTGGTGGGCGGTCTTGAAGGCGTTGATGACCGGCAGCATGGTGGCGGTCTCGGCCTTGTTGCCCTCGAAGGCCTGCACGGTCAGTGGGAACCCGGCGGCGTCGGTCAACAGTCCGAGGGTGATCTGGGGTTCAAGGCGGCGTTCCTTGGAGTTATGCCGACGTCGGCATAACTCCAATTATCCCGAGGTCGTGGTTATGCCGAGCCTGGGGCAGTCGTGGTGGTGTTCGTGCAGTTCGGCGGAGGTTTCGAGGCTGGCTCGCGCGGCATAATCGCCCTGCGCGAAGACATGGTGTGTCTTTCTGATGGTGCATTGCTTTGCCTATCAGGAGGAGGAATCCATGAGTCCCACACGCAGTACCGATGCCGGTGATCGTCTGGCGTGGATCGGTGACGTGCTCGTCGAGTACGAACGGTGGCTGGATCGTCAGCGGGGTTTGGCGCCAGTGACGGTTAGCAACTACAGCAAGTCGGTTGCGCAGTTCCTCAGGACAACGTTGACCCAGCCCGCCGAGGTCTCGGTGAGCCTTCTGGATGCCGGCATTGTCACTGCGTTCATGGTCGAGTTCTGCAGCGACCGCAATACGAATTCGGCGAAGTCAATGGCGCGGTCGGTGCGTTCCTTCCTGCGATTCGCCCACGCCACCGGCCGCACATCGGCCGACCTGTCGGGGGCGGTTCCAGTTCCGGCGGGCTGGCATTTGGCGTCGCTTCCCAAGGCAGTACCGGCTGCAGATCTTCAGCATCTCCTGGGTGTCGCGTCACGTCACTGCGGGACTGCTACCGATCGGCGCGATTACGCGATCTTGCTGTTGTTGGCCCGACTCGGGCTCCGCAGAGGCGAAATCGCCGCTCTTGGCCTCGACGATATCGATTGGCGAGCAGGAGAACTCACCATCGTGGGCAAAGGTAGCCACGTGGAGCGGTTGCCGCTGCCATCAGAACCCGGCGAGGCGATCGCGGCATGGCTAGTCGACGGCAGACCAGCATGCGCGACGCGATCAGTGTTTACCACCGTCAAGCCCGCAGGGCGTCCGATATCGACCGCAGTGATCGCTCACCTGGTGGCCGCGGCGTGCCGAGACGCTGGGCTGGAGCGCATAAACGCACACCGTTTCCGTCACACGCTGGCGACGCAGATGCTGCGCTCTGGGGCCTCACTGCCGGAAGTGAGTCAGGTGCTGCGCCACCGCAGTGTGCGCTCCACCGCTATCTACGCCAAGGTCGATGACGTCGCATTGCGGCCCTTGGCCCGGCCCTGGCCGACGATCACCGCGACGACAGATTCCGATGCCGGTCCAGGCATGGCGCGCCCGTGGCCGGGGGCACGGTCATGAAGACTTTGCGCGAGAACGTCATTGACTACCTCGCCACCCGCCGGGCGCTGGGATTCAAACTCGAAGGCCTGAGCAAGCTCCTGCTGAGCTTCGTCGCGTTCTGCGAGGAACGTGGAGCCACCCGGGTCCAGAACGACCTCGCAATCCAATGGGCCACAACCTCTATCAAGGTTCCGGTCAGCGACACCCTCATAGCCCGCCGACTCGACGCGGTGCGGATCTTCGCCCGATACCAGCATGCGTTGGATCCGCTCACGCAGATCCCAGCCGAAGAGCACCGGCCTCGGCGCTACCGGTCGAAGCAGCCAAATATGCTCAGCCAGGACGATATCTGTGCGCTGCTGGACGCGACGAGCGTTCTGGAGCCAGCGTTCAAGGCGCTGACGTGGCGAACATTGATCGGGCTGCTGTCCGCCACCGGGCTACGCCCGGGCGAAGCGTGTCGGCTGGCCGTCAACGACATCAATCTGGCCGGCGGAGTGATTCAGGTGCTGGAGACGAAGTTCGGCAAGTCCCGGCTCGTGTTCATCCACCCGAGCACCGCCACCGTGCTCGCCAACTACCTGCAGTCCCGCCAAGCATGGGTCGGGGCCGGCGCCCACAGCAGCGCAACGGTTTTCCTCAACACCCGGCGCGGACCGATATGTCCTGACCGGCTCAATGTCACATTCCGTAAGATCGTCGCGGCCACCGGATTAGCCACCGCGCCGGGACGCCGGCCGGTCCGTCTGCACGATCTGCGCCACACCTTCGCCGTGACCACGATGATCGACTGGTACCGCGACGGCCAAGACGTTCAAGCGCGACTGCCACTGCTGTCAACCTGGCTCGGCCACGTCGATCCCGCCTCGACCTACTGGTATCTGCAGGCAGTGCCCGAACTGCTCACCCTTGCCGCCGACCGCCTCGACAACGCCGCCGAAGCCTCTGCCGCGAAGGCGACGCCATGACCACCCCGACGCTGAGTTCGCTGCTGCAAGGGTTCTTCACCGACCGGCTGATGCGGCACCTGCGGGCCAGCCCGAAGACAATTGCGGCCTACCGGGACACCTTCAAGCTCCTGCTGACCTTCGCCGCCGACCAGACCAAGAGATCCCCGGCGCAGCTGGCACTCGATGATCTCGACGCCGCGATGATCGGAGCCTTCCTGAACTACCTTGACGCCGAACGGCGCAACAGCACCGCAACCCGCAACGCACGACTGGCCGCGATCCATTCGTTCTACCGCTATGCGCTGCCGCTGATGCCAGAACGCGCTCACACGGCCAGCCAGATCTTGGCGATCCCGCAACGCCGCCATGACCAGGTGACCGTGTCGTATCTGACCAGCACCGAGACCGATGCCCTCCTGGCCGCGCCGGACCGAACCACCTGGTACGGCCGACGTGACCACGCGCTGCTGCTCACTGCCGTCACGACCGGTCTTCGGGTCTCGGAGATCACCACGCTGAGCGTCGGTGACATCACCACCACGACACCGGGAGCCGCCCTGCACACCACAGGAAAAGGCAGAAAGGAACGCAGCACACCGCTGACCAAACCCACCGCTGCCACCCTCCGCGCTTGGCTGCCAGAGGCCGGCGCTGCTGCCAGCAGTCCCGCCTTTCCGACCCAACGCAAGACACCGATGTCAGCAGACGCGGTTCAACGCCTGGTCGCCAAACACGCGGCCGCAGCTGCGAATACATGCACATCGATAGCGGTCAAGCGCGTCACTCCGCACACGCTGCGCCACACCGCGGCGATGGCGCTGCTGCACGCCGGCATCGACACGTCCGTGATCGCCCTGTGGCTCGGCCACGAAAGCCCGGTTACAACCCACATCTATCTGCATGCCGACATGACCATCAAAGAACGGGCCCTCAGCCGCGTCAGCGGACCAAACACCACCCCCGGCCGTTACCGGCCCGCCGACGATCTCATCAACTTCCTCGAACGCCTCTGACCCCCAACACGAGCGACCACGATTATGCCGCGCGAGCCAGCCTCGAAACCTCCGCCGAACTGCACGAACACCACCACGACTGCCCCAGGCTCGGCATAACCACGACCTCGGGATAATTGGAGAAGCCGGGTTCGCGGAACCCGTCGCCGGCGTCGGTCTCGAAGTACAGAGTGGAGACGTCGAAGAGCACCAGCGAGGCCGGCCCCAATCCGGCGCGCCGGGCGCTGGCGGCGGCCAATGCTTGGCGCCACTTCGGTTGGGCATAGCTGGGCAGGCGCCGCTTGACGGTGGCATAGGACGCGGGCTCGACACCGACCTCCGCGAGTACTCGTCCGGCATCGATCTTGCTGGTGGGTTCGATGATCCGCGCAAGCACCAGATCGCGAAACACATTGTCGCCCTTCGTGGCTGACTCGAACCCCAGGATCCGGTAGGCCGCGCACAATGCGTCCCACAAGTGCGTCATCCGGGTGGAGGTGATCGGCAGCGGCTCAGATCCCGGCGGGGCGGTCACATCGAGATCGAGCACCGCCTGGTTGGCCGCCAACCGCTCCGACGCCGCCGCCTTCAGCGCGGCCAGCTCGGTCTCATCATGAGCCGAGCCCAGATGCTCAATCGATCGTGACCCGCGCCGAGTGGACCACACGATCTGCACCGCGGTCGCCCCCGAGGCGGTCTTCACGGTGCGCACGTAGGCCACCCCGGCAGCCTAGAGCCCAGATTTAGTGCGCAAATTCTGCCCGATCCGACCAACAAACAGCAGTTCAGGACTCTGCGATGGTCGTCAATCCGGAAACGTGAGCCAAGTCAGGTCAAGAAAGCCAACCGTCAACCAACTTCAAACACGGACCACTAGCTAGGATCGGTTTCTCGTTCGTTCAACGACCGGGTGAAATGTTCCAGGAGATCGACGGCGTTGGCGACACTCTCAGCGGGTTTGGTCGTCTCGGCGGCGACCTTGCGGGCCCGGGCGACATATTCGGGAGCGAGGATCCGGCGCAGGTCCGCGACTAGCGCTTTTCGGCTAGCGGTCGAAAAGCGGCGCCCAGAGCCAACCTTCAGTCGTTTGATCTGAGCTGCCCAGACCGCTTGATCAAGCGCAGTCCAAAGGATTAACGTGGGAACTCCGGCGCGAAGGCCCGCGGCCGTGGTGCCCCCGCCACCGTGGTGCACGACCGCGCGGCAAGCAGGAAAAGCGGCGGCATAATTCAGCGTGCCCACCAGCTTGATGTGCTCGAAATGGGGGACATCGCTCAAGTCGCTCCAACCGGAGCACACTAACGCGCGCTCGCCCAACTCCGCGCAGGCCTCTCCGATCATGGCGAGCGTGTCGGCGGGAGATTCGACCGGCGTGCTGCCAAACCCGAAGAAAATCGGTGGTGTTCCCGCGGCAATCCAGGATGCGACCTCTTCATCGGCATCCGTGGTCAACTCCATCGTCAGAGCGCCGACAAAGGGCCGCTGGCCATTCCATTTCGCCCACTCGGCAGCCAGCCCGGGAAAGCACACCTCTTCGTAGGCCTGAATTTCCAATGACCCGCTTTCGGTGATCCGTCGTGGCACGGAGCGCACTGCCTTTGGCAATCCCAGTTCACGACGCTGCGCGTTATCGAACTTCTTCATTCCTCGCCAACTCGCCCACTCGTAGACCGCGAGTGCGGAACGACCCAATGACGACGGTAAGAAGGGAAGCATCTGGCTATTGGGCCGCACCGGGGAGACATGAACCGTGGCCAACGGAATATCGAAATACTCCGCGACGTTCGCTGCGGGCTGCTCGAAATTCAGAAACGTGACTAACAGGTCGGCCCCGTCCGCCAGCGTCCGCAGCGTCGTGGTGATCTCTTCCCAGTACGAGACGACGGACTCCCCAATTTCGCGCCACAACCTGATCAGATCTTGGATCTTCCAAATGTTGCGGAATGACCGCGTCCACAAGTCGCGGTGCGCGCCCCACCACTCCCGCGTATCCGGGCCGTAGACGACCGCCTTAAGACCAGCCGACTCGGCGAAGCTAACCAGGTCAGGCGGGACTGCCACGCGCACATCGTGTCCGTGGCGTACCAGTTCACAGCCCAAAGCGACGCACGGCTCTATGTCGCCACGCGTTCCATAGCTTGCCAGCACATATTTCATCCAGGCTCTCTCACCATGAGATATCCCCTGATCTGGCTGCCGGGGTAGGCGACGGCATATATGACAAGCGCGGTGTAGTGCAGGAGGTGACTATAACTTAGAAGATTGCGAACCTTGGCCTGTTGCAGGTTCTCAACGAACTCGATCGAGGCCCGCTGGCGACAGCGCGCTTCGAACCGGCCACCTTGCAGCGTACGAGCACTCCTTGCCGACCCTATATCAGAGTTGGCCGTCCGCTTATGGCGGCGAAGAGTCAGGATCCGTTGTCAGAGGGTATGAATCGCTTCGAAATCATGTAGTCGGAAGTACGGTACAACAATGGATAATGTACTCGATCCGCTCGATCAGCTCATTTTTGTTGCCGAGCGAGCGATGGGTATCGAGTCTATCCCACAATTTTTCTGGGTATATAACCGCCCGGTCGACATCGACGGTCTGCGGAAATTCCATCACTACCTTAACTGGGGACGGTTAAGTCGCCGCATCGAGCGCTCACCATTGCGGTTCGGCCGCCACCGCTGGGTATCACCCGAAGGTCCATCCGAGCTTGAGACCGTCGCGACGCCTCGCCCGCGTGCAGAATTGGACGCCTGGCTCGAGGAGCAAGCCACCACCCGACCCATCGACGCCGAGCACGGACCCGGATGGCACCTGGCAGTGCTGCCCTTTACTGACGGCGGCGCAGCGGTGAGCTTGGCCATCTCACATAGCATCGCCGACGGTCTCGGGTCGTTGGAGGCGATCGCGGATGCGGCCGATGGCCGCGATGCCCCGATCGACTGGCCGACCGCTGCGTCGCGCCGGCGGTGGCAGGCCGTGCGCGAGGACGCCCGTCAAACCATGTGCGACATTCCCGCTCTCGGCCGCGGCACGGTTGCCGCGGTACGGCTGGCTCGGCATGCCCGCCGCGAGGGTGGCGGAGGCGCGTCATTTACCAAGCCACTCGAGCTGCCCGCGGGCGCTGATGAGCCGCTCATGCTCCCAAAGGCAACCGTCTTCATCGATGCCGACGAGTGGCGGAAACGTGCCCACACGCTGGGTGGGACCAGCAACGCGCTGCTGATGGGATTGACGGCCCGCGTGGCGCAGCGAATGGGACGGGTCACTGCGGACGGCTTGGTCCTAATGAGGATGGCGGTCAAGGATCGCGCCGCCACCGGTGATACGCGCGCCAACGCGGCCACCAATCTCACACTCACCGTCGACCCCACACGCGCGACGACCGATCTGCGTGAGATCCGGGCCTCCGTCAAGCAAGCGCTGATCAGCCACCAGGAGACTCGCGACGACGAGCGGGCGATGACGTCCTTGGCTCCCCTATTGGGCCTGTTGCCCAAGCGGCTTGTCAGGCTCGTCGACAATACCGCCGTTTCATCCAACGTGGGTGTGGTCAACCCGGCCGTCATCCGGGCAGATGGCACGGACGCCGATCTCTGGGCCGGGAGGCTTTTCCACCGGGGCGTGACCAAAGCGTTGATGCACCGCGTGGGCGGAGCCTTGTACGTGGTGTCGGGAACTGCGCTGGGGCAGGTCTTTGTCTCCGCCACTGCTTATCAGCCGGGCTATACCAACTCGAATGACAGCTTGCGACAAGACGTTTCGAAAGCGTTAGATGACCTCTCGCTCGCTGGCACCTATATCGGCCCGCCCCCAATCACGCATTGACAGATTTTCTCAACGTTGCCAGGTGACCACCCAAGTCAGTCAACGGTTTTCAGCGGCGAAATTTGGCAGAACGGGTGCGGTATGTGGATCCAAGCGTTGGATGCGGCCGGTCCGGTGGTGTCGTTCCCGCCGACTACCGCGATTTGTTGCCACGCCTCCTGAGCCGCGACAGTGTGGACATCATGGGGGTCTCGTCGCCAGACCGCGCAAGAAATTCGCCGAGGTACTCGGGCGGCTTCAGATTGATCAAGCGCTCCCGATCGGCGGCGAGATCCGCGTAAGTGAGCTCCTCGATCTGCGTCGCCAGATAGGACAATCGCGATTCCGGAATACCCTTTCGTATCACTCCGACCCCACGATCGCAGTTCAGTACCGCGACTCGCAGATCGTCCCGCGTACTGCGAAGATAGACGATCGCCTTCCACACATCGCCGCTCCAGGTGACATTCCACCAGTGGTTCTGCGCACGAAAGTCGGCTTTCGACGCCGCGGGGTAGCCGATCAAGGCGCTCGCGGGATTGCAGTCGTGGAGGACGATGACGCCGTCGTCCCGCAGGTAGCGCAGGGTGTTCTCGACGTCGCGTACGACCTGACCATAGGTGTGCAGCCCATCGATTAGGGCAACGTCGATGCCGCGCTCCTCGAGGAAGGCCTTCTCGTTCACAAAGAAAGCATCGCTGGTCATCTCGAAGTAGTGAGTTGCACGCGCCTTCGCCTCGGCGACCCTGCGGCTGCACGCCCCCAGCTTGAACGAGGGATCGACGGCGATCTTCTCATCGGCGTAAATAGACCGGAACGCCAATCCGTACGCAACACCGATCTCGAGGTATACGCGCGTCTCCCTCCCTGCCAACGCCCTTCGCACGGCTACGACCCGGTTCACGCGACATCCTCCCCTCGTCGGGCAGTCAGCTTTGAAAGCTAGCTGATTTTGTTGGCGCGGACAGGTCCATGATTGTGTCGCTTCTTGGCATACATGGCTCTACTGTCGCACCACAGCGGGTTAGCTTAGTGATACCGCACGAGACATACCCTGAGATTTCGTCGCCGCCACCTTACGGATGGCCCGGCGGAACGGCGATACCACCGGATTGTGGCGAACACGCCGCTTGGGCACGTCCGACTATCCAACCGGGTGATAGTGCGGTCGGCTCTTCTGCGAAGCGCCGGTGCTGGCGGCTGCCCGTCCGAACTTCTGGATTTCAGGTTGATAGCGCGGGTACCCGGGTTAAGCTGCCGGGCGGCTGAGCGGGAGACACCGGGCCTGCCGCTTACATCTCGCGGAACACCAATGGGTAGTGAAAGACAGAGATCTCCCAGATGAAATTTGTGCTTGCGTTCTATGGAACTCGCGGTGATGTCGAGCCCGGCCTCGCTATCGGCCGTGAGTTACTCCGCCGCGGACACGGAGTGCACATCGCCGTCCCACCTGACCTGGTTGGCTTCGCCGAGGCTGCTGGCCTCACGGCGGTCGCTTATGGCCCGGATGCTCGGAAGTGGCAGGACGTTCACCGCGACTTGCTGACGCACTTGTTGCGTAACTTCTGGAATTTCCAAGATCTGGTCCGGCTGGGGCGCGAAGATCGTGAATTGCTTACTCAGTGCTGGGAGGAGACCAGCACGACACTGACTTCCTTGGCTGACGGGGCCGACATGCTGATGACCAGCGTGATTGGCGAGGAGCCTGCGGCCAACGTCGCGGAGTATCACGACATTCCGTTGGCCACGCTTCACGCCTTTCCGATACGGGCCAGCGGACAACTCGCGCCGATCCTGCCCGCGCCGTTGGCGCGTTCCGCAATGGCAGTATCCGCATGGCTGGGTTGGCCCGTGACGAAGAAGATCGAGGACGCACAGCGGCGCACCCTGGGCCTACCGAAGGCAATAGGCCCCTCGTCGCGACGAATCACCCAACGCGGAACTCTGGAAATTCAAGCCTATGACGAGGTCTGCTTCCCCGGACTGGCGGCCGAATGGGCGAAATGGGATGGCCAACGGCCATTCGTCGGCGTGCTGACGTTGGAGCTGCCGACGGATGCCGATCAGGAGGTTGCGTCCTGGGTTGCAGCAGGAACACCGCCGATCTTCTTCGGATTCGGCAGCACGCCCGCTAAGTCTCCCGCAGACACGATCCACATGATCAGTGCGGCGTGCGCGCAGTTAGCCGAGCGGGCGTTGGTTTGCGCCGCTGATACCGACTTCCGTCAAATCCCTCACTTCGACCACGTCAAGGTAGTGGGCGAGATGAATTACGCAGCCGCCTTTCCGATCTGCCGCGCCGTCGTGCACCACGGTGGCGGGGGTACCACGGCGGCGGGTCTCCGCGCCGGAGTCCCCACGTTGATCCTCTCGACCTGGGGTGATCAAACACTCTGGGGTGCTCAGGTCAAACGACTGAAAGTTGGTACCGCCCGGCGCTTTTCGGCCACCACCCAAGAAACGTTGGTCGCAGACCTCCGCGCCATCCTTACCCCGCAATATGTCAACCGTGCCCGCGAGGTCGCAACCCAGATGACCAAACCCGCCGACAGCATTGCCGCCGCCGCCGATCTTGTCGAGAATTTCGCGCGACTCAGGCGCGTTGGCTGATCCACAAGGGAGCCATCCGCGTCACCGGCGCAGTGCTGCAACCGATGCTGCTCAACGTAAACGGTCTGCAGCTTGGCCGAAGTTTTCAGTTTAAGGTCGACAGCGCGGGGTATCGCGTTAAGCTGCCTCGCGCCGCGAGGTTTCGCTTTCATTTCGCAAGATGCGCACGGAAAGTGAAAGGCAGTACCGGCAATGAAAATTGTGCTGGCAAGTTATGGAAGTCGTGGCGATGTTGAGCCATGCATCGCTGTCGGTCGTGAGTTGCTGCGCAGAGGGCACGAGGTCCGTGTGGCAGTCCCTCCCGAGCTGATCGGCTTCGCCGAGGCGGCTGGGCCTGCTGCGGTTGCATACGGACCGGATGTACAACCTATTCTGGATGCGCACCGTAGGTTCTGGACTTCTGTATTCAACAGCTTCTGGAAGATTCACGTTCTGATCAGGTTGCGTCGCGAAATTGCGGGGCCCGTTGTCCAGCGCTGGGGGGACATCACTGAGACGCTCGCATCGCTGGCAAAGGGGGCCGATTTGCTGGTCACCGGTTTGAATTTCGAGCAAGCCGCGGCCAACGTCGCGGAGTACTACGACATTCCGTTAGCTACACTGCATCTTTACCCAGTACGGGCCAATGGTCGACTGATTCAGTTCTTGCCAGCGCCCTTGGGCCGCTCTGCAATGAGGCTCTACCAGTGGCTGGCTTGGCGTGCGGCGACGAAGCTCGAGAATACGCAGCGCCGTCAACTGGGTCTGCCGCCGGCGACAAAGCCTTACCCGCGGCGGATGACCGAGCGCGGTTCGCTGGAAATCCAGGCGTACGACGAGGTGTGCTTTACCGGGTTGGCCACCGAATGGGCGAAACGGGATGGCCAACGCCCCTTTGTTGGTGCGTTGACGTTGGAGTTGCCGACTGATACCGATGATGAGGCTGCTAGGTGGATTGCCGCCGGGACACCGCCGATTTTCTTCGGGTTTGGCAGTATTCCGGTCAATTCTCCCGCCGACACGATGGCCATGATCGCCGAGGCGTGCGCGCAGTTGGGCGAGCGGGCGCTGGTTTGCGCCGGTTGGAGCGACTTCAGTCAGGTAGCCCCGTTTGACCACGTCAAGGTTGTTCCCGCGTTGAATTTCGCTGCTGCGTTTCCAGCTTGCCGCGCGGTAGTCCACCACGGTGGTGTGGGCACCACTGCCGCGGGCTTGCGTGCCGGAGTCCCAACGCTGATACTTTCGACGGACGTCGAACACACAATTTGGGGAGCTCGGCTCAAGAGACTGAAAGTTGGTTCTGTCCGGCGCTTTTCGAGTACAACCCGCGAGACGCTGGTTGCCGACCTCCGTATCATCCTCGGTCCGGAGTACGTCACTCGAGCCCGAGAAATTGCCACGCGGATGACCAAACCCGCGGAAAGCGTTGCGGCCGCCGCTGATTGGGTGGAGCATCTCGCCCGCCTCGGCGTTCGATGACAAAGTCCCATCGATAGACCTTTAAGTTCGGGCTCCGAAGCACCGGTTGCGGGGTTACAGAGAGTTTCCATCAGCTTGCCAGAAACCAACTTCCCAGAAACCCGGAGCGACCCTGCCGGCCTTCAGTATGGTTTAGACGGTTTCACCCACGTCGACTACTTGGCCTGGAGGACTGTGAGCATCAATCCGTTCGACGGCGGCAATGGCAACTCTTTCGCCCTGGTAAATCACGTGGAGCAACACACGCTGCGGCCCGATGTTGCCCCCCGGCGGGCGCCTGGCTTACGTCGCGCAGGGCGGTTCTTGTCTCGCCTTCGAACAAAGCCGGGCGAAGCCGCCTCCAAGGGGTTGAGCGAGCGGCTGGCGGAGGCCCCGCAATTGAACTTGACGTAAGTCAACTGATGTTGACGTAAGACGTGTCTGCTTCGGGGAGCACATCGATGGCGCATGCTGACCGGATCTTTCCCTTGACTCGGGGACAGCTGGACATTTGGTTGGCGGAGGAAACGGGTCGCTTCGGCGCAAAGTGGCAGCTGGGCATGCTTGGGCGGATCGAGGGCACGATCGAGCCTGATCTGCTTGAGCGGGCGATCCGTCAAGTCGTGCGCGAGGCCGAACCGCTAAGAGCTGCCTTTTTCGAAGTGGATGGTGAGGTTTTCCAAAAGGTAATTGATTACCCGGAGGTCGAGCTGGCTCGCTACGACCTCATGGGCTCGCAGGATTCTGCGCGGGAGGTTTATCGGCTAGCATCATCGATCCAACGTGAACCAATGCCGCTTAGTGGCCCGCTGTTCAAATTTGCGTTGTTCCAGACAGAGGCGGATGAATTCTATTTTCTCGTGTGCTGTCATCATATTGTAATAGACGGAATCGGTATCGCTCTCATTTGTCATCGAATCGCGGTAGTCTATTCTGCAATTGCTTCGGATGCGCCGGTTCCGTCGGCTTTCTTTGGCTCGCTTAGTGACCTGCTTGATTGCGAGTCAGAATACGAGGCGTCCACCGATTACCTCGATGATCAGGCCTATTGGGCGAGGAACCTTCCGTCGGAGACCCAGCCGCGCTATCGGTCGCCGCACGCCCCAGGTGAGCGTGTTCCGGGCGAGCCTTCTGCGCTGGTTCAGCTGGACCCTTCCGTCGTTGCCGAGGTCACTCGGTTGTCGCAGGCGTTAGGGGTACGTCGAGCGTCGGTGATCACAGCGGCATGCGCGCTGCTCGTCAGTGGTTGCGACGTCGAAAGTTCGGAGGTGGTCCTCGATTTTCCGGTAGGCAGGCGTACTTGTCCGGAGGCGCAGACGGTGCCTGGAATGGTTTCAGGGGTGGTGCCACTGGTGTTGAGACCTTCGCCGGGGTCTGCGGTTGCCAGTTTTTGTGAGCATGTCGACACGCGAATGCGAGAAGCGCTACGGCATCAGCGGTTCCCGGTGCACGTTATTGGAAGCAACGCACGACGCCGCAGTTCCGGCGAGGCGCCGAAGCGGGTACTTCTGAACTTTATTCCGACGACCCGTTTGGCAGATTTCGCTGGTGCCATCGGATCGGGAACCGTGACCCATTCTGGTTTCGAGGATCAACTTGAGCTGTGGTTTATCAGGGCCGGTGATCAGCTTTTTCTCAACACGGCCGGTCCTGGGCGATTATTCTCGAATTGTGATGCCCGCGCATTGGTAGAGCGGCTGGAGCGGGTATTGGTGGCGATGACAGCCGATCCCACGCGGCGGTTGTCGTCGATGGATGTGCTTGATGACGGTGAATATGCCCGGCTAGAGGGGTGGGGTAACTACGCCGCGCTGGCCGCGCCGACGACCGCGCCGGTTTCGATTCCGGTGATGTGGGCTGCGCAAGTGCAGCGTACCCCGCAGGCGGTGGCGATGAGCTTCGGGGAGCGCTCGTGGACCTACCGCGAACTCGAGGAGGCCGCGAACCGGTTGGCGCATCTCCTGGCTGGCCGGGGTGTGGGCCGTGGCGAGGTGGTGGCGCTGATGTTTGAGCGTTCCGCTCAGGCCGTCATCGCGATACTGGCTGTGCTCAAAACCGGGGCGGCGTATCTACCGATTGATCCCGCGCATCCACGCGCACGGATCGAGTTCATGCTCGCCGACACCGCGGCGTCGGCGGCGATCACCTCTGTTGATCTGGCTGACCGGCTAGAAGGCCATGATCTGCCGGTTATCGATGTCGACGACCCCGCCGTTGACAGGCAACCCAGCACCGCGTTGCCGCCACCGGCCCCCGATGACATTGCCCACATCATCTACACCTCGGGCACGACCGGTATCCCGAAGGGGGTCGCGGTTTCCCACCACAACGTCACCCAGTTGCTCGAATCATTGGATGCGGGTTTGACAGCGCCGGGACCGGTCAAGGTGTCGACGCAGTGGCACTCCTACGCCTTTGACGCCTCGGTCCGGGAGATCTGGGGTGCGCTGTTTCACGGTGGTCGGCTGGTGGTGGTGCCCGAGTCGGTGGTCGGCTCACCGGATGACTTCCACGCATTGCTGGTCAGGGAACAGGTCAATGTCCTCACTCAGACCCCGTCCGCGGCGGGAGTGTTATCACCTGAGCGTTTGGGATCGGTGGCATTGGTGGTGGGCGGTGAAGCCTGCGGGGCCGAGCTGGTAGATCGGTGGGCGCCGGGGCGGATGATGATCAACGCGTACGGCCCGACCGAAACCACGGTGGATGTCGCGATAAGTGCGCCGCTGACGGCGGGTTCGGGAACGCCGCCGATCGGGTCGCCGGTGCCGGGAGCTGCGTTGTTTGTTCTGGACAACTGGTTGCGTGCGGTGCCTATCGGGGTGGTCGGGGAGTTGTATGTGGCCGGCGCCGGGGTGGGGGTTGGGTATCTGCGCCGGTCGGGGTTGAGTGCGTCGCGGTTTGTGGCGTGTCCGTTCGGTGGTGCGGGGGCACCAGGACAAAGGATGTATCGCACCGGGGATTTGGTGTGCTGGGGTGCTGATGGGCAGCTGCAGTATCTGGGTCGGGGCGATGAGCAGGTCAAGATCCGCGGGTATCGCATCGAGCTCGGTGAGGTGCGGTCGGTGTTGGCCGCCTGCGATGGGGTGCAGCAGGCGGCGGTGATCGCCCGTGAGGACCGTCCCGGCGACAAGCGGCTGGTGGGGTATGTGACCGGGACCGTCGACCCGGTGACGCTGCGGTCGATGTTGGCCGAGCGGTTGCCGAGCTACATGGTGCCCGCAGCGATAGTCGCACTCGACGCACTGCCGTTGACGGTCAACGGCAAACTCGACACCCGCGCGCTACCCGCACCCGAATACCAGGATGTTGATCGGTATCGCGCCCCGGCCAGCGAAGTCGAGAAGACCCTGGCGGACATTTATGCCCAGGTGCTGGGGCTGGAGCGGGTCGGGGTCGACAACTCCTTCTTCGAACTGGGCGGCGACAGCATCTTGTCGATGCAGGTGGTGGCCCGCGCCCGGGCAGCCGGCGTGCTGTGTCGCCCCCGCGACATCTTCGTCGAGCACACCGTGGCTCGGCTGGCCCGGGTAGCCAGTGTCGTCGAGGACACGGTTGAGCCGGTCGATGAGGGTGTCGGGCCGGTGATCGAGACCCCGATCATGCGCTGGCTACACGCTGTGGATGGCCCGGTTGATGAGTTCAATCAGTCGGTGGTGGTGCGGGCTCCTGTTGGGGTGACCGAGGCCGATGTGGTGGTTTTGTTGCAGGCGCTGTTGGATCGGCACGCGATGTTGCGGTTGCGTGTCGATGTTGACGGTGCGGGGGATTGGTCGTTGACCGTCCCCGAGGTCGGTTCGGTGTTGGCGCGTGAGTGTGTGCAGTCGGTGGACGCGCTGACCGATATCGCGTTGGTGGCGGCGCGGTCGCGGTTGGATCCGGCGGCCGGGGTGATGCTGAGTGCGCTGTGGGTGGCTTCGACTGGTCAGTTGGCGTTGATCATTCATCATCTGGCCGTGGACGGGGTGTCGTGGCGGGTGTTGCTGGATGACCTCAATATGGCTTGGGTTCAGCATCGCGGTGGGCAGCCGGTGGTGTTGTCGAGGGCGGGGACGTCGTTTGCTCGGTGGGCGGCGTTGTTGGCTGAGTATGCGCAGCGTCCAGAGGTGGTGGCTCAGGCCGGGGTGTGGCGGCAGGTGGCGGCGACCCCGCCGGTGGTGCCACCGGTGCAACCTGCGGTGGATACGTTTGCCGCTGCCGGGCATTTGTCGGTGCAGTTGGATGCCGAGAGCACCTGGATGTTGTTGGGTGAGGTGCCGGCGGCGTTTCATGCCGGGGTGCACGACATTTTGTTGATCGCGTTCGCCTTGGCGTGGGCGGAGTTCTCGGGTGCTGGGGGGGCGCCGGTCGGGATTGATGTGGAGGGTCACGGGCGCCACGAGGAACTGGCTCCCGATGTGGACTTGTCGCGCACGGTGGGGTGGTTCACGACCAAGTATCCGGTGGCGTTGGCCGTCGGTGGGCTGGACTGGGCACAGGTGCTGGCCGGTGAGGCGGCGCTGGGGGCGGTGATCAAAGAGGCTAAAGAGCAACTCCGCGCGCTGCCGGATGGCCTGACGTATGGGGTGTTGCGCTATTTCAATCCCGAGGTTGACCTGGACGCGGTCGATCTGCCGATCGGATTCAACTATTTGGGGCGTTTGGGTGCGGCGGGCGCTGAGCTTTCTGATGATCTGTGGCAGATCAGCCCGGATGCATTGGCGGTCACCGCGGCCACCAATGCGGTGCCCATGCCGCTGGGCCATAGCGTGGAGCTCAATGCCGGCACTGTGGACAGTGAGGGCGGTCCGCATCTGCATGCGAATTGGATGTGGGCGCCTTCGGTTGTTGATCATGGGCAGGTCAGTCGGCTCAGTCGGTTGTGGTTTGAGGCTCTGGCCGGTATCTGCGCGTTGGTGCGCCGTGGTGGGGGCGGGTTGACCCCGTCAGATGTTGCCCCTGCCCGGCTGAGTCAGCCGCGTATCGATGAGCTGGAGCGGCTGTATCGGGTTGCTGATGTGTTGCCGTTGACCCCGTTGCAGCAGGGGCTGTTGTTTCATGCCAGCGCCGCGCAGGGATCTGGTGACGATATGTATGCGGTGCAGTTGGATATCAGTGTGGCCGGGCGCCTCGATGAGCGCCGGTTGCGCGATGCGGTGCACACCGTGGTCGGCCGGCATCCCAACCTGGTGGCCCGTTTTTGGGCCCAGTTCGATGAGCCGGTGCAGGTCATTCCCGCCGATGCGGCGCCGGCGTGGCGCTATGTCGAACTGGACGGCGAGCGCGATGTCGATGAGCAGATCGCGCGGCTGTGTGCCGGCGAACGCGCCGCGGTGTGTGATCTGGCCGAGCAGCCGGCGTTTCGGGCGGTGTTGATCCGCACCGCTGAAGATCGGCACCGGTTTGTGCTGACCAATCACCACATCGTGATGGACGGCTGGTCGAAGTCGATTCTGCTGCAGGAGATTTTCGCCGCCTATCACGGGCATCGGCTGCCTGCGGCGGTGCCTTATCGCAGGTTTGTGGGCTGGCTGGCCGATCGGGATTGTGATGCGGCTCAAGCGGTTTGGGGTGAGGTGCTCGCCGGCTTTGACACCCCTACGTTGGTGGCGGCGCCGGATCGGTTGAGTCTGGGGCCGCGCGGGATGGCAGCGTTTCGGGTCTCTGAGCAGATCACTGGGGCGCTCAGCGAGTTGGCGCGTTTGCAGCACACCACGGTCAGCACCGTGCTGCAGGGCGCGTGGGCGCAGCTGCTGATGTGGTTGACCGGTCGCCACGATGTCGCCTTCGGTGCGGTCGTCTCGGGGCGGCCCGCCGACATCGTGGGTGCGGACTCGATGGTGGGGCTGTTGATCAACACGGTTCCGGTGCGTGCGCGCAGCACCGCGGCCACCACCGTCGCCGAGTTGCTCACCCAGCTGCAAAACCTCCACAACCACACCCTCGACCACCAACACCTGGCACTCACCGAGATCCACCACGTGACGAGTCTTGACCAACTGTTCGACACCTTGTTCGTCTACGAGAACTACCCGGTCGACACCACCGCGTTGTCCGGCCTCGACGGGCTGACCATCACCGAAATCAACGCTCGTGAATGCAACCACTATCCGATTGCGGTGGTGGCCGTGCCGGGCCATGAGTTGGACCTTCGCGTCGAATTCGACACCGATGTGTTCGACGTGGCAGGTATCGAAGCGCTGATCGAGCGGTTCGAGCGCGTGTTGGCGGCCATGACCGCCGACCCGTCCCAGCGGTTGTCGTCGATGGACGTGCTGGATCCAGATGAGCACGCCCGGCTCGACGGTTGGGGCAATCGCGCGGTGCTAACCCGGCCGGCACCCACTCCGGTGTCGATTCCGGTGGCGTTCGCCGCTCAGGTGGCGCGGGCTCCGGAGGCAGTCGCGATCACATGCGGGGGGCGTTCGTGGACGTACCACGAGCTCGACGAGGCGGCTAACCGGTTGGCGCATCTCTTGGCCGCGCATGGTGTGGGCAGGGGACAGTGTGTGGCCCTGCTGTCCAACCGTTCCGCCGAGGCGGTCGCTGCGATTCTGGCGGTGCTCAAAACCGGGGCAGCTTATGTGCCGATCGACCCGGCGCTGCCGGCGGCACGGATCGGGTTCATGCTTGCCGATGCCGCGCCGACGGTCGTTATGACCACCGCGGGCCTGCGATCGCTGTTGGACGGGTTTGATGTGACGGTCGTCGATGTCGAGGACCCTAGGATCAACGGCCAACCCAGTACCTCGTTGGCTACGCCGAACCCCGACGATATCGCCCACATCATCTACACCTCGGGCACCACTGGGGTGCCCAAAGGGGTTGCGGTCACCCACCACAACGTGACTCAGCTTTTGAAGTCGCTGGACCCAGGTCTGCCGGAGCCCGGGGCGTGGTCCCAGTGGCATTCGTACTCCTTCGATGTTTCGGTGTGGGAGATCTTCGGTGCACTGCTCGGCGGGCAGCGGCTGGTGGTGGTGCCCGAGGAGGTGGCGCGCTCGCCGGAGGACTTCCATGCCCTACTGGTTGATGAACGAGTCAGCGTGTTGAGTCAAACCCCCTCGGCGGCGGGGGTGCTACCGGCTGAGGCGTTGGACTCGGCGGCGTTGGTGGTGGCCGGTGAGGCCTGCCCGAGCGAGGTAGTCGATCGGTGGGCGCCCGGGCGGGTGATGCTCAATGCTTACGGCCCGACGGAAACCACGGTGTACACGACGATCAGTGCGCCGCTCGTAGCGGGGTCCGGGGTGGTGCCGATCGGTGTGCCGGTGCCCGGGGCGGCACTGTTTGTGCTCGACGGCTGGCTGCGGGTGGTGCCGGCGGGCGTGGTCGGTGAGTTGTATGTGGCCGGCCGTGGGGTGGGCGTCGGGTACGTGCGCCGATCCGGGCTGACCGCGTCGCGGTTTGTGGCGTGTCCGTTCGACGGCACCGGCAGGCGTATGTATCGCACCGGGGATCTGGTGCGGTGGAGTGCTGACGGACAGCTGCAGTATCTCGGCCGAGTCGACGAGCAGGTCAAGATCCGTGGGTATCGCATCGAACTCGGTGAGGTACGCGCGGCACTGGCCGGGCTGGAGGGCATCGATCAGGCGGTGGTGATCGCGCGCCAGGACCGTCCCGGCGCTAAGCAGTTGGTCGGTTACGTCACCGGCACCGTCGATCCGGTCGATGCGCGCAACGCGCTGGCCGAACGGTTGCCGGCGTATATGGTGCCGACCGCGGTCGTGGTGCTCGCGGAGCTGCCGGTGACGGTGAACGGTAAACTCGACAAGCAGGCGCTGCCGCCACCCGAGTATCAAGATGTCGATCGGTATCGCGCCCCGGTCGGCGCCGTCGAGGAGATTTTGGCAGGCATTTACGCCCGAATATTCGGCCTCGAGCGGGTCGGAGTCGACGACTCGTTCTTCGATCTCGGCGGCGACAGCATCTCAGCTATGCGGGCAGTCGCGGCCATCAACACCGGTCTGGACGCGGACCTCTCAGTGCGTACATTGTTCGACGCGCCCACGATCGCCGAACTGTCGCCCCGCATAAGTGGTGATAGGAGTCGGCGCAAGCCGCTGGTTGCTGTCGAGCGGCCGTCGGTCGTTCCGTTGTCGTTCGCCCAGAGTCGGCTGTGGTTCCTCGACCAGTTACAGGGGCCATCAGCGGTGTACAACATGACGACCGTGTTGCGGCTGCGTGGGCGCCTGGATACCGAGGCCTTGGGCGCGGCGTTCGGTGATGTGGTGGACCGCCATGAGAGCCTGCGGACACTGTTTGCGGCACCTGAGGGGATACCTCAACAACTGGTTATCCCCGTCGAGCGCGCTGATTTTGGTTGGCAGGTCGTCGATGTCACCGGATGGCCTGCGGACCAGCTGAGCGAGGCCATTGAGGAAACCGCGCGGCAGCCGTTTGACCTGGCGGCCGAGATCCCTTTGCGTGCAAAGCTTTTCCGGATAGCTGACGACGAATACGTGCTAGTGGGCGTGGTGCACCATATCGCCGCCGACGGGTGGTCGATCAGCCCACTGGTGGCTGATCTGGGTGAGGCGTATCAAGCTCGGCAGCACGGGCGAAACCCGCAATGGACGCCGCTGCCGGTGCAATACACGGATTACGCGTTGTGGCAGCGTGTGCAGTTTGGTGAGCTCGACGACAGCGACAGCCCGATCGCCGCCCAGTTGGCTTACTGGGAGGATGTGCTGGCCGGAATGCCCGAACGGCTGGAACTGCCAACCGATCGGCCCTATCCGCTGGTCGCTGACCACCGGGGTGACAATGTGGCGGTGGCCTGGCCCGCCGCGGTGCAGCAGCGCGTGCGGGAGGTGGCCTCTCAACACGACGCGACCAGCTTCATGGTCGTCCAGACCGCCCTCGCCATCCTGCTGTCTCGGCTAAGCGCCAGTTCTGATGTTGCAGTGGGCTTCCCGATCGCCGGGCGCGGCGAACCCGTGCTCGACGACCTCGTCGGATTCTTCGTGAACACGTTGGTGTTGCGGCTTGACCTGGCGGACGATCTCAGTGTTGCCGAATTACTGGCTCAGGTGCGACGGCGTTGCCTGGCCGCCTACGAGCACCACGAGGTGCCCTTCGAGGTGCTGGTCGATCTGCTCAAACCTACGCGAAGCATGAGCCATCATCCGGTTGTCCAAGTCGCCTTGGCCTGGCAGAACAACGACCCCGCGACGCCCGCCTTGGGTGATCTGCAGGTCACTCCGATGCCGGTGGACACCCACACCGCCCGTATGGATCTAGTGTTTTCTCTTTCCGAGCACTGGACCGAGAGCGGTGACCTCGCCGGGATCGTCGGGACGGTGGAATACCGCACCGACGTTTTCGATGCCGAAAGCATCGAGGCCTTGATCGAGCGGTTCGAGCGGGTATTGGTGGCCATGACCGCCGACCCGGCACAGCGGGTTTCGTCGATAGATGTGCTCGATGCTGGTGAGTACGCCTACCTCGATGAGATCGGCAACCGCGACGTGCTGACCCGGCCCGCGCCGAGGCCCCTGTCAATTCCGGAATTGTTCGCCGAACATGTGGCGTGTTCCCCCGAGTCGGTGGCTATCACGTGCGGTGCGCATTCGTGGACGTATCGGGACCTCGACGACGCCGCCAACCGGATGGCGCACCTGTTGTCTGGGCAAGGCGCACGTCCTGGCCGGTGTGTGGCGCTGCTGCTGGAGCGATCAGCCGAGGCGGTCGTTGCGATCCTGGCGGTGCTCAAAACCGGGGCGGCCTATCTGCCCATCGATCCCGCCCACCCCGACGCCCGCATCGAGTTCATGATCACCGACGCCGGTCCGATCGCTGCGATCACAACCTTGAGTCTGCGCTCACGGCTACGCGGGTATGACCTGCCGGTCATAGATGTCGACGACCCCGCCGTCAGCTCCCAAGTCGGCGCCGCATTGTCGGCGCCTGCCCCCGACGACGTTGCGTACATCATCTACACCTCGGGCACCACCGGCGTGCCCAAGGGGGTAGCCGTCTCCCATCACAATGTCACCCAGTTGTTGGATTCGCTCGATGCCAACCTGCCGCACCCGGGGGTATGGCCGCAGTGCCACACGTTGGCCTTCGACGTCTCCGTCTGGGAGATTTTCGGCGCCCTGCTGCGTGGTGGGCGCGTGGTGGTGGTGCCCGAGTCCGTGGTGGGTTCGCCCAATGACTTCCACGCCTTGCTGGCCGCCGAAAAGGTTAGCGTTATCACTCAAACTCCTTCTGCTGCAAGGGTTTTGCGGACCGAAGGTTTGGAATCGGCGGCCTTGGTGGTGGTCGGTGAGGCCTGCCCACCCGAGGTGGTCGACCGGTGGGCGCCCGGGCGGGTGATGGTCAATGCCTACGGCCCCACCGAGACCACCATGTGTGTGGCGATCAGTGCGCCGCTGACACCGGGGTTGGGTGTCCCGATCGGCTCGCCGGTGTCGAGGGCGGCATTGTTCGTCCTCGACGAATGGCTGCGCCCAGTGCCCGCCGGCGTGGTGGGCGAGCTGTATGTGGCAGGTGCCGGAGTCGCGTACGGGTACATAGGGCGGGCCGGGTTGACCTCATCGCGGTTTGTGGCGTGTCCGTTCGGGGGACCCGGGGCGCCAGGGACACGCATGTATCGCACCGGAGATCTGGTGCGGTGGGCAGCCGATGGGCAGCTGGACTATCTGGGGCGCGCCGACGAGCAGGTCAAGATTCGCGGCTACCGCATCGAGCTCGGCGAGATTCAGGCGGCACTGGCCGGGCTCGACGGGGTCGAGCAGGCGGTCGTGATCGCCCGCGAGGACCGCCCGGCCGGTAAGCGGCTCGTCGGCTATGTCACCGGTAACGCAGAGCCGGCCCGACTGCGCGGCGAACTGGCTGATCGGCTGCCGGCCTACATGGTGCCTGCCGCGGTGATGCTGCTCGACGCGCTGCCGCTAACGCCCAACAACAAACTCGACACCCGGGCTCTGCCCGTGCCCGAATACCAGAACACCGATCAGTACCGCGCCCCGACCGACGCGGTCGAAGAGATCTTGGCCGGTATCTACACGCAGGTCCTCAACCTGGAGCGGGTCGGGGTCGATGACTCGTTCTTCGACCTCGGCGGGGACAGCATCTTGTCGATGCAGGTGGTGGCTCGTGCCCGAGCGGCCGGGTTGCTGTGTCGGCCGCGTGACATTTTCGTCGAGCAGACTGTGGCCCGACTGGCCCGGGTGGCCGAAGTGACCAGCGGCGGGGTCAGCACTGTCGAAGAGGGCGTCGGGCCGGTCCTCGCCACCCCGATCATGGGCTGGCTGCACAGCATTGACGGCCCGGTTGATGAGTTCAACCAGACGATGGTGGTACAGGCACCTTCCGACGCCACCGCGGCTGATGTCGCAGTTGTCTTGCAGGCCCTGTTGGATCGGCACCCCATGCTGCGGCTGCGCGTTGTCGACGACGGAGCCGTCGGCTGGTCATTGACTGTTCCAGAGCCCGGCTCGGTTGACGCGCAAAGCTGTCTGCGCACCGTTGACGCGTTATCCGAAGAGGCGCTGCTTGAGGCCCGGTCATGCTTGAATCCGGCCGCAGGGGTGATGCTCAGCGCGCTGTGGGTGGCCTCCACCGGCCGGCTGGCGTTGATCGTTCACCATCTGGCCGTCGACGCGGTGTCGTGGCGAATTCTGTTGGAGGATCTCAACATTGCCTGGACTCAACACCGCACCGGGCATCAAGTCGAGTTGCCTGCGGGCGGCACAACGTTCCAGCGGTGGGCGTCAATACTGACTGAGTACGCCCACACGTCTCCAGTAATGGACAGCGCCGACAACTGGCGACAAGTGTTGGCGACCCCGTCCGCGTTGCCGACGGTGCAACCCGCGGTCGACACCTATGCCAACGCCGGACGCCTTTCGCTGTCACTGGATGCCGAGAGGACCCGACTGCTGCTGGCCGATGTGCCCGCGGCCTTCCACGCGGGGATACATGAGATCCTCTTGATCACGTTCGGATTGGCGTGGGTTGAATTTTTCGGAAACGGCGGTGAGCCGGTCGCCATAGATGTGGAGGGTCACGGCCGCAGCGACGAACTCGTCCCGAATATCGACCTGTCCCGCACGGTGGGTTGGTTCACTACCAAATATCCGGTGTCGCTGAACGTCGGTGGGCTTCGCTGGACTCAAGTGGTGGCCGGTGATGTCGCCCTCGGCGCGGTTGTCAAGGACGCCAAAGAGCAACTCCGCAACTTGCCCGACGGCCTGACCTATGGGCTGCTGCGCTACCTCAACACCGATGTCGAGTTATCCGGGCCCGAGCCCGTGATCGGATTCAACTATCTGGGACGACTGGGCGGCGCGGCGGCCGAGGCATCCGATGATGTGTGGCGGATGAGCCGCGACGGGGTGGCGGCCATCGCCGCCGCTTCGGCGGTCCCTATGCCGCTGGCACACACCGTAGAACTCAACGCCGCCACCGTCGACACCGGCACCGGCCCGCAGCTGAACGCGACCTGGACCTGGGCACCCTCGGCGCTGGAGCACGCGCAGGTCAGCCGGCTCAGCCGGTTGTGGTTTGACGCGCTGGCCGGCATCTGCGCCCACGTCCAACACGGCGGCGGTGGGTTAACGCCGTCGGACATCACCCCGGCCCAGCTCAGTCAACAGCAGATCGATGAGCTGTGCCGGCAGTACCGCATCGCCGACATCTTGCCGCTGACACCGATTCAGCATGGGCTGCTCTTTCACGCCGACACCACGCGCGGCAACGTTGACGACGTTTACGTCATGCAGCTGGATTTCACCATCACCGGTCCGCTCGACCCGCATCGGATGCGTGACGCGCTGCGAACCGTGGTGACCCGCCACCCCCAACTGGGGGCCCGCTTCTGCGAGCAGTTCGACCAACCTGTGCAGATCATCCCGGCCGATCCCGAAATACCCTGGCGAATTGATGATTCGGACTCCGAGGAGCAAATCCAGCAGCTGTGCGCTGCCGAACGCGCCGCGGTCTGCGACCTCACCGACTCGCCGGCGTTTCGCGCGGCTTTGATCCGCACCGCGCCAGAACGTCACCGATGCGTGCTGACCTTCCACCACATCGTGATGGATGGCTGGTCGCTGCCGATCCTGCTGAGCGAGATCTTCGCCAGCTATGAAGGGCAGCGGCTCCCGGCGGCCGCCTCGTATCGCAGGTTTGTCACGTGGCTGGCCGATCGAGACCATGCTGCCGCCCACACGGCCTGGCGCGAGGTGCTGGCCGGTTTCGACGGCCCGACATTGGTCGGCCCGCCAAGTCAGCTCGGAACGCGGGGCGTTGAAACGTCTCGGTTATCCGCCGAAATCACCCGGGCTGTCAGCGAATTGGCGCGCTCGCAGCACACTACGGTCAACATCGTGCTGCAGGCCGCCTGGGCGCAGCTGCTGATGTGGCTGACCGGTCGGCAAGACGTCGCCTTCGGTACCGCGGTCTCGGGTAGGCCCGCCGAGGTGCCCGGCGCGGAATCGATGGTGGGTCTGTTCATCAATACGGTTCCGGTGAGGGCCAATATCCGGCCGGCCACCACCACCGCCGATCTTCTCAATCAACTACAACGCGCCCATACCCACACCCTCGACCATCAGCACCTGGCACTGATCGAGATCCATCGCGCCATCGGCCGGGATCAACTGTTCGATACCCTCTTCGTCTTCGAGAACTACCCCGTTGACACCGGACAGTCGTTCGGCGCCAACGGATTGGCCGTCACTGAGTTCACGACACGCGAATCGACCCACTATCCGCTGACGCTGCAAGCCATCCCGGGCCGCGAACTAGGACTCCGCGTCGAATTCGACACCGATGTTTTCGATTTTGGGAGCATTGAGGCGCTGATTGAGCGGTTCCGTCGTGTGTTGGTGGCGATGGTTGCTGATCCGTTGGCGCGGTTGTCGTCGGTGGATGTGCTGGATGCAGCTGAGCATGTTCGGCTGGGTGAGTTCGGTAATCGTGTGGTGTTGACCGAACCCGCAAGGCCAGTTTCGATACCCGCGTTGTTCGCTGTGCAGGTGGCGCGTGCCCCGGAGGCGGTGGCGGTCAGGTTCGAGGGTTGTTCGTTGAGTTATGGCGAGCTTGATGAGGCGTCGGACCGGTTGGCGCGGGTGCTTTGTGGCCGGGGTGTGGGCTCGGGTGACTGTGTGGCGTTGTTGTTGGAGCGCTCGGCGCAGGCGGTCGTGGCGATGTTGGCGGTGCTCAAGTCGGGGGCGGCGTATCTGGCGATGGATCCGGCGTTGCCGGACACGCGGGTGAAGTTCATGATCGCTGATGCGGGTCCGGTGGCTGCGGTGAGCACTGCGCAGTTGGCTGCCCGGTTGGATGGGTATGAGTTGGTGGTCGTTGATGTCGACGATCCCGCCGTTGACACCCAACCCAGCGCTGCGCTGCCGGCGCCGGCTGCTGATGATTTGGCGTATCTGATTTACACCTCGGGCACTACTGGTGTGCCTAAGGGGGTGGGTATCTCTCACCGCAATCTGGCTCATTTGGCGCAGTCCTCGCCGCCGCAGCTGCCCGCCGAACAGGTGTGGACGCAGTGTCATTCGTATGCGTTTGACTTTTCGGTGTGGGAGATCTGGGCTGCGCTGTTGGGTGGGGGGCGGTTGGTGGTGGTGCCTGAGGAGGTGGTGGGCTCGCCGCACGATTTTCAGGCGTTGCTGGTTTCTGAACGGGTCAATGTGCTCACGCAGACCCCGTCGGCGGTGGGGGCGCTGTCGCCGCGGGGGTTGGAGTCGGTGGCGTTGTTGCTTGGTGGTGAGGCCGTTTCGGGGGAGGTGGTGGATCGGTGGGCGCCGGGGCGGGTGGTGATCAATGCTTACGGCCCGACCGAGACCACGGTGTATGCCTCGATGAGTGCCCCGCTCGGGGTGGGGTCGGGGGCGGCGCCGATCGGTGCGCCGGTGCCGACTGCGGCGTTGTTTGTCCTTGATGGCTGGTTGCGTGCGGTGCCGATCGGGGTGGTCGGTGAGTTGTATGTGGCCGGTGCGGGGGTCGGGGTCGGGTACCTGGGTCGGTCGGGGTTGACCGGGTCGCGGTTTGTGGCGTGTCCGTTCGGTGGTGCGGGAGCGCCGGGGCAGCGGATGTATCGCACCGGGGATTTGGTGTGCTGGGGTGCTGATGGTCAGCTGGCCTATTTGGGTCGTGCTGATGAGCAGGTCAAGATCCGCGGGTATCGCATCGAGCTCGGTGAGGTGCAGGCCGCGTTGAGTGCGCTGGCTGGGGTGGCGCAGGCGGTGGTGATCGCCCGCGAGGACCGCCCCGGTGACAAACGTCTGGTCGGCTACCTCACCGGCACCGCAGATCCGGCCGGGATCCGCGCGCAGCTGGCCGAGCGGTTGCCGGCCTATATGGTGCCCGCGGCGGTGGTGGCGCTCGACAGGCTGCCGTTGACGGTCAACGGCAAACTCGACACCCGCGCCCTGCCCGCACCCGAATACGCCGAGGCGGATCGGTATCGCGCCCCGACCGACGCGGTCGAAGAGATCCTGGCCGGTATTTATGCCCAGGTGCTCGGGGTGGACCGGGTCGGGGTCGACGACTCGTTCTTCGACCTCGGCGGGGATTCGTTGTTGGCGATGCGTTTGGTCGCCACCATCAACGCCGGCCTGGATGCCGGCCTGGGGGTGCGCACCTTGTTTGAGGCGCCGACGGTGGCTCGGTTGGCACCGCGTATCGGCGGGGGTTCGGGTGGGCTGGAGCCGTTGGTGGCTGGGCAGCGGCCGGCGGTGGTGCCGTTGTCGTTTGCTCAGCAGCGGTTGTGGTTTGTCGATCAGTTGCAGGGGCCGTCAGCGGTTTACAACTTGGCGGTGGTGTTGCGGCTGGGCGGCAGGCTTGATGCTCCGGCGTTGGGCGCGGCCTTCGGTGATGTCGTGGTGCGCCATGAGTCGCTGCGCACCGTGTTCCCTGACGCGGACGGTGTGCCGTTCCAGCAGGTGGTGCCGGCGGAGCGGGTCGACTTGGGTTGGCAGGTCATCGATGCGACCGCTTGGTCACCGGCCCGGCTGGGTGAGGCCATCGGCACCGCGGCGCGTCACAGTTTTGATCTGGCAGCTGAAATCCCGTTGCGGGCAACGCTTTTCCGTGTTGGCGATGATGAGCATGTGCTGGTGGGTGTGGTGCACCATATCGCTGCTGACGGCTGGTCGATCACCCCGCTGGTGGGTGATTTGGGGGTGGCCTATGCCAGCCGGTGTGCGGGGCGGGCGCCGGGGTGGGCGCCGTTGGCGGTGCAGTATGTGGATTACACGTTGTGGCAGCGCGCGCAGCTGGGTGATCTCGACGATCCCGGCAGTCGTATCGGTGCGCAGTTGGCTTATTGGCAGGATGCGCTGGCCGGGTTGCCGGAGCGGCTGGTGTTGCCCACCGATCGGCCCTATCCGGTGGTGGCCGATCAGCGTGGGGCCACGATGGCAGTGCAGTGGCCGGTTGATGTGCAGTTGCGGGTGCGTGAGGTGGCCCGTGAACATAATGCGACCAGTTTCATGGTGGTTCAGGCCGCTTTGGCGGTGCTGCTGTCTCGGCTGAGCGCCAGCAGTGATGTGGCGGTGGGGTTCCCGATCGCCGGGCGCTCCGACCCGGCGCTGGATGGGTTGGTGGGTTTCTTCGTCAACACCTTGGTGTTGCGGGTGGATCTGGGCGGGGATCCCACGGTTGCAGAGTTGTTGGCTCAGGTGCGCCAGCGTAGCCTGGCCGCCTTCGAGCATCAGGATGTGCCGTTCGAGGTGCTCGTCGAGCGGCTTAACCCCATCCGGTCGCTGGCCCATCACCCGCTGGTGCAGGTGATGTTGGGCTGGCAGAACCTGCCCGGGCAGCCCGGTGGCTCCACGGCCGGGTTGGCGTTGGGTGAGCTTGACGTCACGCCGGTGCCGGTGGACTCGCACACCGCACGCATGGACCTGTCGTTGTCGTTGTCGGAATGTTTCACCGAGGCCGGTGAGCCGGCCGGCATCGGCGGGGCGGTGGAGTTCCGCACCGATGTTTTCGATTTTGGGAGCATTGAGGCGCTGATTGAGCGGTTCCGTCGTGTGTTGGTGGCGATGGTTGCTGATCCGTTGGCGCGGTTGTCGTCGGTGGATGTGCTGGATGCAGCTGAGCATGTTCGGCTGGGTGAGTTCGGTAATCGTGTGGTGTTGACCGAACCCGCAAGGCCAGTTTCGATACCCGCGTTGTTCGCTGTGCAGGTGGCGCGTGCCCCGGAGGCGGTGGCGGTCAGGTTCGAGGGTTGTTCGTTGAGTTATGGCGAGCTTGATGAGGCGTCGGACCGGTTGGCGCGGGTGCTTTGTGGCCGGGGTGTGGGCTCGGGTGACTGTGTGGCGTTGTTGTTGGAGCGCTCGGCGCAGGCGGTCGTGGCGATGTTGGCGGTGCTCAAGTCGGGGGCGGCGTATCTGGCGATGGATCCGGCGTTGCCGGACACGCGGGTGAAGTTCATGATCGCTGATGCGGGTCCGGTGGCTGCGGTGAGCACTGCGCAGTTGGCTGCCCGGTTGGATGGGTATGAGTTGGTGGTCGTTGATGTCGACGATCCCGCCGTTGACACCCAACCCAGCGCTGCGCTGCCGGCGCCGGCTGCTGATGATTTGGCGTATCTGATTTACACCTCGGGCACTACTGGTGTGCCTAAGGGGGTGGGTATCTCTCACCGCAATCTGGCTCATTTGGCGCAGTCCTCGCCGCCGCAGCTGCCCGCCGAACAGGTGTGGACGCAGTGTCATTCGTATGCGTTTGACTTTTCGGTGTGGGAGATCTGGGCTGCGCTGTTGGGTGGGGGGCGGTTGGTGGTGGTGCCTGAGGAGGTGGTGGGCTCGCCGCACGATTTTCAGGCGTTGCTGGTTTCTGAACGGGTCAATGTGCTCACGCAGACCCCGTCGGCGGTGGGGGCGCTGTCGCCGCGGGGGTTGGAGTCGGTGGCGTTGTTGCTTGGTGGTGAGGCCGTTTCGGGGGAGGTGGTGGATCGGTGGGCGCCGGGGCGGGTGGTGATCAATGCTTACGGCCCGACCGAGACCACGGTGTATGCCTCGATGAGTGCCCCGCTCGGGGTGGGGTCGGGGGCGGCGCCGATCGGTGCGCCGGTGCCGACTGCGGCGTTGTTTGTCCTTGATGGCTGGTTGCGTGCGGTGCCGATCGGGGTGGTCGGTGAGTTGTATGTGGCCGGTGCGGGGGTCGGGGTCGGGTACCTGGGTCGGTCGGGGTTGACCGGGTCGCGGTTTGTGGCGTGTCCGTTCGGTGGTGCGGGAGCGCCGGGGCAGCGGATGTATCGCACCGGGGATTTGGTGTGCTGGGGTGCTGATGGTCAGCTGGCCTATTTGGGTCGTGCTGATGAGCAGGTCAAGATCCGCGGGTATCGCATCGAGCTCGGTGAGGTGCAGGCCGCGTTGAGTGCGCTGGCTGGGGTGGCGCAGGCGGTGGTGATCGCCCGCGAGGACCGCCCCGGTGACAAACGTCTGGTCGGCTACCTCACCGGCACCGCAGATCCGGCCGGGATCCGCGCGCAGCTGGCCGAGCGGTTGCCGGCCTATATGGTGCCCGCGGCGGTGGTGGCGCTCGACAGGCTGCCGTTGACGGTCAACGGCAAACTCGACACCCGCGCCCTGCCCGCACCCGAATACGCCGAGGCGGATCGGTATCGCGCCCCGACCGACGCGGTCGAAGAGATCCTGGCCGGTATTTATGCCCAGGTGCTCGGGGTGGACCGGGTCGGGGTCGACGACTCGTTCTTCGACCTCGGCGGGGATTCGTTGTTGGCGATGCGTTTGGTCGCCACCATCAACGCCGGCCTGGATGCCGGCCTGGGGGTGCGCACCTTGTTTGAGGCGCCGACGGTGGCTCGGTTGGCACCGCGTATCGGCGGGGGTTCGGGTGGGCTGGAGCCGTTGGTGGCTGGGCAGCGGCCGGCGGTGGTGCCGTTGTCGTTTGCTCAGCAGCGGTTGTGGTTTGTCGATCAGTTGCAGGGGCCGTCAGCGGTTTACAACTTGGCGGTGGTGTTGCGGCTGGGCGGCAGGCTTGATGCTCCGGCGTTGGGCGCGGCCTTCGGTGATGTCGTGGTGCGCCATGAGTCGCTGCGCACCGTGTTCCCTGACGCGGACGGTGTGCCGTTCCAGCAGGTGGTGCCGGCGGAGCGGGTCGACTTGGGTTGGCAGGTCATCGATGCGACCGCTTGGTCACCGGCCCGGCTGGGTGAGGCCATCGGCACCGCGGCGCGTCACAGTTTTGATCTGGCAGCTGAAATCCCGTTGCGGGCAACGCTTTTCCGTGTTGGCGATGATGAGCATGTGCTGGTGGGTGTGGTGCACCATATCGCTGCTGACGGCTGGTCGATCACCCCGCTGGTGGGTGATTTGGGGGTGGCCTATGCCAGCCGGTGTGCGGGGCGGGCGCCGGGGTGGGCGCCGTTGGCGGTGCAGTATGTGGATTACACGTTGTGGCAGCGCGCGCAGCTGGGTGATCTCGACGATCCCGGCAGTCGTATCGGTGCGCAGTTGGCTTATTGGCAGGATGCGCTGGCCGGGTTGCCGGAGCGGCTGGTGTTGCCCACCGATCGGCCCTATCCGGTGGTGGCCGATCAGCGTGGGGCCACGATGGCAGTGCAGTGGCCGGTTGATGTGCAGTTGCGGGTGCGTGAGGTGGCCCGTGAACATAATGCGACCAGTTTCATGGTGGTTCAGGCCGCTTTGGCGGTGCTGCTGTCTCGGCTGAGCGCCAGCAGTGATGTGGCGGTGGGGTTCCCGATCGCCGGGCGCTCCGACCCGGCGCTGGATGGGTTGGTGGGTTTCTTCGTCAACACCTTGGTGTTGCGGGTGGATCTGGGCGGGGATCCCACGGTTGCAGAGTTGTTGGCTCAGGTGCGCCAGCGTAGCCTGGCCGCCTTCGAGCATCAGGATGTGCCGTTCGAGGTGCTCGTCGAGCGGCTTAACCCCATCCGGTCGCTGGCCCATCACCCGCTGGTGCAGGTGATGTTGGGCTGGCAGAACCTGCCCGGGCAGCCCGGTGGCTCCACGGCCGGGTTGGCGTTGGGTGAGCTTGACGTCACGCCGGTGCCGGTGGACTCGCACACCGCACGCATGGACCTGTCGTTGTCGTTGTCGGAATGTTTCACCGAGGCCGGTGAGCCGGCCGGCATCGGCGGGGCGGTGGAGTTCCGCACCGATGTTTTCGATTTTGGGAGCATTGAGGCGCTGATTGAGCGGTTCCGTCGTGTGTTGGTGGCGATGGTTGCTGATCCGTTGGCGCGGTTGTCGTCGATCGATGTGGTTGATGCAGCTGAGCATGTTCGGCTGGGTGAGTTCGGTAATCGTGTGGTGTTGACCGAACCCGCAAGGCCAGTTTCGATACCCGCGTTGTTCGCTGTGCAGGTGGCGCGTGCCCCGGAGGCGGTGGCGGTCAGGTTCGAGGGTTGTTCGTTGAGTTATGGCGAGCTTGATGAGGCGTCGGACCGGTTGGCGCGGGTGCTTTGTGGCCGGGGTGTGGGCTCGGGTGACTGTGTGGCGTTGTTGTTGGAGCGCTCGGCGCAGGCGGTCGTGGCGATGTTGGCGGTGCTCAAGTCGGGGGCGGCGTATCTGGCGATGGATCCGGCGTTGCCGGACACGCGGGTGAAGTTCATGATCGCTGATGCGGGTCCGGTGGCTGCGGTGAGCACTGCGCAGTTGGCTGCCCGGTTGGATGGGTATGAGTTGGTGGTCGTTGATGTCGACGATCCCGCCGTTGACACCCAACCCAGCGCTGCGCTGCCGGCGCCGGCTGCTGATGATTTGGCGTATCTGATTTACACCTCGGGCACTACTGGTGTGCCTAAGGGGGTGGGTATCTCTCACCGCAATCTGGCTCATTTGGCGCAGTCCTCGCCGCCGCAGCTGCCCGCCGAACAGGTGTGGACGCAGTGTCATTCGTATGCGTTTGACTTTTCGGTGTGGGAGATCTGGGCTGCGCTGTTGGGTGGGGGGCGGTTGGTGGTGGTGCCTGAGGAGGTGGTGGGCTCGCCGCACGATTTCCAGGCGTTGCTGGTTTCTGAACGGGTCAATGTGCTCACGCAGACCCCGTCGGCGGTGGGGGCGCTGTCGCCGCGGGGGTTGGAGTCGGTGGCGTTGTTGCTTGGTGGTGAGGCCGTTTCGGGGGAGGTGGTGGATCGGTGGGCGCCGGGGCGGGTGGTGATCAATGCTTACGGCCCGACCGAGACCACGGTGTATGCCTCGATGAGTGCCCCGCTCGGGGTGGGGTCGGGGGCGGCGCCGATCGGTGCGCCGGTGCCGACTGCGGCGTTGTTTGTCCTTGATGGCTGGTTGCGTGCGGTGCCGATCGGGGTGGTCGGTGAGTTGTATGTGGCCGGTGCGGGGGTCGGGGTCGGGTACCTGGGTCGGTCGGGGTTGACCGGGTCGCGGTTTGTGGCGTGTCCGTTCGGTGGTGCGGGAGCGCCGGGGCAGCGGATGTATCGCACCGGGGATTTGGTGTGCTGGGGTGCTGATGGTCAGCTGGCCTATTTGGGTCGTGCTGATGAGCAGGTCAAGATCCGCGGGTATCGCATCGAGCTCGGTGAGGTGCAGGCCGCGTTGAGTGCGCTGGCTGGGGTGGCGCAGGCGGTGGTGATCGCCCGCGAGGACCGCCCCGGTGACAAACGTCTGGTCGGCTACCTCACCGGCACCGCAGATCCGGCCGGGATCCGCGCGCAGCTGGCCGAGCGGTTGCCGGCCTATATGGTGCCCGCGGCGGTGGTGGCGCTCGACAGGCTGCCGTTGACGGTCAACGGCAAACTCGACACCCGCGCCCTGCCCGCACCCGAATACGCCGAGGCGGATCGGTATCGCGCCCCGACCGACGCGGTCGAAGAGATCCTGGCCGGTATTTATGCCCAGGTGCTCGGGGTGGACCGGGTCGGGGTCGACGACTCGTTCTTCGACCTCGGCGGGGACAGCATCTTGTCGATGCAGGTGGTAGCGCGGGCCCGGGAAGCTGGTTTGCTTTTCCGTCCGCCCGACATCTTCGTCCAGCAGACCGTGGCCCAGCTGGCCCGGGTGGCTCGGCTGGCCGCCGGCGAGGCCAATGTGGTTGACGAAGGTGTCGGGCCGATGGTGGCCACGCCAATCATGCGCTGGCTTCAGAATGTGGACGGCCCGGTCGATCAGTTCAACCAGACGATAGTGGTGCAAGCGCCCGACGGGGTCGGCGAGGCCGACGTGGTGGTCCTGTTGCAGGCGCTGTTGGATCGGCACGCCATGTTGCGGCTGCGTGTCGATGACGACGGCGCCGGGAATTGGTCGTTGACGGTGCCCGAGGTGGGCTCGATCTCCGCCGTTGCGTGCCTGCAGGCGGTGGAGGTGTTGTCCGAGGAGGCGGTGGTAGCGGCGCGGTCGCGGTTGGACCCGGCCGCCGGCGTGATGCTCAGCGCACTGTGGGCTACTTCGATCGGCCAGCTCGTGTTGGTCATCCACCATCTCGCCGTCGATGCGGTGTCTTGGCGGGTGTTGCTCGAGGATCTCAATGTCGCTTCGGTTCAGCATCGCGGTGGGCAGCCTGTGGCGTTGCCGGCGTTTGGGACTTCGTTTGCCCGGTGGGCGTCGCTATTGGCAGAGTATGCGCACCACCCACATGTGGTGGAGCAGGCCGACGTGTGGCGGCGGGTGGCGGCGACCCCCGCCCAGTTGCCGGGCGTGCAACCCGCGACGGATACCTATGCCAGCGCTGGGCAGCAGTCGGTGACGCTGGATGCCCAGACCACCCGAACGCTGTTGGGTGAGGTGCCGGCGGCGTTTCATGCCGGGGTGCACGACGTTTTGTTGATCGCGTTCGCCTTGGCGTGGGCCGAGTTTTTGGGCACCGGTGGGGCGCCGGTCGGGATTGATGTGGAGGGTCACGGGCGCCATGAGGAGTTGGCTCCCGATGTGGACCTGTCGCGCACGGTGGGGTGGTTCACGACCAAGTACCCGGTGGCGTTGAGCGTTGGTGGGCTTGACTGGGCGCAGGTGCTCGCCGGTGAGGCGGCGCTGGGGGCGGTGATCAAAGAGGCTAAAGAACAGTTGCGCGCGCTGCCTGATGGCCTGACGTACGGGTTGCTGCGCTACCTGAATTCCGAGGTTGACCTGGACGCGCCCGACCCGCCCATCGGATTCAACTATTTGGGACGTCTGGGCGCTGCGGCAGCCGAGCCCTCCGAGGATTTGTGGCGGATCAGCCCCAAGGGGTTGTCATTGACCGGTGCGGTCGCGGCTATTCCCATGCCGCTGGCGCATACCGTCGAGTTGAACGCCGGCACAGTGGAGACAGACAGCGGCCCGCAGTTGCACGCCAACTGGTCGTGGGCGCCCTCGGCGGTCGGTGAGGAGCAAATAAGACGGTTGAGCCGGTTGTGGTTTGAGGCCCTGGCCGGCATCTGCGCGCACGTCCATCGGGGTGGGGGTGGGTTGACGCCCTCCGATATCGCGCTTGTCGAGCTTGGTCAGCAGCAGATCGACGAGCTTGAGCGGCATATGCGAGTCGCTGATGTGTTGCCGTTGACGCCCTTGCAGCGGGGGCTGCTCTTTCACGCCAGCACCGGTCAAGGCAACGGCGACGAGGTTTATGCGGTGCAGCTGAGAATCACTGTGACCGGTGCGCTTGACCCACAGCGCCTGCGCGACGCCGTGCACAGGGTGGTTAGCCGGCATCCGAACCTGACGGCCCGATTCTCTACGCAGTTCGGCGAGCCGGTGCAGATCATCCCGGCTGACCCCGATGCGCCCTGGCGGTATGTCGAGCTAGACACCGGTGCCGCCGACGTCGATGTCGACGAGCAGGTTCACCACCTCTGCGCCACCGAACGCGCCGCGGTGTGCGACCTCGACCATGAGACGGCCTTCCGAGTCGCTTTGATCCGCATCGGAGAAGATCGGCACCGGTTTGTGCTGACCAATCACCACATCGTGCTTGATGGCTGGTCGCTGCCGATCCTGTTGCGGGAGATATTCGCCTGCTATCACGGGCAGCGGCTAGCGGCGGCCGTACCGTACCGCACCCTTCTTAGCTGGCTGGCGGATCGAGACCTCGCTGATGCCCACGCGGCGTGGCAGGAGGTGTTGGCCGGTTTCGAAACCCCGACATTGGTGGGTCCACCAACTCGGTTAGAACGAGGGCTGCGAAGCGTTGCATCGTTTTGCGTGCCCGAGCGTACTACGCACGCTATCGGCGAGTTGGCGCGCTCGAGACACACCACCGTCAGCACCGTCCTGCAGGGTGCCTTCGCGCAGCTGCTCATGTGGCTGACCGGACACAATGATGTCGCCTTTGGCGTCGCGGTCTCGGGTAGGCCAGCCGAGGTGGTCGGTGCGGAATCGATGGTGGGCCTGTTGATCAACACGGTCCCGGTGCGGGCGTGTACCACAACGTCAACCACGACTGCCGACCTGCTCGATCAGCTGCAGACCGCCTACACCCGCACCCTTGAGCACCAGCACCTGGCGCTCAGCGACATTCACCGCGTCACAGGTCATGATTACCTGTTCGACACCCTTTTCGTCTTCGAGAACTACCCGATCGACAGCGCCGCTTTGTCCGGCGCCGACGGGCTGGCCATCAGCGAGATCAGCGCGAGCGAACACAACCACTACCCACTTTCGGTGGTGGCCCGACCTGGCCGCGAACTGGCCCTTCGCGTCGAATTCGACACTGATGTGTTTGATGTGGCCAGTGTTGAGATGTTGGTCGAGCGGTTGGAGCGGGTGTTGGTGGCGATGACCGCTGATCCGGCGCGGCGGTTGTCATCGATTGATGTGCTCGATGCCGGTGAGCGGGTCCGGTTGGATGAGATCGGTAATCGGGCGGTGTTGAGTGAGCCGGCGCCGGCGTCGGTGTCGATTCCGGTGGTGTTCGCTGCGCAGGTGACTCGTGCTCCGGAGGCGGTGGCGCTGACGTTCCTGGGTCGTTCTGTGACGTATCGCGAGCTCGATGAGTGGGCGAATCGGTTGGCGCATCTGTTGGTTGCTCGTGGTGCGGGCCCGGGTGAGTGTGTGGCGCTGCTGTTTCCGCGGTCGGTCGAGGCGGTGGTGTCGATCTTGGCGGTGCTCAAGACCGGGGCGGCCTATCTGCCGATCGATCCGGGTCATCCTGAGGCGCGGATCGGGTTCATGCTCGCTGATGCCGCGCCGGTGGCTGCGTTGAGCACGGTCGGGTTGGCTGATCGGTTGCATGGCCATGATGTGGTGGTCATCGATGTCGACGATCCCATCGTCGACTCTCAGCCTTGCACGGCGCTGCCGGCGCCGAGCGCTGAGGACATCGCGTACATCATCTACACCTCGGGTACCACTGGTGTCCCGAAAGGTGTTGCGATCACTCATCACAATGTGACGCGGTTGTTGGAGTCGGTGTATGCGGATCTGCCGGCGGCGGCGGTCTGGTCGCAGTGGCATTCCTATGCCTTTGACGTTTCGGTGTGTGAGATCTGGGGTGCGCTGCTCAGTGGTGGGCGGTTGGTGGTGGTGCCAGATGCGGTGTTGCGTTCGCCGGAGGACTTCCACGCCCTGCTGGTCAGCGAACAGGTTGGTGTGTTGAGCCAGACGCCGTCGGCGTTTTATACGCTGCAAACCGCTGATGCGCTGGCATCTGAGTTGGGGCAGCAGCTCAAGCTCGAGGCTGTGATCTTCGCCGGGGAAGCGCTGGACCCCCAGCGTCTGGGGACGTGGCTGGCCAATCATCCGGGGTTGCCACGGCTGGTCAACATGTATGGCACTACCGAGACGACGGTGCATGCGTCGTTCCGGGAGATCGGCGATGGTGATGCCGGTAGGAATTCCAGCCCGATCGGGGTGCCGTTGGCCCATCTGGGTTTCTTCGTGCTCGATGGGTGGTTGCGTGCGGTGCCTGCCGGTGTGGTGGGGGAGTTGTATGTGGCCGGCGCTGGGTTGGGGGTTGGGTATCTGCGCCGGTCGGGGTTGAGTGCGTCGAGGTTTGTGGCGTGCCCGTTCGGTGGGGCCGGGACGCGGATGTATCGCACCGGGGATTTGGTGTGTTGGGGTGCTGATGGTCAGCTGCGGTATTTGGGTCGCGGCGATGAGCAGGTCAAGATTCGCGGGTATCGCATCGAGCTCGGTGAAGTCCAGGCCGCCTTGAGTGCGCTGGCTGGGGTGGAGCAGGCGGCGGTGATCGCCCGTGAGGACCGCCCCGGTGACAAGCGCCTGGTCGGCTACATCACCGGCACGGCGGACCCGGCCCGGATGCGCGCGCAGCTGGCTGAGCGGTTGCCGGGCTATATGGTGCCCGCGGCGGTGGTGGCGCTCGACAGGTTGCCGTTGACGGTCAACGGCAAACTCGACACCCGCGCGCTACCCGCACCCGAGTACGCCGAGGCTGATCAGTATCGGGCTCCGACTGATCTCACTGAGGAGATCTTGGCTGGCATCTACGCCCAGATACTCGGTGTCGAGCGGGTCGGGGTCGACGACTCCTTCTTCGAACTGGGCGGGGATTCGCTGTCGGCGATGCGCCTGATCGCTGCAGTCAATACCGGCCTGAATGCACACCTTTCGGTGGGCACCGTATTTGAGACGCCTACGGTGGCTCAGTTGGCTCCGCGTATCGGTGGTGAGACGGGCTGGCTCGCGCCGGTGGTGGCGGTGGAGCGACCGGCGGTGGTGCCGTTGTCGTTTGCCCAGAACCGGTTGTGGTTCATCGACCAGCTGCAGGGACCCTCGCCGGTTTACAACTTGACGGCGGTGTTGCGGTTGAACGGGCGCCTCGATGTCGAGGCGTTGGGTCTGGCGATGGGCGATTTGGTGGACCGCCATGAGACCCTGCGCACGCTGTTCCCGGCGGAAGACGGCATCCCCCAGCAGCTGGTGGTTCCCTTCGAGCGGGTCAGGTTCGGCTGGGAGCTAGTCGACGCCACCGGATGGGCGGCGGCCCAGCTTCACGACGGCGCCAGCGCGAGGGTGTGTGAACCTTTCGACTTGGCGAACGAGATCCCTTTGCGGGCAACGCTTTTCCGGGTGCGCGACGAGGAGCATGTGCTGGCGATTGTGGTGCATCACATCGCCGCTGATGGTTGGTCGATCGCACCGCTGACGCAGGACCTGGGGGTGGCTTATGCCGCTCGGTGTGCCGGGCAGGCTCCTGCTTGGGAGCCGCTGCCGGTGCAGTATGTGGATTACACGTTGTGGCAGCGCGGACAGCTGGGCGATCTCGATGACGCCGACAGCCGCATCGCCGCTCAGCTGACTTACTGGGAGCAGGCCCTGAGTGGTATGCCCGAGCGGCTGCAGCTGCCCGCTGATCGGCCCTACCCTGCAGTGGCCGACCACCGCGGCGCGCGGGTAGCGGTGGACTGGCCGACTGACCTGCGACAGCGGGTTGCCCAGATGGCTCGTGAACACAACTCGACCACCTTCATGGTGATGCAGGCCGCCCTGGCGGTGTTGTTGTCCAAACTGAGTGCCACCGCTGATGTGGCGGTCGGGTTTCCGATCGCCGGACGCCGTGATAGCGCACTTGATGACTTGGTGGGTTTCTTCGTCAACACCTTGGTCTTGCGGGTCGACTTGGCTGGGGATCCCAGTGTCGCTGAGTTGTTGGGTCAGGTGCGTGCGCGCAGTCTGGCCGCCTATGAGCATCAGGATGTGCCGTTTGAGTTATTAGTGGAGCGGATCGCCCCCACCCGAAGCCTGACCCATCACCCGCTGGTTCAAGTGATGTTGGCGTGGCAGAACAACGACCCCGCTGCCGCGCTGAGTTTGGCCGATCTGCAAGTCACGCCACTGGCGTCCGACACCCGCACCGCCCGCATGGATTTGACGTTTTCGTTTGGCGAACGTTGGAGCCCGGCCGGCGAGGCCACCGGGATCGGTGGGGAGGTGGAATTCCGCACTGATGTGTTTGATGTGGCCAGTGTTGAGATGTTGGTCGAGCGGTTGGAGCGGGTGTTGGTGGCGATGACCGCTGATCCGGCGCGGCGGTTGTCATCGATTGATGTGCTCGATGCCGGTGAGCGGGTCCGGTTGGATGAGATCGGTAATCGGGCGGTGTTGAGTGAGCCGGCGCCGGCGTCGGTGTCGATTCCGGTGGTGTTCGCTGCGCAGGTGACTCGTGCTCCGGAGGCGGTGGCGCTGACGTTCCTGGGTCGTTCTGTGACGTATCGCGAGCTCGATGAGTGGGCGAATCGGTTGGCGCATCTGTTGGTTGCTCGTGGTGCGGGCCCGGGTGAGTGTGTGGCGCTGCTGTTTCCGCGGTCGGTCGAGGCGGTGGTGTCGATCTTGGCGGTGCTCAAGACCGGGGCGGCCTATCTGCCGATCGATCCGGGTCATCCCGAGGCGCGGATCGGGTTCATGCTCGCTGATGCCGCGCCGGTGGCTGCGTTGAGCACGGTCGGGTTGGCTGATCGGTTGCATGGCCATGATGTGGTGGTCATCGATGTCGACGATCCCATCGTCGACTCTCAGCCTTGCACGGCGCTGCCGGCGCCGAGCGCTGAGGACATCGCGTACATCATCTACACCTCGGGTACCACTGGTGTCCCGAAAGGTGTTGCGATCACTCATCACAATGTGACGCGGTTGTTGGAGTCGGTGTATGCGGATCTGCCGGCGGCGGCGGTCTGGTCGCAGTGGCATTCCTATGCCTTTGACGTTTCGGTGTGTGAGATCTGGGGTGCGCTGCTCAGTGGTGGGCGGTTGGTGGTGGTGCCAGATGCGGTGTTGCGTTCGCCGGAGGACTTCCACGCCCTGCTGGTCAGCGAACAGGTTGGTGTGTTGAGCCAGACGCCGTCGGCGTTTTATACGCTGCAAACCGCTGATGCGCTGGCATCTGAGTTGGGGCAGCAGCTCAAGCTCGAGGCTGTGATCTTCGCCGGGGAAGCGCTGGACCCCCAGCGTCTGGGGACGTGGCTGGCCAATCATCCGGGGTTGCCACGGCTGGTCAACATGTATGGCACTACCGAGACGACGGTGCATGCGTCGTTCCGGGAGATCGGCGATGGTGATGCCGGTAGGAATTCCAGCCCGATCGGGGTGCCGTTGGCCCATCTGGGTTTCTTCGTGCTCGATGGGTGGTTGCGTGCGGTGCCTGCCGGTGTGGTGGGGGAGTTGTATGTGGCCGGCGCTGGGTTGGGGGTTGGGTATCTGCGCCGGTCGGGGTTGAGTGCGTCGAGGTTTGTGGCGTGCCCGTTCGGTGGGGCCGGGACGCGGATGTATCGCACCGGGGATTTGGTGTGTTGGGGTGCTGATGGTCAGCTGCGGTATTTGGGTCGCGGCGATGAGCAGGTCAAGATTCGCGGGTATCGCATCGAGCTCGGTGAAGTCCAGGCCGCCTTGAGTGCGCTGGCTGGGGTGGAGCAGGCGGCGGTGATCGCCCGTGAGGACCGCCCCGGTGACAAGCGCCTGGTCGGCTACATCACCGGCACGGCGGACCCGGCCCGGATGCGCGCGCAGCTGGCTGAGCGGTTGCCGGGCTATATGGTGCCCGCGGCGGTGGTGGCGCTCGACAGGTTGCCGTTGACGGTCAACGGCAAACTCGACACCCGCGCGCTACCCGCACCCGAATACCAGGATGTCGATCGGTATCGTGCCCCGGCCAGCGAGGTCGAGAAGATCCTGGCCGGTATTTATGCCCAGGTGCTGGGGTTGGAGCGGGTCGGTGTCGACAACTCGTTCTTCGAACTGGGCGGCGACAGCATCTTGGCCATACAGGTGGCGGCGCGGGCGTTGCTCGCTGGTGTGACATGTCGACCGCGGGACATCTTCGTCGAGCAGACTGTGGCGCGGCTGGCTCGGGTAGTCGGGGTGGCCGGCGGAGGCGGCCCCGTCGATGAAGGGGCCGCCGAGGTGCTGGCCACTCCTATCATGCGCTGGCTACACGCAGTGGATGGCCCGGTGGATCAGTTCAACCAGGCGGTGGTGGTGCAGGCTCCGGCTGGGGTGACCGAGGCCGATGTGGTGGTTTTGTTGCAGGCGCTGTTGGATCGGCACGCGATGTTGCGGCTGCGTGTCGATGTTGACGGTGCGGGGAATTGGTCGTTGACGGTGCCCGAGGTCGGTTCGGTGCTGGCGCGTGAGTGTGTGCAGTCGGTGGAGGTGTTGTCTGAGGAGGCGCTGGTGGCGGCGCGGTCGCGGTTGAGTCCGGCTGCTGGGGTGATGCTCAGTGCGGTGTGGGTGACTTCGACCGGCCGGCTGGCGTTGATCATTCACCATCTCGCCGTGGACGGGGTGTCGTGGCGGGTCTTGCTGGATGACCTCAATATGGCGTGGGTTCAGCATCGCGGCGGGCAGCCGGTGGTCTTATCGACGGCGGGGACGTCGTTTGCTCGGTGGGCGTCGCTGTTGGCTGAGTATGCGCAGCATCCCGAGGTGGTGGCCCAGGCCGGGGTGTGGCGGCAGGTGGCGGCGGCCCCGGCGGTGTTGGCGGCGGTGCAACCGGCGGTGGATACGTTTGAGGTTGCCGGGCATTTGTCGGTGCAGTTGGATGCCGAGAGCACCCGGATGCTGTTGGGTGAGGTGCCGGCGGCGTTTCATGCCGGGGTGCATGACATTTTGTTGATCGCGTTCGCCTTGGCATGCGCGGAGTTCTCGGGTGTGGGTGGGGCGCCGGTCGGTATTGATGTGGAGGGCCACGGGCGCCACGAGGAGTTGGCTCCCGATGTGGACTTGACGCGCACGGTGGGGTGGTTCACGACCAAGTATCCGGTGGCGTTGAGCGTTGGTGGGCTGGACTGGGCGCAGGTGCTTGCCGGTGAGGCGGCGCTGGGGGCGGTGATCAAAGAGGCTAAAGAACAGCTGCGCGCGCTGCCGGATGGCCTGACGTACGGGTTGCTGCGCTATTTGAACCCCGAGGTCGACCTGGACGCGGTCGACCCGCCCATCGGATTCAACTATCTGGGACGGATAGGCGGCTCAGGCGCTATCACCTCTGATGATCTGTGGCAGATCAGCCCGGATGCATTGGCGGTCACCGCGGCCACCAATGCGGTGCCCATGCCGTTGGGGCATAGCGTGGAGCTCAATGCCGGCACCGTGGACGGTGAGGCCGGTCCGTATCTGCATGCGAACTGGATGTGGGCGCCGTCGGTTGTTGATCGTGGGCAGGTCAGTCGGCTGAGCCGGTTGTGGTTTGAGGCCCTGGCCGGTATCTGCGCGCTGGTGCGCGGTGGTGGGGGCGGGTTGACCCCGTCCGATATTGTCCCTGCCCGGTTGAGTCAGCAGCGCATCGATGAGCTGGAGCGGCTGTATCGGGTTGCTGATGTGTTGCCGTTGACCCCGTTGCAGCAGGGGCTGTTGTTTCATGCCAGCGCTGCGCAGGGATCTGGTGACGATGTGTATGCGGTGCAGCTGGATATCAGTGTGGCCGGGCGCCTCGATGAGCGCCGGTTGGGTGAGGCGGTGGCCACCGTGGTGGGCCGGCATCCCAATCTGGTGGCCCGTTTTTGGGCTCAGTTCGATGAGCCGGTGCAGGTCATTCCCGTTGATGCGGTGCCGCAGTGGTGCTATGTCGAACTGGACGCTGAGCGCGATGTCGATGAGCAGGTCGCGCAGCTGTGTGCGCGCGAGCGCGCCGCCGTGGGTGATCTGGCCGAGCAGCCGGCGTTTCGGGTGGTGTTGATCCGCACCGCGCCAGATCGGCACCGGTTGGTGCTGACCAATCACCACATCGTGATGGACGGCTGGTCGAAGTCGATCCTGCTGCAGGAGATTTTCGCCTGCTATCACGGGCATCGGCTGCCTGCGGCGGTGTCCTATCGCAGGTTTGTGAGCTGGCTGGCCCATCGGGATGGTGATGCGGCTCAAGCGGTTTGGGGTGAGGTGCTTGCTGGCTTTGACACCCCTACTTTGGTGGCGGCGCCGGATCGGTTGAGTCTGGGGCCGCGCGCGATGACATCGTTTCGGGTCTCTGAGCAGATCACGCGGGCGCTCGGCGAGTTGGCGCGGTTGCAGCACACCACGGTCAGTACCGTGCTGCAGGGCGCGTGGGCGCAGCTGCTGATGTGGCTGACCGGTCAGCACGATGTCGCCTTCGGTGCGGTGGTCTCGGGGCGGCCCGCCGAGATTGTCGGTGCGGACTCGATGGTGGGGCTGTTGATCAACACGGTTCCGGTGCGGGCGCGCAGCACCGCGGCCACCACCGTCGCCGAACTACTCACCCAACTGCAAAACCTCCACAACCACACCCTGGATCATCAACACCTGGCCCTCACCGAGATCCACCGCGTGACAGGTCTTGACCAACTGTTCGACACCGTTTTCGTGTACGAGAACTACCCGGTCGACACCACCGCATTGTCCGGCCTCGACGGGCTGACCATCACCGAGGCCACCGACCGCGACTACTACCACTACCCGCTTACGATCCAAGCCGTGCCGGGCCATGAGTTGGACCTACGCGTCCAATTCCGCACGGATGTGTTCGACGTGGCAGGCATCGAAGCGCTGATCGAGCGGTTCGAGCGGGTGTTGGCGGCCATGACCGCCGACCCGTCCCAGCGGTTGTCGTCGATGGACGTGCTGGATACAGGGGAGCACTCCCGGCTCGACGGTTGGGGCAATCGCGCGGTGCTGACCCGGCCGACACCGGCAGCCGAATACCCCGACAGCGGTGGTGGGAATCGGCCCCCGGCAACGCTGGTCGAGCAGATCCTGGTCGGCATCTACGCCGAGGTACTGGGGGTAGACGGCGTCGGCGTCGATGACTCGCTCTTCGACCTGGGCGGGGATTCGCTTTCCGCCATGCGTGTGATCGTTGCAATCAACACCACTTTCGGTATCCAGCTCGCGGTGACCACCTTGGTCGATGCGCCGTCCGTTAAGGGCTTGAGCCAGCATGTGAGCCCGGCCGGCGATGTGTAAACACCAGGCCGACAACATCAAACCGAGCGAATGGCTCAGCTGTCACCACACTCCGGGCACCAAGCGATAGCGAACTTTTCGCGTGTACTCGCGGTATCCGTCCAACTCCTCGTGGAGCATCTTCTCCTCATCGCGGATGCGGAGGCCGAGCACGAACACACCAGGTACGACGAGGACGAGCCCCCAGTAGGAACCGAGCGCAAGGGGGATACCGGCCATCGTGATCACGTTGCCGGTGTACATGGGGTGGCGCACCAGCCCATACAGACCGCTGGAGGCGAGCTCTTGGCCTGCCTCGACACGAACGGTTGCCGCCGCATAGCTGTTTTGAATGACCACCAGACCAACCACAACGAGTCCACCGGCTACCAAAACATCACCAATCAAGCTGACTGCCGCAGGTACCGACGACCAGGCGAGGCGATGGTCGAAGACGCTGACCAAGAACATTGCTGCCAGCGTCAAGTACCAGCCGGCAATTAGAACCTTCTGCGCCTTTCGGGTCTCCGCTGTCGGCCCAGAACGCATCCGCCGTCGAAGCGCAGCGGGATGGGAGCGCAGTAAGTAGCCGGTGAACATCGATGTCATCAGGACTATCACTGCCAGAAAAAGCCATGCTTGCCAGTAGTTGACCGTGCCTGCTGCCAGGAACAGCATCAAGCCGAGCGCGGCAGGCTGAAAAAGACCCAATACCACCGCTTTAGGTTTGGAAACCACGAAACCTCCTTAACGTCCGCCTGCCGCCACGCGCGCAGTGCACATGTCGTGCCAAAAGGCAACTACTCCCAGGGCTAGTACTGCAGCCGTAGATCGGGTGTGGTGGGATTCGGCGTGTCTGCCCAGGTCAAGGCGGTGACCGCGGCATTGTTCAGAGTTTGTGAAGACAACAGAAAATGCCGCGGCCGCCGCGGTTCATAGCGTAGACCCTGACCGACGGCAGGCCGAGTTCTCGGCGGTGTTGGACCGCATCGCGCCGCGTTTTGCCCGCTACGCGCCGCTGCGGCATGCCGGCGCGTTGATGGCCGGACTGGTGTCGGGTCTGGATCGCAAGAATTGCTGGACGATCGCCGAGCACCGCGGCGCGGCCACGCCCGATGGTCTGCAGCATCTGCTGGCACGCGCCAGCTGGGACGCCGATGACGTTCGCGACGATCTGCGCGACTACGTCATCGACGCCTTCGGAAATCACGAGGCGATCCTGGTCGTCGATGAAACCGGGGATGTCAAGAAGGGCACCCGCTCGGTCGGTGTGCAGCGCCAATACTCTGGTACCGCGGGCCGCATCGAGAACTCCCAAGTGGCGGTGTATCTGACCTACGCCGCACCCCGCGGACACGCTCTGATTGACCGGGCCCTGTATTTGCCCAAGTCCTGGACCGAGGATCCTGACCGCTGCACCGATGCGGGGATTCCCCACGAGCACAGGGGTTTTTCGACTAAGCCGGGGCTGGCCCGGGCGCTGATCGCTCGCGCTGTCGAGGCGAAGATTCCCGCGGGGTGGGTGGCCGGCGATGAAGTCTACGGCGCTGACCCGCGCCTGCGGGCCGACGTGCGCACGCACGGCCTGGGCTACGTGCTGGCGATCGCGGCCAACCGCCGGGTGCCCACTCACGCCGGTCCGATACGCGTCGATGCGCTGCCGGCGTTGATCCCGGCTCACGCTTGGCAGCGCCATTCCGCCGGCGCCGGGGCACACGGCCCCCGGCTGTACTCCTGGGCGTGGTTTCGGCTGCTACCTGAAGACGACACCGACAACGGTGTGCACCATTTGCTGATCCGCCGCAACGATACGACCGGCGAGCACGCCTACCTACGCTGCTACAGCCCGCGGCCGGTCCCGCTGCGCACCCTGGTTGCCGTGGCCGGACAACGCTGGCGCATCGAGGAATCCTTCCAAGCTGCCAAAGGTCTTGTCGGCCTCGACCAGCATCAGGTCCGGCGCTGGACTTCCTGGTATCGCTGGACCACCTTGGCCATGCTCGCGCATGCCTTCTTGGCCGTGGCCTGCGCCATCGAACGCGACACTCAACCCGCCCCGACAGGCCTGATCGCCTTGACAGTCAACGAGTTTCGTCGACTATTCGACGCCCTGCTGCTCGTCACCAACCAGACCCTCACCAGCCTGCTGGCCTGGTCACGATGGCGAAGACGCCACCAGTACCGAGCACGGATATCGCACTACCGACGACGCCTAAATCAATGATCCCGATCTACGGCTGCAGTACTAGGGCGTGTCTGATAAATGGGGTAGCCAGAGGGTGATGGCGCGTAGGACTGCTGCGCCGCGGTAGACGATGGCGAGTTTGTCGTAGCGGGTGGCCAATCCGCGCCATTGCTTAACGACGTTGAAGTTGCGTTCAACGACGTTGCGGCCCTTGTAATCCTCGGCGTCGAAAGCCGGTGGTCGTCCGCCGCGCGATCCTCGCCGCTTGCGGTGGGCGATCTGATCCGACGGTTCGGGAATCACTGCGCCGATCCCGCGCCGGCGGAGTCGAGTGCGGGTCACGCGGCTGGAATAGGCCCGATCCCCGCGGACGCGATCGGGACGAGTACGCGCTCGGCCACCGCGGCGGCGGTCCACTTTCAAGTGCGCGAGCAAATGCTCGAACATCGGCCCGTCGTGGGCTTGGCCAGGGCCCACAAGCACCACCATGGGTCGTCCTCGGCCGTCGACGAGGTGATGGATCTTGCTGGTCAGCCCGCCGCGTGAGCGACCGATACCGTGGTCAGGCGGCTCGACGCCCGGATTCGTGTAATTCGACCCAGCCCCCTGTGTGGCGGGTGACGTTCGTGGCGTGCTGATGGGCGCGCGCAATCGTGGAATCCACGGCCACCGCCCAATCGATGATCCCGGCCTCCTCGGCGGCGGCTAGCAACCGCGCCAACACGCTGTCCCAGGTGCCATCGGCACTCATCCGTCGATGCCAGGTCCAGATCGACTGCCACGGCCCAAACGCCTCGGGAACATCACGCCAGGCGATTCCACACCGATACCGATAGATGATCCCCTCCACCATCGAGCGGGCATTCTGGAAAGGCCTGCCCCGCTTGCCCGTCCGCACTGGCAACAGATCCTCGATCAACGCCCACTGGGCATCGGACAACAACTCGAATCGCGACATCCCTCAAGCTTCAGGCACGGCACCCAAAACCTTTGTCAGACACGCCCTAGTACAGCAGTCGTGGATCGGGTTGGCGGGCTTGGCGTGTCTGGCTGGTCGGGGCGGTAGTCACGGCAATTGTTCGGAGTTTGTGAAGACAATCGAGTGTGCCGCGGCCGCCGCGGTTCGCAGCGTAGACCCTGATCGATGGCGGACTGAGATCGCCGCATTGTTGGATCGCATCGCGCCGCGATTTGCCAGCTACTAGCCGTTTGCGCCATGCCGGGAGTTGATGGCCGGCATGGCCTCAGCCTTGGATCGCAAGCGTTGCTGGACCATCGCCGAGCACCGCGGTGAGGATACCCTGGGCGGATCGCAGCACCTGGTGGCGCGGGCCAGTTGGGACGTCGATGACCTCCGCGACGATTTGGTCGATGACGTCGTCGACGCGTCCCGCGACCCTGCGAAATTCTGGTCGTCGACGAGACCGGCGAGATCAAGGAGGTGCCCACAGCGTCGCACGCAACGCCAGTTGAGCGGCGCCGCGGGCCGGATCGAGAACTCGCCGTGACGGTGTATCTGACCTACGCCGCATGGCGTTGGCCGCGCGCTGATCGACCGCGGCCGTCTCACCTGGTCCGCGGCGCGGGAAGCCGTTGACCTCATCCATTGTTGAGGTTTTACGGTGAATTAATGAGCATGGGACCGCGGAACTGTATTCCAGCGGCGTCTACTCGAGCTTCCGCTGCCGGAATACATTTTCGCGACAGTCCGTTATCCGTTTGCCTCGACGGCCCGCATGGGAAGATGGACTAAGTGGTTGACTCCGTAGACCCCGTCCTCGATGCCCTGCGCTGCGCGCCGGCCATCGCACCGCCACCGCAACGCCGGCGCGCGAGCTCGGACCTGTGGCGGATGCTGCCGTACCTGATGCCGTACCGGGCGCGGTGGATCGCGATGGTGACCGTCGCGGCCGCCAGCCTCGCCGCCACGGTGTCGATCCCGCTGATGACCAAAGCCGTCATCGACGGCCCCGTTCGGCACCAGGACCAGCAGGGTTTGTGGCTGCTGGGCGCCGCCGCCATGGGCGTCGGCATCACCGAGGCCGTGCTGTGGTTCATCCGGCGCTGGCTGGCCGCCCGCGCGACGATGGGCGTCGAGGCCGACATCCGCAAGGACCTCTACTCGCGACTGCAGATCCTGCCGATGAGCTTTCACGGCCGCTGGCAGTCCGGTCAGCTGCTGTCGCGGATCATGAACGACCTCAGCACGATTCGCCGCTTCATGTCGTTCGGATTGCTGTTCCTGTTGCTCAACGGCTTACAGATCGCGGTGGTGACGGCCATCCTGCTGGCGATGTACTGGCCGCTGGGTGTGGTCGTGGTGGTGTCGATCGTGCCGATCACGCTGACCGTCCTGCATTTTCAGCAGGAGTACACGCGGCTGTCGCGGCTGGCTCAGGACCAGGCCGGCCACGTCGCCACCCACGTCGAGGAGTCCGCGCTGGGGCTGCGGGTGGTGAAGTCCTTCGGTCGGGAGGACTACGTCTACGACCGGTTCGACGAACAACTCACCAATCTCTATGACACCCAGATCGATCGGGTGTCGGTGTCCGCGAAGTTCTGGACGCTGCTCGAGGTCATCCCGAACCTGACGTTGATCGTGGTGCTCGGCTTCGGTGCCTACGCCGCCGGCCACGGCCGCGTGACGATGGGCACGCTGGTCGCGTTCATCACGATGATGCTGTCGCTGGTCTGGCCGATCGCCTCGCTGGGCTTCCTGCTGTCGATGACGCAGGAGTCGTTCACCGCCGCCAGCCGGATCGCCGAAATCTTCGATGCGCCAATCGATATCGTTGACGGCCCCGTTGACCGGCCGTCTCGCGGTGGCCGCCTCGAATTGATCGACGTCGGTTTTCGCTTTCCAGACTCCGACAGAGTGGCACCGTCCGGCGAGCCGGACAGATGGACTTTGCGGCATGTCAGCGTCACCGTCGAGCCGGGCAAGACGCTCGCGCTGGTCGGGTTGACCGGGTCGGGCAAGTCGGTGCTGACCGCGCTGCTGTCGCGGTTGTACGACGTCTCCGAGGGGTCCATCCGCATCGACGGCCGCGACATCCGCGAGCTGACCCTGCCCGCCCTGCGCCAGACGGTGGCCACCGCATTCGAGGATCCCACGCTGTTCTCCATGTCGGTTGCCGAGAACCTCCGACTCGGGCGTCCGGACGCGTCTGACGAAGAGCTGGCACGGGCCATCGAGGTCGCGGCCGCGCAGTTCGTCTACGACCTGCCGTTCGGTCTCGACACCCGCATCGGCGAACAGGGGATGAGCCTGTCCGGTGGGCAGCGGCAGCGGCTGTCGCTGGCGCGGGCGATCCTGGCGGCGCCGAAGGTCCTCGTGCTCGACGACACGCTGTCGGCGCTCGACGTGCACACCGAGGCGGTCGTCGAGGAGGCGCTGCGGCGTGTACTGCACTCCGTCACGGGAGTCGTTGTGGCGCATCGTGCTTCGACGGTGCTGCTCGCCGACAAGGTGGCCCTGCTCGAGAACGGCACCATCACCCACGTCGGCACCCACGCCGAGCTGCTGGCCGAGGTCCCGCAGTACCGCTATCTGCTGGCCGCCGATGACCAACTCGACGACGGCACCGAACGGGCATGCGCGTGGGAGGACGACCGGGACCGCAGCCGGCTCGACCACGCCGTCGAGGAGCAGGAGGCGCTGGAACGCGACCGCGCGCGGCGGCGGTTCGCCACCTCGGAGGCCGAGCGCCGATGACGACGACGGAATGGCGCGGCAAGTTCGAAGAACAGCAGGACGACCTGCCCATCGACGAGAGCGTCGACCGACGGCGAGAGGCGCGCGTTCTGCTGGGCTCGCTGCTGCGGCCCTACCGTCTGGCCGTCGCGCTGCTCGCCCTCGTCGTCGTGGTGGAAAATGCGGCGCGCCTTTCGGTTCCGATCCTCGTGCAGCGCGGCATCGACCGCGGCATCCCGCCGATCGTCGAGGGCGGCCCGGCTCACACGCTGCTGATGATCGTCGGCACCCTCGCCGTCGTCGTGCTGGTTCAGGCCACCAGTCGGATCTTCTTCCTGCGGCGCTCGGGCCGCATCGGGCAGAAGGTACTCGTGGAGTTGCGCCGCAGGGTGTTTCGGCACTTCCAGCGCCTCGACATCGCGTTCCACGACCGCTACACCTCGGGCCGGGTGGTGAGCCGGTCCACCAACGACGTCGAGGCCATCCAAGACATGCTGGAGACCGGTTTCGACAGCCTGGTCACCGCTGTACTCACGCTTTTCGGCACCGCGGTCCTGCTCGTCGCGCTCGACTGGCGGCTCGGATTGATGTGCCTGGGTGCGTTCCCGGTGCTGGTCGCGCTGGTGTGGTGGTTCCGCAACGAGTCGACGAAGACGTATCGTCGGGTGCGGGAGAGCGCCGCGCTGGTGATCGTGCAGTTCGTCGAGACGATGACGGGCATCAAAGCCGTGCAGGCTTATCGCCGTGAACCGCGCAACCAGCAGATCTTCGAAGACATCGCCGATCGCTACAAGGATGACAACGAGCGCACCTTCCAACTGCTTGCGATCTTCATGCCGGGCGTCAAGCTCGTCGGCAACCTCACTACCGGCGTGGTGCTGCTCTACGGCGGCTACCGAGTTCTCAACGGCGAGATGACCATCGGCACATTGACCGCCTTTCTGCTCTACCTGCGCATGTTCTTCGAACCGATGCAGGAGATCTCGCAGTTCTTCAACATGTTCCAGTCCGCGGCGTCGGCGCTGGAGAAGCTCGCGGGCGTGCTGGCCGAGCGTCCGGGCATCAAGGACCCACAGCACCCCGGCACGCTGGCCGCGGTGCGTGGGGAGATCGCGTTCCGCGACGTACGTTTCGAGTACGTCCCGGGCCGTCCCGTGCTGCCCGACCTGAACTTCACGGTGGCGGCCGGGCAGACGGTCGCGCTGGTCGGCACCACCGGTGCGGGCAAGACCACGATCGCCAAGCTGATCGCCCGGTTCTACGACCCGACCTGCGGCGCAGTGACTTTGGACGGTGTCGACCTGCGTGAGCTTTCGCAGATCGAACTGCGCCGCCATGTCGTGATGGTCACGCAGGAGAACTTCATGTTCGACGGAACCATCGCCGACAACATCCGATTCGGTCGACCCGACGCCACCGACGCAGAGGTCGCCGCGGCGGCCGAAGCCGTCGGCGCCGACCGGTTCATCGCCGCGCTGCCCAACGGCTACGACACCGACGTGGCCAAACGGGGCGGCCGGCTCTCGGCGGGACAGCGGCAACTGGTCGCGTTCGCGCGGGCGTTCCTCGCCGACCCCGCGGTGCTGATCCTCGACGAGGCGACGTCATCGCTGGACATCCCGAGTGAACGCATGATTCAGCGCGCGCTGGAGACGGTGCTGGCCGACCGCACCGCGCTCGTCATCGCGCACCGACTGTCGACCGTGCAGATCGCCGACCGGGTGTTGGTGCTCGAGCACGGGCGGATCGTGGAGGACGGCGCGCCCGCCGACCTCATCGCCCGCGCCGACGGCCGCTATGCCGCGTTGCACCGTGCGTGGGTGGAATCGCTGGCTTGAGCCTGCTTCCGCGCCGAGATCGAGATGTGCGCGATCTGATGAACTCTTCGCCGCAAGCTAAGTTTCGGCGACGCGGGATCGCCACAGATTCCCGGTCAGTATGGCGAGTCCCCGTTACTGAGTCCACCCGGTTCTAGAATCGGGTTTGTGTGATCCAGGTTCAGTTGATCTCGCAGGCCACCGGGGTGTGGGTGCACCTGCATGCCGCAGCGCACTCGGCTGGCGTGCGGTAGCCCAGAGCCGAGTGCCGGTGTCGGGTGTTGTGTTCGGCCTTGAAGTCCCCGATGACCACGCGGGCCTCGAACAGGGTGTTCCAGTGGTTTGCGGTTGAGGCACTCCTTCCGTAGACGGTTGTTGAATGATTCGATGTACCCGTTGTCCCATGGACAGCCCGGCGGGATGTAGGACATTCCAGCCTTGCCATTGCAAAAGCGTTGCAGCGCTTGAGAAACCATCTCGGGCCCGTTGTCGAGGCGCAGCACCTTCGGTGGCCCGCCAGCCGCAGCGAAGACCTTTGTGAGCTCCTCGACGAGGGCCTCGCCGGTGATGGAGCGATCAACCATGTTCAGCAGCGATTCACGGGTGTGCTCGTCGATCATCGAGGCGATCTTGATGGCCTTGCCGTCGACGGTGGAGTCGAACTGGAAGTCGATCGCCCACACCACCTTCGGTGCATCGGCGACGACGGGCGGGATCGTCGAGACCCCGGCCCGCTTGCGCGGGGAGACCACCTTCACCTGCAGGCCCTCCTCGCGCCACAGGCGGTGGATCTTCTTCTTGTTGACCTCACGGCGCTCGTCGTAGCGCAGCGCCGCCCAGGCACGCCGGAACCCGTGGCACGGGTGTTTGGTCGCGTAGACGCACAGCCAGGCCCGCATGTCGGCATCAGGATCAGCGGGTGTCTGCGCCAGTGGCAGCCGGCGGTAGGTGGAGCGGGCCAGCCCGACGGCTTTGCACGCCAACCGTTCCGACATGCTCAACGTGTCCTTGAGCATGTCCACGGCGCGGCGCTTGGCGGCCGGGCTCAGAATTTTCCCTTGGCGACCTCCCGCAGCGCGTCCTTCTCGAGTTCGGCTTCGGCCAGCAGCCGCTTGAGGCGGGTGTTCTGCTCGCGCAGTTCTTTGAGCTCCTTGGCGCCGTCGATGTCCATCCCGCCGTAGGTACGCCGCCAGTTGTACAGCGTCGCCGGCGAGACCTGCAGTTCGGCGGCGATCTCCTCGCCGGTCTTGCCTTCAGCAGCCAGCTCATCTGCACGGCGCAACTTGCGCACGATGTCCTCCGCGGAATTCCGCTTCCGACCAGCCATGTGTTTCATCGTCCCTTCCGGCCCGACATCGGGCCACAGGACTCTAAAACCTCCCGGTCTCAATCAGGGGGAACACGCCAAGTAGATATGACCGGTCAGCTCGAACTCGGCCAGCGTGTTCGCGATCAGCTCGTGCAAAGCGGCTTTCGTATTAGCCCACCCGGTTCCCGACTTCTATCAAACTAGTGCGCATGTAGGTTCGGGATCTTGGTCAGGATTTCGGCCTGGTCGGGTGGTGGGGGGTTCGGCGGCGGTGAGGGTCTGGTTGCCGGCCTGGATGGTGACGATGCGGTGGCGCCGCGCAGTGCGGACGAATTTCTTGATGCTCCAGCTGGTTTGGTGCTCGATGTAGTGGCTGACGGCCATTGCGGCGACGACGATGCTCAGATGGGCGTCGATTGATTCGCGCAGGTGGTGGTAGATCGGGCGGGCCTGTAGGTCGTGCTTGGACATCCGGAAGGCTTTCTCGACGTGCCAGAGCTGGTGGTAGGCATCGATGACGAACTCCGCGGATTGGTCCGTGAGGTTGGTGGTGTAGCCCTTCCATCCGGCCAGTGCTCGGCTTTTGGCCTCGAGCTCGCGGTTCACAGTCTTGGTGGCGCCGGTCAGCTTGATGAATCGGTTCCGCTTGACCGCGGCGTGCCCCTCGACAGCACGCTGGGCCTTGGCGACCTGTTCATCGATGCCGCGCAGCGTGCGCCGCGCCCGGTCGTGTCGGTACTGGTAGTGGATCACCCGATCCGGGATACCGCGGACCTTCTCCGAGGAACTCGCCGGCCAGGGCTGGGTCAGCACCAGTCCGTCGGGTATCGCCTCGTCGGGATGTTTGTCACGCCACTCACGAACCACATCGGGAAGGAACGGGATCCTCGCGCCGAGAATGTCGGTCAGCCCGGCGGCCTGCAACGCGACCTGGTTGGCCTCGGAGATCATGCCCGCGTCGGCGACGACGGTCACATCGGTGAGCTGGTGGGCGGCCTTGAACGCGTTGATCACCGGCAGCATCGTGGCGGTCTCGGCCCGATTACCGGCGAACGCCGCAACCGACAGTGGCAGGCCGGCCGCGTCGGTGAGCAATCCGAGGGTGATCTGTGGATCCAGCCGTCGTTCCTTGGAGTTATGCCGACGTCGGCATAACTCCAATTATCCCGAGGTCGTGGTTATGCCGAGCCTGGGGCAGTCGTGGTGGTGTTCGTGCAGTTCGGCGGAGGTTTCGAGGCTGGCTCGCGCGGCATAATCGCCCTGCGCGAAGACATGGTGTGTCTTTCTGATGGTGCATTGCTTTGCCTATCAGGAGGAGGAATCCATGAGTCCCACACGCAGTACCGATGCCGGTGATCGTCTGGCGTGGATCGGTGACGTGCTCGTCGAGTACGAACGGTGGCTGGATCGTCAGCGGGGTTTGGCGCCAGTGACGGTTAGCAACTACAGCAAGTCGGTTGCGCAGTTCCTCAGGACAACGTTGACCCAGCCCGCCGAGGTCTCGGTGAGCCTTCTGGATGCCGGCATTGTCACTGCGTTCATGGTCGAGTTCTGCAGCGACCGCAATACGAATTCGGCGAAGTCAATGGCGCGGTCGGTGCGTTCCTTCCTGCGATTCGCCCACGCCACCGGCCGCACATCGGCCGACCTGTCGGGGGCGGTTCCAGTTCCGGCGGGCTGGCATTTGGCGTCGCTTCCCAAGGCAGTACCGGCTGCAGATCTTCAGCATCTCCTGGGTGTCGCGTCACGTCACTGCGGGACTGCTACCGATCGGCGCGATTACGCGATCTTGCTGTTGTTGGCCCGACTCGGGCTCCGCAGAGGCGAAATCGCCGCTCTTGGCCTCGACGATATCGATTGGCGAGCAGGAGAACTCACCATCGTGGGCAAAGGTAGCCACGTGGAGCGGTTGCCGCTGCCATCAGAACCCGGCGAGGCGATCGCGGCATGGCTAGTCGACGGCAGACCAGCATGCGCGACGCGATCAGTGTTTACCACCGTCAAGCCCGCAGGGCGTCCGATATCGACCGCAGTGATCGCTCACCTGGTGGCCGCGGCGTGCCGAGACGCTGGGCTGGAGCGCATAAACGCACACCGTTTCCGTCACACGCTGGCGACGCAGATGCTGCGCTCTGGGGCCTCACTGCCGGAAGTGAGTCAGGTGCTGCGCCACCGCAGTGTGCGCTCCACCGCTATCTACGCCAAGGTCGATGACGTCGCATTGCGGCCCTTGGCCCGGCCCTGGCCGACGATCACCGCGACGACAGATTCCGATGCCGGTCCAGGCATGGCGCGCCCGTGGCCGGGGGCACGGTCATGAAGACTTTGCGCGAGAACGTCATTGACTACCTCGCCACCCGCCGGGCGCTGGGATTCAAACTCGAAGGCCTGAGCAAGCTCCTGCTGAGCTTCGTCGCGTTCTGCGAGGAACGTGGAGCCACCCGGGTCCAGAACGACCTCGCAATCCAATGGGCCACAACCTCTATCAAGGTTCCGGTCAGCGACACCCTCATAGCCCGCCGACTCGACGCGGTGCGGATCTTCGCCCGATACCAGCATGCGTTGGATCCGCTCACGCAGATCCCAGCCGAAGAGCACCGGCCTCGGCGCTACCGGTCGAAGCAGCCAAATATGCTCAGCCAGGACGATATCTGTGCGCTGCTGGACGCGACGAGCGTTCTGGAGCCAGCGTTCAAGGCGCTGACGTGGCGAACATTGATCGGGCTGCTGTCCGCCACCGGGCTACGCCCGGGCGAAGCGTGTCGGCTGGCCGTCAACGACATCAATCTGGCCGGCGGAGTGATTCAGGTGCTGGAGACGAAGTTCGGCAAGTCCCGGCTCGTGTTCATCCACCCGAGCACCGCCACCGTGCTCGCCAACTACCTGCAGTCCCGCCAAGCATGGGTCGGGGCCGGCGCCCACAGCAGCGCAACGGTTTTCCTCAACACCCGGCGCGGACCGATATGTCCTGACCGGCTCAATGTCACATTCCGTAAGATCGTCGCGGCCACCGGATTAGCCACCGCGCCGGGACGCCGGCCGGTCCGTCTGCACGATCTGCGCCACACCTTCGCCGTGACCACGATGATCGACTGGTACCGCGACGGCCAAGACGTTCAAGCGCGACTGCCACTGCTGTCAACCTGGCTCGGCCACGTCGATCCCGCCTCGACCTACTGGTATCTGCAGGCAGTGCCCGAACTGCTCACCCTTGCCGCCGACCGCCTCGACAACGCCGCCGAAGCCTCTGCCGCGAAGGCGACGCCATGACCACCCCGACGCTGAGTTCGCTGCTGCAAGGGTTCTTCACCGACCGGCTGATGCGGCACCTGCGGGCCAGCCCGAAGACAATTGCGGCCTACCGGGACACCTTCAAGCTCCTGCTGACCTTCGCCGCCGACCAGACCAAGAGATCCCCGGCGCAGCTGGCACTCGATGATCTCGACGCCGCGATGATCGGAGCCTTCCTGAACTACCTTGACGCCGAACGGCGCAACAGCACCGCAACCCGCAACGCACGACTGGCCGCGATCCATTCGTTCTACCGCTATGCGCTGCCGCTGATGCCAGAACGCGCTCACACGGCCAGCCAGATCTTGGCGATCCCGCAACGCCGCCATGACCAGGTGACCGTGTCGTATCTGACCAGCACCGAGACCGATGCCCTCCTGGCCGCGCCGGACCGAACCACCTGGTACGGCCGACGTGACCACGCGCTGCTGCTCACTGCCGTCACGACCGGTCTTCGGGTCTCGGAGATCACCACGCTGAGCGTCGGTGACATCACCACCACGACACCGGGAGCCGCCCTGCACACCACAGGAAAAGGCAGAAAGGAACGCAGCACACCGCTGACCAAACCCACCGCTGCCACCCTCCGCGCTTGGCTGCCAGAGGCCGGCGCTGCTGCCAGCAGTCCCGCCTTTCCGACCCAACGCAAGACACCGATGTCAGCAGACGCGGTTCAACGCCTGGTCGCCAAACACGCGGCCGCAGCTGCGAATACATGCACATCGATAGCGGTCAAGCGCGTCACTCCGCACACGCTGCGCCACACCGCGGCGATGGCGCTGCTGCACGCCGGCATCGACACGTCCGTGATCGCCCTGTGGCTCGGCCACGAAAGCCCGGTTACAACCCACATCTATCTGCATGCCGACATGACCATCAAAGAACGGGCCCTCAGCCGCGTCAGCGGACCAAACACCACCCCCGGCCGTTACCGGCCCGCCGACGATCTCATCAACTTCCTCGAACGCCTCTGACCCCCAACACGAGCGACCACGATTATGCCGCGCGAGCCAGCCTCGAAACCTCCGCCGAACTGCACGAACACCACCACGACTGCCCCAGGCTCGGCATAACCACGACCTCGGGATAATTGGAGAACCCGGTTCGCGGAGCCCGTCGCCGGCATCGGTCTCGAAGTACAACGTGCTCACGTCATAGAGCACCAGGCTGGCTGGCCCCAACCGGGCGTGCGCCGCGCACGCAGCTAAAGTGCTTGTCGGAATTCGGGTTTGGCGAACACCGGAAGGCGCCGGTTGAGCGTCGATACGACACTGGCGCCACGCCGGTCTCGTCGATGACGCGCAGTGAATCGGCCTTGCTGGTCGGCTCGATGATTCGCGCCAACACCAACTGACGAAACGCCTCATCACCAGCGGCGGCCTTGTCGAATCCCACATGGGCGTAGGCGGCGCACAACGCATCCCATAGCAGCGCGGACTTCGTGGACGTGATCGGCAACGGCTCGGCCGCCGAGCGTTGGGCCAGACCCAGATCAAGCTGGGCCTGGCCGGCAGCCAGTCGCTGCGCAGCCGCGGCCTTCAGTGCCGCTGCCTCGGCCTCGTCATGCGCCGACCCGATGCTCGATCTGGCGCAACCCCTTACGCGAGGACCACACGATCTGCACCGCGGTCGCGCCCGAGGACGTCTTCACGGTGCGCACATAGGCCACCAAGGCACCCTACGGGCCACCGGCTAGTGCACAAATCCGCACCAGGAAGACAAGAAACAAGCAGGCCACAGACCTACAGAGCTGGCCGACCGCCAACAGTGACAAAAGTCAGGTAAAGACAACATCGCTGAACACTTCGAAGCGCCCCGCGTCGGGATTCTCGAAAGTGAGCTACTTTCCGCCATCGGGCGAGCTAGGGCCATTATCAGCTTCAGAGAAGGTTACTGACGGCCCTCACCAGTCTCCCCGTAGCGAGCGCATTCCTTGGTGTCACACTTATGGCTGTGGTGTTACACTTGCTTATGCCCACGAGCCACCCGCGCCACGCCGTCACTGAAACCGAGGAAATCAGCGACGCCTTGGCGGTGGCACGCCGCACCTGGCCCGAGCTTGCCGACAAACCTGGTGCGCTGCTGCGTCGCCTCATCCTCGAAGGTCGAAACACCCTCGTATACAACAGCACTGAGGAATTCGATGAGCGTCGGCGCGCTGTCGTCGACACCGGCGGTGCCCTGAGCGGAGTGTTCCGAGCCGGCTACCTTGAGGACTTACGCGAGGACTGGCCCGAATGATCGTGCTCGACGCGAGCGTATTGATCGGGCATTTCGAGTCGGCCGATCCGCACCATGCCGACGCCACCGAATTGCTGCTGTACTACGCCGCGGAGCCGTTCGGGTCGAGCGTCGTCACCCTCGCAGAGGTCTACGTCGGTGCGGCGCGCGCGGGTCATGCTGAACGGCTCGCTCGACTCCTGGAACGAGTGAGGGTCGAACCGCTAGATTTGCCGGCCGCAGCCGCTCGCCGCCTCGGCGAAATGCGAGCAAGCACCGGCCTCAAGATGCCGGACTGCTGCGTGCTCTATACCGCAGAACATCACGGCGCCGCCGTCGCCACCTTCGACGAGAGGCTGGCTTCTCGCGCTGCCGACCTTGGACTGGAAGTTGCGCGACGCCGCGACCACAGCGGACCTGAGCTGACTACTCAACCGATCACTGGAGCCGACCTCGCGGCGGGAAGGGTTCGAATTCCAGCGGACACCAAACCTGTGCTGCCCGATACGAAGGGAGTCGTACAGATAGTGCTTCGGGGACTCGACATCGAAGTCCGGTGGGACCCGCGCAACGGGCCCGATCGCCCGCGGTCCGGAGTCCTCGGCGTCGGTAGTGCTCGCCTGGCGTCCGCTGTCGCAGAGAACGAAATACTGACCGTCGCACTGTCGCCGGAGGGCAGAATCGAACTCACCTGACGGGACTGTCGGCCGTCACTTGACGGTGATGCTGCGACCACCCAGGCGGCAGTTCCCGGGACCGCTACGCCCCTGCGGCTTTCTTTATGTGGAGAACTGCGATGTCTCGCGGGAACGAGCCCTCTGCGACGCTGTCACCACACGCCGGGCACCAGGCGGTGGGGAACTTCCTGGGTGTACTCGCGGTAGCCGTCCAGCTCATCCTGAAGCAACTTCTCCTCGTCGCGGATGCGCAGGGCGAGCACGAACACGGCGGGCACGAGGACGAGTAGCCCCCAATAGCTGCCGAGAGCAAGAGGAATGCCCAGTATCAAGATCACATTGCCGGTGTACATGGGGTGACGCACCAGCCCATACAGCCCGGTGGAGACGAGCTTCTGGCCCTCCTCGACCCGCACGACTGCTGCGGCATAACTGTTCTGGATCACCACCAGCGTCACCATCGCGAGTGCGAGCGCGAACAGGACATTTCCGATCAAGCAGATCGCGGTGGGTACCTGCGACCAACCGAAGCGGTGGTCTAGGGCGCTGATCACGAACGCTGACACCAGCGACAGGTACCAGCCGGCAATGAAAGCCTTTTGTCTGGTTCGTGTTTCGGCTGTCGGCCCCGCGCGCATCCGCCGCTTGAGCGCATCAGGATGGGTGCGCAGCAGATACACGCCGGATATGCACGCCGAAAAGGCGAACACCGCCAGGAACAACCACGCCTGCCAGTAGTCGAACGTGCCTGCCACCAGGAACGTGATCAGACCGAATACGACAGGCTCGATGAGCCCGACCAGAATCGGTCTCAGAAGCGCCTTCACACATCCTCCTTACCAGTCCGCCCGACGCACGCTACCAGCGACGCAGGAGGGGGCTGATCTGGTCGGAGAGCGGCGTCGGGGACACGCCCAGCCCGCGCGCAGCGGTGACGCCGTCGACGAGCGTTCGGGGTCCCCGTTTCCGGCCGCCAGGTGTCACCTGCTACGCACGGCCGCTACCCGGGCTCAGAAGTTCTGGCAGGTGTCGAAAATCAGTTGGTAAAGGCCCAGGTACGGCTGATTCGCCGGCATGCTCACGATCTGCTCGGCCATCAGCTGGCGTTGATTCCGCGGTGCGGCGAGGAACTGTTTCACTCCCGACGCCAACATCGGCTCGTTGAGCCTCGCCGCAAGCGAGGGGTCGGCCGCGTTCGCTGCCGCCTGCAACTGGCCGTAGCTGCAGCTTGTGTTCACGGCAGAATCGAGATTGGGCTGTGCCGACGCGATTCCCGTCCCGGCGGTCAACGCCAATGCCAGCCCTCCGAACCCGACAGCCATCTTGTCCAGCGGGAGTTTGATCATGTGTGGACTCTCTCCTCACGAGATTGCAACTGAAACGCTGATTTCATTGACCTTAGTCGCCCGTCGCAACCCTGGCGTTACATTGGCCAGGCCCGCCCCGATGCGTCGACTCTGCGCCCACGGTCCAGTTACCGCATTGAAATGCACCCTACGCGCAGAGTCAACGGCCGAAACCTACGCCTGCGCCAGCAGGGCTTCCAGCTTCTGGTTGACCAGCGGCAACTGCTTGCCGAGCATCGAGATGATTCGATCGCGGGCCCGCGCGCTGGCGCCCGACGTGACATGGTGCAGGGCGTTGAGGCGCGCGCCGTCCACCCACGCCAACATGTCCGGGTCGGAGAACCACTGCAGCTGGTTCTTGTTGAACGAGTACATCATTCGCAACCAGTCGATCGGGTCGTGCGGATAGGGCACCGGCTCGCAGTAGGCATTGCGGGTGTCGTCATCCGGATATGTCGCTTCGACGTGGGCGATGACTGCGGCGCTGAACGTGGGCTGGCAGGTGCGTACGGTCTGCAGGGAGATGTGCTTGCCGTCGAACACCGTCGTCACCGGCTTCTTGCCCAAACCGTCTGCGGTGCAGTCGATGTAGAGCGCCGAGCCCTCGATGTCGCGTACCCCGTCGTCGAGCGTGATGCGTCCCGGCTCGACCGACTGGACCCGCCCCATCCGCACCACGTCGGTGATGCGCCGCAACTCGGCCAGCTCCGCCTGCGACAGGATCGCGCACCGGTACATCGTCGGCTCGACGGAGCGGTCGACGCGCTGCAGACACCCCTTGGCCTCCAGCCGGCCGAACAGATCCGGCAGCGAATCGGCCTCCTGCACCGCGGCCATCTGGTTCGAGAAATCCCGCAAAACCACCTGCGCGAACTGCCGACCTGGCTGAATCGCCGCGCGGTCGAGCACCCACGACTCGCGGGGCTTGATCCACGTCAACCGCTCGGGGCCGATCCCATGCTGCAGCAGCCACAAACACGAATCCATCGCGGTCTTGCCCGCGCCGACCACCACATACCGGTCGCGCGGAGCCCGCATCCGGGGCAAACCGTTCGGGGGCACGAGGTCGACGCCAGGTGCCACCGCGTACAGCGGCGGTTGCATCGACGGCACGATGACCTCGACGTGGCTGTTCACCACCCGGCGCGCCGCCACCTCGATGTCCTCACCGCCGAACGTGCGCACGCGCCCGTCGCCGAAATATTCGCTCATCGGCAGGTACGTCACCCGGCCCGTCGGCAGCAGATCCCGGCGCATCACCGCATCGAAGTAACCGCACACCTCGGCGCCGCTGGCCAGCTCGTAATAGCCGGCGTTGAGCCCGGATTCGTCGACGGCGTCGGTGCCCAGGTGGCGCGAGTTCACCCCGTAGTAGGCCGACGGCTGGTGCAGCCGCACGAACGGGTACGCCGTCGTCCAGTGCCCGCCGGGCTGGTCGTTGCGGTCCACCATCACGACCGTCGCATCCGACTCGTGGACCAACGTGTCGGTGAACGCCAGCCCCATAGCGCCGGCGCCCACGACGAGGTAGTCGGCCTGCAGAGTCCTGCCCATCTAGCGCACGGTATCGAAGAACGCGCGAACGTCGTCGACGAAGAGCTCCGGCTGCTCGAAGGCCGCGAAGTGGCCGCCGCGCGGCATCGCCGTCCAGTGGGTGACGTTGTAGCCGGCCTCGCACCAGCTGCGAGGCGCCTGCATGATCTCCTTGGGAAACGAGGCGATACCGGTCGGCGTCTCGACCCGGTCGAACTTGCCGAAGTTGTTGAAGCTCTCCCAGTACAGCCGCGCCGACGACGCGCCCGAGGCGGTCAGCCAGTACAGCATCACGTTGTCGAGCAGTTCGTCGCGGGTCAGCACGTTCTCCGGATGGCCGTCACAGTCCATCCATGACCAGAACTTCTCGACGATCCACGCCAACTGGCCGACGGGCGAGTCGACCAGCCCGTAGCCGATCGTCTGCGGGCGGGTGGACTGTTCTTTCATGTAGCCCGATTCCCATTGCTGGTAGTACTTGCCGCGTTCGAGCGCCCGCTTCTCCTCGTCGGTGGGATTCTCGAGGTCACCCGGCGGGAAGGCCAGCGGCATGTTCAGGTGGATCCCCGTGCAGTGGCTGATGTCGCCGCCGGAGCGGCTCCGGTGACCGCCGTTGCGCCCGATCTGAGTGGTGACCGCCGCACCCCAGTCGCCGCCCTGTGCGCCGTAGCGGTCGTAGCCGAGCCGGTCCATCAGCGTGTCCCACGCCGCCGCGATCCGCTCGACGCCCCAGCCGGTGCGCGTGGGCTTCCCCGAGAACCCGTAGCCGGGCAGCGACGGGCACACCACGTCGAACCCGTGCTCGGTGAGCGGCTCGATGACCTTGTGGAACTCGACGATCGACCCGGGCCAGCCGTGCGTGATCACCAACGGGAAGGCGTCGGCGTGCGGCGAGCGCTGATGGATGAAATGGATGTCGAGGCCGTCGATCTCGGTGGTGTAGTGGTCGAACCGGTTCAGCGCTTGTTCGCGGGACCGCCAGTCGTAGCCGGCTTCCCAGTAGGCGGCCAGTTCGCGGGTATAGGCCAGCGGGATGCCCTGGCTCCAGTCGTCGACGCACTCGGCTTCCGGCCACCGCGTGCGGGCCAGTCGTGAGCGCAGGTCGTCGAGGTCATCGTCGGCAACAGCGATGCGGAACGGATTGATCGAGGCCATCCCCGGATTTTGTCACGGACCGACGGCGCGAGATCAGCGGTAGACCAGACCGCTCAGCCTGCGCGCCAGGCCGACGGTGCAGCGCTATCTCGACGCACCGTGATAATCGGCGGGTGATGTGGACTCCGACGCTCATCCTGATCGCCGCCACCACGCTGATGGCCTGCGTGCTGTTCGGAGGCGGACTCTACGAAACCGTCGTCGTCGACCCGGCCTGGCCCAAACGGCCCGGGATCATCCAGGCGCACCGCGGCGGAATCTCCCGACGCCGGTTCTGGATCCCGGCGCACACCGCCTTCGAGGTGCTGCTCATCGTGGCACTCGTCGCCTGCTGGAGCGACACAGATGGGCCGCGCTGCTGGTGGCGCTGGTCAGCCATGCGGTGATGCGGGTGTGGTCACTGGCCGACTCCGTGCCCAAGGCGGTGGCGTTCGAGAGGTCGGACCCGGCGGTGGTCGACGAGACCGCGGCGGTGCACTGGACCCGGCGCAGGCTGGCGCGGTTGCCGCTCGACCTCCTCACCTGCGTCGGGATGCTCGTCGCGCTGGCGGTCGCATAGACCTGTCGGTCTGTGGGCATAGCTAAGGCATGAGTGAGGACCGGAACCGATCATGATCTCGCCCGCGGATGTGCGCGGACTGCTGCAGTCCGAGGAGAAAAACGCCGTACTGGTGGTCATCGAGGGTCGCGTCGAAGTGATCGGCGCGGGCCGGCTCGCATCGCCCGACTACCGCGGCGCGCTCGAGGTGGTATCCCGCGACGACCTGGTGCAGCGCATCGGCGAGACACCGTCCGACCGCGAAATCGACGAACAGGCAGCGCAACTCGACACCGCGGTCTCCGAGCTGGGCGGCTGAGCCCGCTTCACAGACCGATCCGCCGGTACCGCGCGAGCCGCGCCGCCAGCCGGTCATCGCCGGGAACCGAACGCAGCAAGTGCAGTTCGTTTGCGACGACGGCCGACAACCGCTGCGTGAACTGCATCGGTTCGTCCGCGGCGTCCGGGTGTTCGGGCACGACGACGTCGACGATACCGTCGCGTAGCAGGTCCGTCGATCGAATGCCCTGGGCCGCAGCCAATTCCGCGGCATGGTCGAGGTCTCGGAACACGATCGCGCTCGCACCCTCCGGCGGCAGCGGAGCCAGCCAGCCGTGCAGCGCGGCCAGCACCCGGTCGGCGGGCACCATCGCCAACGCCGGCCCGCCGCTGCCCTGGCCCAGCAGCACCGACACCGTCGGCGTGTCCAAGGTGACCAGTTCGGCCAGGCAGCGCGCGATCTCGCTCGCCAGCCCACCCTGTTCGGCCTCGACGGTCAGCGCCGGTCCGGCCGTGTCGATGACGAGCACCAGCGGCAGTCGCAGGCCCTCGGCCAACGCCATCCCTCGCCGCGCTTCCCGTAGCGCAGCCGGCCCGACCATGCCGCCGACCAGGCGTTGCTGGCCGAGCACCACCGCCGGTTGACCGCCGAACCTGGCCAGCGCGAGGAGCGTCGTCGCCGCCTCACCCTGTCCCGTTCCCGACAGCAGCACCCGCTCGGTCGTGCCGTGCCGCAGCAGATACCCGACGCCCGGCCGGTCCGGCCGCCGCGACGCCGTCACCGAGTCCCACGCAGGCACGTCGGGTAGCGGCGCGAGTTCGGGCGGGGGAGGCGGCGGATCCGGCTGGTCCGCGAGCACCTTCAACGAGCGGTCCAGCGTCGCGCGCACCGCATCGAGCGGGACGACGCCGTCGATCACGCCGTGCCGGTGCAGGTTCTCGGCGGTCTGGATCCCCTCCGCAAACGGCTCTCCGTAGAGGTGCTCGTACACCCGCGGCCCGAGGAAACCGACCAGCGCGCCCGGTTCGGCCCCCGTCACGTGCCCCAGCGATCCCCAGGACGCGAACACCCCGCCCGTCGTGGGGTGCCGCAGATACACCAGGTACGGCAGATGTGCGCGCTTGTGCAGCTCGACGGCCGCGGCGATCTTGACCATCTGCAGGAACGCGACCGTGCCCTCCTGCATCCGGGTGCCGCCCGAACTCGGCGACGCCAACAGCGGCAGCCGCTCGGCGGTCGCCCGCTGCACCGCGGCCGTGATCCGCTCGGCCGCCGCGACCCCGATGGAGCCGGCCAGGAAGTCGAACTCGCAGGCCACCAGCGCGACGCGGCGGCCGAACACCGTCCCCTCACCGGTCAGCACCGACTCGTCCACGCCGCTGGCGGCCGCCGCGGTCGCCAGCTCCCGGCGGTAGGACGCGTCGGCGGTGACATCGAGGGGCGTGGCGTCCCAGCTGACGTACGAGCCGGCGTCGAGCACCGCCTCGCGCAGCTGTACCGCCCCGATCCGGCTCACCCGGTGAGGTTAACCCGGGCCGGTACGGCACGCTTCGGTCGATTAGGCGCCCGAGACCGACGTTCTGGCTGGTATCCGGCCGTCGAATCGACCATTGCGTCGGTTTCGAGAGCGGTGGCAGCGTAGCTATGGGCGCGTGCGTCCAAACGAGGCTCGCTAGGCTTGCGCACATGATTGGTGTCACCCGCGACGGCCACGTGATGACCCTGGAGATGCAGCGCGCCGAGCGCCGCAATGCCCTGAACGTCGAGTTGGTCGACGGTTTGCGCGAGGCGGTCGAGAAGGCCGCCGCCGAGGATGTCCGCGCGATCGTGCTCACCGGCGCGGGCCACGTCTTCAGCGCGGGCGCCGACCTGTCGGACCCCTCAGGAGTGGCCGAGCAACTGCCCGACAAGGCTAAGGAACTGAACTTCGCGATCGACAGAGCGCCGGTGCCGGTCATCGGCGCGATCAACGGTCCCGCGATCGGGGCGGGTGTCATCCTCTCCATGATCTGCGACCTGCGCGTCGTCGCACCCGACGCCTACTTCCAGTTCCCCGTGGCGAAATACGGCTTGGCGCTTGACAACTGGAGCATCCGGCGGCTGACCTCGCTGGTGGGGGCGGGCCGGGCGCGGGGCATGCTGCTGGCCGCGGAGCGCCTCACCGCCGACGTCGCGCTGCAGACCGGGATGGCCAACCGCATCGGCACACTCGCCGACGCCCAGGCGTGGGCCGCTGAGATCGCCGGGTTCGCGCCGCTGGCGCTGCAGCACGCCAAGCGAGTGCTCAACGACGACGGCGCCTACGAGGACGCCTGGCCCGAGCACCAGGAGTTGTTCGACAAGGCGTGGGCCAGCCAGGACGTCATCGAGGCACAGGTCGCGCGCATCGAGAAACGCCCACCGAGGTTCCAGGGCGCCTGATGATCCGGGCAGCCCTGCGTCTCGGCTTCGGCACGGCCTCGCTGCTGGCCGGTGGCTGGCTGGTGCGCGCCCTGCACGGCGCGCCGGCGGCGCTGGGCGCCGGGCCCGCGGAGATCGAACCCGTGGCACGGCGCTCGTCGAACTACCGCGAGGGCGTGTTCGTCAACATCGAACCGGCATCGATGCTGAGCATCGACCAGGAGCAACAGCGACTGCTGGTGCGCGAGTTGATCGGATCCCGCAACGCCGCCAGGCCGGGCGGAACGATCCCCGTCGTCACACCGTCTTCCACCGAACCCGCCTCGACGCGGTTGTCGGCATGCTGGTTCGGCCACTCGTCGGCGCTCGTCGAACTCGACGGCTACCGCGTGCTGGCCGACCCCGTGTGGAGCCGCCGGTGCTCGCCGTCGGCGACCGTCGGCCCCGAGCGCATGCACGAGGTGCCCGCACCGCTCGAGTCGCTGGCCGCCGTCGATGCCATCGTGATCAGCCACGACCACTACGACCACCTCGACATGGAGACGATCGCCGGCCTCGCGCGGACCCAGCGCGCACCGTTCGTCGTCCCGCTCGGCATCGGCGCCCACCTGCGCAAGTGGGGGATCCCGGAGAGCCGCATCGTCGAGCTCGACTGGTTCGAGGGCCACACGATCGGTGAGCTCACCTTGATATGCACCCCGGCGCGGCACTTCTCCGGTCGCGCGTTCTCCCGCAACACCACGCTGTGGGCGTCCTGGGTGATCATCGGGCCCCGGCACCGCGCCTTCTTCGGCGGCGACACCGGGTACACCAAGAGCTTCGCCCAGATCGGGATGGATCACGGACCGTTCGACCTGACGCTGCTGCCCGTCGGCGCCTACCATCCCGCCTGGCCCGACATCCACATGAACCCCGAGGAGGCGGTGCGCGCGCACCTCGACGTCGCCGAGGCGGACCGGGGACTTCTGGTGCCGATCCACTGGGCCACCTTTCGGCTCGCCCCACACCCGTGGGCGGAACCGGTGGAGCGGCTGTTGCGGGCCGCCGACGCGGAGAAGGTGCAGCTTGCGGTGCCCAAGCCGGGTCAGCGGGTGGCGACGGACGCGGCGCCGCCGCTGGATCCATGGTGGCGGTTCTAGCTCCTGGGGCCGGCCACTCGCGGTTCGCGTGCAACAACCGCCCGTTCGGCGGTTACGGTTCAGGTCATGAACGCACTGGCGAGGGTGGCCGTCGCGGGACTGCTGCTCGTCGCGGGTTGCGGAGCGGAGCCACCCGAACCCGCTCCGCCCGCCTCGCCCACCGCGCAGCCCGACGCTCCGCCACCGCTGGTGCCCGCGATGCCGCTGCCCCAGAACGCGGTCGACAACGCGGTGGCGAAACTCGACGGCATCGCCCAGGACCTCATGAAGAAGTCGGGCATCCCCGGGATGGCGGTGGCCGTCGTCCATGCTGGAAAGACCGTGTACGCCAAAGGCTTCGGCGTGCGCGACGTCAAGACCCGAGAGAAGGTCGACCCCGATACCGTCTTCCAGCTCGCGTCGGTGTCGAAATCGCTGGCGGCGACGGTCGTCGCACACCAGGTCGGGGTGAACGCGGTGCAGTGGGACACCCCGATCGTGTCCGAGCTGCCGTGGTTCGCGCTGTCCGACCCGTTCACCACCCGGATGGTGAGCGTCGGCGACATGATGTCGCACCGTTCCGGGCTGCCCGACCACGCCGGTGACATGCTCGAAGACCTCGGCTACGACCGCAGGCAGGTGCTCGACCGGCTCCGCCAGCTTCCCCTGGACCCGTTCCGAATCTCCTACGCATACACGAACTTCGGCTTCACCGCCGGAGCCGAGGCGGTCGCGGTCAACGCGGGCAAACCGTGGGAGGTGCTCGCCGACGAGGTGCTGTTCGACCCGCTCGCCATGGACGCGACGAGCTACCGGTTCACCGACTACGAGGCCGCGACGAACCGCGCCGTCGGCCATATCCACGTCGACGGGCGCTACGAACCCTCCTATGTGCGCGACGCCGACGCGGAAGCGCCCGCGGGCGGAGCGAGTTCGTCGGTCAACGACATGACACGCTGGCTGGCCATGGTGCTGGCCGACGGCACACATGACGGTAGGTCGATCGTCGACCCGAAGGCGCTGCTGCCCGCGCTCACGCCGCAGATCGTGTCGAGTCCGGCGACGGAACCCGCGATGCGGTCCGGCTTCTACGGATTCGGCTTCAACGTCTCGGCTTCGTCGGCGGCCCGCATGGAGATCAGCCACTCGGGCGCGTTCCAACTCGGCGCCGGAACGAACTTCGTGATCCTGCCGTCGGCCGACGTGGCGATCGTCGCGCTCACCAACGCCACGCCCTCGGGGGTGCCCGAGGCGTTGACCGCCGAGTTCGCCGATCTCGTGCAGTTCGGCGAGGTGCGCGAGGACTGGTACGGCCTCTACAGCGGGGTCTTCGCCAAGATGGACAAGCCCGTCGGGTCCTTGGTCGGCAAGCAGCCGCCGGCCAATGCCGCGCCGCCGGCGCCGTTGGCGTCGTACGTCGGTACCTATGGCAACGACTACTGGGGACCCGCCCGGGTCACCGAACGTGGCGGCCGGCTCCGGCTGGCGCTGGGCTCCAAGCTCGACGTGCCGCTCACCCATTGGTCAGGCAACACTTTCACGTTCGAGTTCGTCAACGAGAACGCCCCTCCGGGAACGGTATCCACCGCAGTGTTCGATTCAGTCGACGGCAACAAGCTCACCCTCGAGTACTACGACACGTTCAAGAAGGGGACGTTCGTCAAGTGACCACCGCACCCGAAGTTCAGGCCGTCGGGCTGACCGACGCCGAGGTCGCGCAACGCATCGCCGAAGGCAAGACCAACGACGTACCGACGCGGGCGGCGCGCAGCGTATCCGAGATCGTCCGGTCCAACGTCTTCACCCGCATCAACGCGATTCTCGGCGTCCTGCTGGTCATCGTGTTGTCCACCGGATCGGTGATCAACGGGGCGTTCGGACTGCTGATCATCGCCAACAGCGGGATCGGCATCATCCAGGAGTTGCGCGCCAAGCGGACACTGGACAAGCTCGCGATCGTCGGGCAGGCGAAACCGTTGGTGCGCAGGCAGTCCGGCACGAAAGCCGTGAGCCCCAGCGACGTCGTGCTCGACGACATCATCGAACTCGGGCCCGGCGACCAGATCGTGGTCGACGGTGCGGTGGTCGAAGAGGCCAACCTCGAAGTCGACGAGTCGCTGCTCACCGGGGAAGCCGACCCGATCGCGAAAGACCCTGGCGACCAAGTGATGTCGGGCAGCTTCGTGGTCGCCGGCACCGGCGCCTACCGCGCCACCAAGGTCGGCCGCGAGGCGTACGCCGCCAAGCTCGCCGAAGAGGCCAGCAAGTTCACCCTGGTGGACTCCGAACTTCGCAGCGGTATCAACAAGATTCTGCAGTTCATCACGTACCTGTTGATTCCGGCCGGGCTGCTGACCATCTACACCCAGTTGTTCACCACGGAGGCCGGCTGGCGGCGTTCGGTCCTGGCTATGGTTGGGGCACTGGTTCCGATGGTGCCCGAAGGGCTGGTGCTGATGACGTCGATCGCGTTCGCGGTGGGCGTGATTCGGTTGGGCCGCAGGCAGTGTCTGGTCAACGAACTTCCCGCCATCGAAGGCCTGGCCCGCGTCGACGTGGTTTGCGCCGACAAGACCGGCACCCTGACCGAAAACGGGATGCGCGTTTCGGGTCTCGAGAAGCTGGACGAGTCCGACGTCGGGAACATACTGGCGCAGCTCGCCGCCGACGACGCCCGACCGAACGCGAGCATGCAGGCCATCGCCGAGGCCTACAAGATGGCTCCCGACTGGTCGGCCGCGGCCATCGCGCCGTTCAAGTCGGCCACCAAATGGAGCGGTGCCTCGTACGGCGAGCACGGCAACTGGGTCATCGGTGCGCCCGACGTGCTGCTCGAGCGGGGCTCCCCCACAGCGGACCAGGCCGAGCAGATCGGCGCGCGCGGGCTACGGGTACTGCTGCTCGGGGCCAGCGACCTGCCCGTCGACCACCCCGACGCACCCGGTCGCGTCACACCCGCCGCGCTGGTCGTGCTCGAGCAGCGGATCCGCCCGGATGCTCGTGACACCCTCGATTACTTTGCCTCACAGCGGGTGTCGATCAAGGTCATCTCCGGTGACAACGCCGTTTCGGTGGGGGCGGTGGCCGGTTCGCTGGGGCTGCACGGTGAGTGCATGGACGCCAGGAACCTGCCGGAGTCCACCGACGAGCTGGCCGATGAGCTCGAGTCGCACACCACGTTCGGCCGGGTCCGCCCCGACCAGAAGCGGGCCATGGTCCACGCCCTGCAGTCGCGCGGGCACACGGTCGCGATGACCGGCGACGGGGTCAACGACGTGCTTGCGCTGAAGGACGCCGACATCGGTGTCGCGATGGGCTCGGGTAGCTCGGCTACGCGGGCGGTGGCGCAGATCGTGCTGCTGGACAACAAGTTTGCGACGCTGCCGTACGTCGTCGGCGAGGGCCGCAGGGTGATCGGCAACATCGAACGCGTCTCGAACCTTTTCCTGACCAAGACCGTGTACTCGGTGCTGCTGGCGGTCCTGGTGGGCCTAGCGGGCCTGGCATCCAGATTCTTCGGCACCGACCCGCTGCTGTTCCCGTTCCAGCCGATCCACGTCACGATCGCGGCGTGGTTCACGATTGGTATCCCGGCGTTCATCTTGTCGCTGGCGCCGAACAACGAGCGAGCGCATCGCGGGTTCGTGCGCCGCGTGATGACGGCGGCCCTGCCGTCGGGGATGGTGATCGGCATCGCGACGTTCACCACCTACCTGGCCGCCTATCAGGGGCGAGAGGCGGCGCCGGAGGAGCAGACGCAGGCGTCGACCGCGGCGCTGATCACCCTGCTGGTCGCCGCGATCTGGGTGCTCGCCGTGGTGGCGCGGCCCTACCAGTGGTGGCGCGTGGGGCTGGTCGCGGTCTCGGGCCTGGCCTACGTCGTGATCTTCTCCATTCCGCTGGCGCAGGAGTTGTTCATGCTGGACATCTCCAACGTCAAGACGACGTCGATCGCGCTGGTGATCGGGGTGGTGGCCGCGGCCGCGATCGAGGTGATCTGGTGGGTGCAGGGAATGGTCCTGGGAGAGCGTCGACGCCTGTGGCGGGCCGAGTAGGGTGGGTCCATGGCGTTCCTCGACAAGGTGAAGAATCTGCTGGCCCGCAACGCCGACAAGGTGGACACCGCCATCGATAAGGCCGGTGACATCGTCGACCAGAAGACCCAGGGTAAGTACACCCAACACGTCGACAAGGTGCAGGACGCGGCAAAGAAGTACGTCGACAAGAGCAATCCGCATAACCCTCAGTAGTCAGATGGCCAAGCTCTCCGTTTCCGTCGACGTTCCGTTGCCGCCGGAGCAGGCTTGGGCGTGCGCGTCGGACCTGCCGCGCTACAAGGAATGGCTGAGCATACACCGGGTGTGGCGGTCGAAGCCGCCCGAGACGCTGGAGAAGGGCACCACGCTCGAGTCCATCGTCGAGGTCAAAGGCATGCCGAACCGGATCAGGTGGACCATCGTGCACTACCGGCCGCCGGACGCGATGACGCTCAACGGCGACGGCAAGGGCGGCGTCAAGGTGAAGTTGATCGGCAAGGTGAAACCGTCTGAGGTAGAACCTGCCGGGTCGACGGTGACGTTCGACGTCCATCTCGGCGGGCCCGCGCTGTTCGGTCCCATCGGCATGCTGGTCGCCGGCGCGCTCAGGAGCGATATCCAGGAGTCGCTCGAGCGCTTCAAGACCGTGTTCGCCTAATGGGAGTCGATCGGCGAGCCTCGAATGAATAGTGATTCGGTGCGGCGACGCTGATTATCGAGCCGCTGGTCGGTGAGCACTGCGTTCGCCTGGAGTGCTGTTCGACTCCTATGACTAGATCGTGCCCCGACCGGTTCGGTGAGGTCGCTTATAGCGCTGATGGGGTGTCGTGCCGTGCGTGAGCACTGATCCATTAGGTCGCCGCCGAGTGTCCTCGGGCTCACATCTGAATCAACGACGAGCGCAGGAGGTGGACACTGATGATCTTCGTCGGCGACGACTGGGCCGAAGACCATCACGACGTGTATCTGATGGACGAGACAGGCCAACACTTGGCGGCCCGGCGATTACCCGAGGGCCTGGCCGGTATCCGGGCCCTGCATGAGCTGATCGCCGCGCACGCCGAGGAGCCAAACCAGGTGCTGGTCGGCATCGAAACCGATCGGGGCCTGTGGGTCTCGGCGTTGGCCGCGGCCGGCTATCAGGTGTGGGCGATCAACCCGATGGCGGCCGCCCGCTACCGCGATCGGCATCACGTGTCGGGGGCGAAGTCCGATGCCGCTGATGCCAAGCTGTTGGCCGATCTGGTCCGCACTGACCGGCACAATCACCGACTGATCGCCGGCGACAGCCCGCAGGCTGAGGCGATCAAGGTGCTGGCCCGTTCTCATCAAAGCTTGATCTGGGCACGCACCCGGCATGCCAACATGCTGCGCAGCGGGCTGCGGGAGTACTACCCCGCTGCGCTGGAGGCCTTCGATTCGCTCACCGACAGCGACGCACTGGCCATCCTGGGACGTGCTCCAACACCTGACCAGGGCGCTCGACTGAGCGTGGCCAAGATCGGATCGGCACTCAAAGCTTCTGGACGGCAACGCAACATCGAGTCACGCGCCACCGAGATACAAGCCGTGCTGCGCCGTGAGCATCTCACTGCACCGCCCGCGGTCACAGCCGCGTTCGGGGCCACCACGACCGCGGCGGTGCACGTCATTGCCGCGCTGAACACTCAGATCACCGACCTCGAAACCGCGCTGGCCGACCATTTTGAGACGCACCCGGACGCCGACATCTACCGCTCCCTGCCAGGACTTGGTGTTGTGCTCGGCGCCCGGGTGCTCGGTGAGTTCGGGGACGACCCGAACCGGTTCACCACGGCCAAGTGTCGCAAGAACTACGCGGGAACATCACCGTTGACCATCGCGTCGGGTCGAAAACGTGCCGTGCTGGCCCGCCACATCCGCAACAAACGCCTCTACGACGCAGTCGATCAATGGGCGTTTTGCACGCTGACCCGAAGCGTCGGCGCTCGTGCCTACTACGACGAACACCGCGCCAACGGCGACACCCACCACCAAGCACTACGCGCACTCGGAAACCGCCTCGTCGGCATCCTCCACGGCTGCCTACGCCACCACACCCGCTACGACGAACACAAAGCCTGGGCACACAGACAAGCCGCCGCCGCTTGACCCGCTACACACCTGGGGTATCTAATCTTTCGCCGAGATCTACACCAGAACTGTGGAATTGCAGCGAGCGCGACCCTCACGCAGAAATCGCGGGTCTGCCACCGGCGCGACGCCCGTCGGGTCTCATCGGTAATACGCTTGGTGTTATGGCCACAGTGACGGTTCGGGATTTGCTCGACGGCGGGGAGGAATTGCTGCGGCGCGTAGAACATGGCGAATCTGTCGTGGTAACACGTGACGGTACACCGGTAGCCGAACTCCGCCCACTGCGTCGCCCCAGCGTCAGCCCGGTTGAACTCGTGCGTCGCCGCAAGAATTTACCGCGGGTCAACCCGGATGCCGTGAGGCGCGACATCGATAACGCAATCGATCAGTCGCTGTGACGAACACGAGACGGAGTCAACTCCCGTGGTCAGAAGGGTGGGGGTTCGTAGTTGGCGGCGAGCCAGGCTTGGCGTTGGCGTTCTTCTTCAGCGATCAGTTCGGCGCGCTGACGGCGTTCGGCCTTGATCCGGTCGCGAAGGTCGTCTTCCCGGGTCTGTTTACGGCGAGGCATCATCACGGACCGGTCAGCACCTTTGTCGGGTGCGATATCGGCTGGGATCTCGAGCTCACCCGTCGACTGCCCGAGCGCCGGGAACATGCCTGCGCCATGAGGCTCGCTTCGCCACAGGTGTCCGGTCGGAGCGATCAACTCGATTGTGCCGTCGGGCAATTGCCGATCGGTCCAGCCGCCGACTCCACAGAAGAAAGTCTTGACCAAATGGTGCGTACGGCAGTAATGCTTGGCGTTGGACGGATGTGTCTTCCCTAGCGGCCACGGCGTCGTGTGGTCGACGTCGCAGCGCTCCACCGGTTTGTCGCATCCGGGCCATCGGCACGTCAGGTCCCGCCACTGCAGAAAGTCCCGCAACGCCACGCTGGGACGGTAGCCGGCTTCGGCCTTGGCTTCTGTGCCCGGCAGCCTCACCGGTTTCGCTGTCGCGTCCTTGGCCAGATTCCGAACCGACTCGGCCGGCAGCACTCCAAAACCCTTCAAGTAGCCGGGCTTGTCACTGGTTCCATCGAGGGTACCCAGTTCGGCCAGCACGTGGATTACCGCTGTCTCCGCAGCCGCGCGCTCCGCAGTCGCCGGGCAATCGTCCAGCCCGCATTCGCAGGGCAGGGTGGCCTCCCCGCGAGCCAGCGGTCCACATGCGTCAGCACGACGCTGCCCTTTGGTGCGCGGATCGTTCTCGCATACGGTGTCAGCTAGAGCATCAAGCCGGTTATCAAGCGCCGCACCGTCGGTGGCACGGAGATTACCCGAAAGCCACGCCATACCCGGAGCGCCCGGATCGACATCGATATGGCGGTTGTTCTCGACTCGTTTGGGAACCCGCACTGCTTCGGGGTCGAATCGCGTCACGAACATGTCGATGCGGTCGACGAGTTTGGGGCCCGAGAGCTTCATCCACTTTTCAGCCTTGGCGGCCAAAGCCTGGTCGAGTTCGGCCATGACGTCGGGTTCGACATTCTCGGTGCGAGACATGATGGTCGCCACTACCCGGTAATCGATCCACCCGCGTCGAAACACCTCCGCCACCCGGGGAAGCCGCTCGCGCAACACCTTTGCCACCCGAACCTGACCCAGTGCCCGGGCATGACTGATGTTCTGTACCGGTGATATCTCTGCCGCCACGGCGACGGGAACGTCGGTGAAGAAGAACTTCGCCTCCTCATACTCCCTAGCCCGCCGGGCGTACAGTTCAGCGACCAGCGCCAGCCTGCGCCCCATCGCCGCAGACTCCTCGCGAGCCTCCTCACCCATAAAGGTGATCAACTCCGCATCCGAGGTGTCATCGAACATGCTTCGACACTAAACGCACCCACCGACAACCCGAAGGCTGGTGAATCTACCGAAAACGTTCGCGCAGTTCCCGCTTGAGCACCTTGCCGTAGCTGTTCTTCGGCAGCTCGCCGATGAACTCGTAGCGTTTCGGGCGTTTGAACCGGGCGATGCGTTCGAGAAGATGGGCATCCAACTCCGCTGCTGACACCGATCCCACGATGAACGCCACCACCACCTCGCCCCACTCCTCGTCCGGTGCGCCGACCACGCCCGCCTCGACGACACCGGGATGCTCGAGCAGTATTTCCTCGACCTCGCGGGGATAGATGTTGCTGCCGCCGCTGATCACCACATCCTTCGACCGGTCGCGCAGCGTGAGCAGACCCCGGTCGTCGAACGACCCCATGTCGCCGGTGCGCAACCACCCGTCCTGCAGCGTGGCCGCCGTCGCCTCGGGGTTGTGCCAATACCCGGACATGACAACGTCGCCACGGCAGACGATCTCGCCGATCTCACCGACATCTGCCGGTGCTCCGTCGGCCCGCACCACCGCCACGTCCACTCCGGAGCGCGCATAGCCGACCGATCCGAGCGCCGCGTCGTCGGTGTCGGCGTGATCGGCGCGACGCAGTCCGGTGATCGTCATCGGCGCCTCCCCTTGGCCGTAGAGCTGCACGAAGACCGGGCCGAACGCGGCCATCGCCTTCTTGAGGCTCTCGACGTACATCGGGCCGCCGCCGTAGACGATGGTGCGCAGGTTGTGTGGGCGGGCGCGCCCGGTCTGCACGAGGCGCTGCACCATCGTCGGCGCCAAGAACGCGCTGCAGCCGGGATGGTGTTCGCACAGGCCGAGGAACTCGTCCGGGTCGAATGCCCCCGATTCCGGTATCACCTGGCGCGCCGCGCGCAGCACGTACGGCGGGACGTAGAGACCCGAGCCGTGCGACATCGGCGCACCGTGCACGAGGCTGCAGCTCTCGTCGGGCGAGTCGAAGTCGGCCAGATGTGACACCGTCATCGCCATCAGGTTGCGGTGCGACAGCATCGCGCCCTTGGACTTGCCGGTGGTGCCGCTGGTGTAGAACAGCCACGCCAGCGTCTCCGGATCGGTCGCCGGCGGCGCCGAGGGTGTTGCGGTGAACCAGCTTTCATACTCCGATGTGCCGATGACCTCGATCGGGACACCGGTCTCGGAACTCAGCACCGACGCGATCTTCGGCGACGCGTACACCTGTGCGGCGCCGGAGTCCTCGAGAATCTGCACCATTTCGCGCGGATGCAGTTTGTAGTTGATCGGCACGTACACACATTCGGCCGCCCACACACCGAACATCAGCTCGATGATCTCCGGCCGGTTCTCGCTTGCGATCGCGATCCGCGCGCCGGGCGTGCAGAGCGAGGCGGCCAACCGCAGCGAGCGCTCCCGCAGCTGCGCCCACGTACACAGTTGCCGCTCACCGTGATACACCGCGCCGCGGTCGCCGAAGCGGCTCGCCGCCTGATCGAGTAGCGCGAACAGGTTCATGACGGCCGTGCCACCCACTCGGAGTTCAGTGCGAAGTCCGACAGGTACTTCGTCGAACTCCAGCCGCCGTCGACGACGATCGTCTGCCCGTTGATGAAACCGGCCCCCTCCGAGCAGAGGAACGCCACCGTGCTGGCGATGTCGTCGACCTCACCCAACCGCGGGTACGGCGTCATCTCGACGTTGATCTTGCGGAACCGGTCGTCCTCCAGCCGCGTTGCCACCATCGGGGTGAGGGTGACGCCGGGAGCCACTGCGTTGCAGCGGATTCCCTGCGGACCGTACTGGCAGGCGATGTGCTGGGTCAGCGAGGTCAACCCGCCCTTGGCCGCCGAATACGCACCGCCGCGCAGGCCGCCGACCACCGCGAACGTCGACGTCACGTTCACGATCCCCGACCCGGACTGCATGTGCACGATCACGTCACGGGCCAACCGGAACGGCGCCCGCAGCATCAAACCGAGGAAGTAGTCCAGAGATTCGTCGTCGGTTTCGTGCAACGGCTTGGGGCTGCCGACTCCGGCGTTGTTGACCAGGAAGTCGATGCGCCCCCACCGGTCCAACGCGGCCCGCACGATCCGCTGCGGTGCGTCGTCGGCGGTGAGGTCGACGGCGACCGTCGCCACCCGCTCGGGGTCGCCGATCGCCTTCTCCAGTCCGCCGAGCCGGCTCTCGTCGCGTCCGGTGCCGAGCACGGCCATCCCCATCTCGGCGAGTTTGGTGGCGCAGCCGAACCCGATACCGCTGCTCGCCCCGGTCACGATCGCTACGCGCATGTCAGCTCCGCTCGGATCCGATGCTTCAACACTTTTCCGGCGTCGTTCTTCGGCAACGCCTTCCAGACCACCACCTGCTCGGGCGCCTTGAACCGCGCGACGCCGTGCGCATCCAACAGCGCACGCATCGCCGTCACATCGGGCGGTGCCTGGTCCGATGCCACGACGACGGCGCACGCCCGCTCACCGGTTCGATCGTCGGGAAGTCCGACGATCGCGATCTCCGCGACCCCTGGATGACCGATGAGGATGTCCTCGACCTCCTTGGGCGAGATGTTCTCGCCGTTGCGGATGATGATGTCCTTGGCCCGGCCGGTGACGACGAGATAGTCGTCGTCGACCCAGCTCCCGAGATCCCCGGTGCGGAAATAGCCTTCGTCGTCGAAGGCGGCGGTCTCGTCCTCGAGGTGCAGGTAGCCGACCAGCATCTGCGGGCCACGGGCGCAGATCTGGCCGTCGACCAGTCTGATGTCGGCGACACCCGCTTTGCCGTCGGTGTCCGCGGCGTGGTCGGCGTCGTCCAGCGAGCCGACCGTCGTCACCGGAACCTCGGTCGAGCCGTACACGCGCGACACCGCGGCCGCCTCGAAATAGCCGGTGGCCCTTCGGATCAGCGAGGGCGGCACCGACGCCCCTCCGCAAATGAACACCTTCAGGTCGGGCAACCGGGTTCCGGCGCGCTCCGCTGCGGCGAGCAAGCCGTCGAGGAACGGCGTGGCCCCGGCCATATGGGTGACCCGCTCGACGAGCATCAACGCGACGGCCGCGTCCGGATCCCAGCGCTCCATCAGCACGGCGGTGCTGCCCAGCAGCAGTGGGCACTCGAATGCGTAGATCGACCCGCCGATGTGCGCGATCGGGGAGGGAACCAGGAAGGTGTCTCCGGCCGCGACGCGCCAGTGCTCGCCGATCTGCCGAATCAACGCATGGATCGAGTTATGGGTGTGCAGTACGCCTTTCGGCCGCCCGGTGGTACCCGATGTGTACAGGATCATGCGCACGGTGTCGGCGTTGGACACCGGCAACGCGGCGGTTCCCTCGGCGCGGACCAGCGACTCGTAGGAGGTGTGACCCCCGGCGTCGCCCCGCACGACGACCACCTCAGGCGGAGTGGGCATCGCGGCGGTGACCCGGTCAAGCATCGCGACATAATCGTGCTTGCCGAAGGCCGCCGGCACGAAGATCGCCCGGACGTCGGCGTCGCTCAGAATGAAGGAGAGCTCACGGTCGCGCAGCGAGGGCAGGATCGGGTTGACCACCATCCCGGCCAGCGTCGCCCCGTGATAGACGACGGCGGCCTCATGCCAGTTCGGCAGCATGAACGACACGACACTGCCCGCAGGCATCCGCAACATCAACGCCTGCGCCAGCGCCACCGCCTGGTCGTACAACTCCCGGCAGCTTAGCCGAACCTCACCGTCCACCAACACCGTTCGCTCGGGGGTCGCCGTCGCCGCGTCCCGCAACGAGTCGGCCAGCGTGTCGTGCACCCACAGCCCGCGCCGGTAGGCGTCGGCGCTCCGTTTCTCGTCGACCCGCACGGTCCCGGGCCTAACCCTTGATCCGGCGCATGGTCATCGAGTGCCGGTACCGCGACGACGGGTGGGTGTTGAGGGTGACTTGGGCGACCTCACCGTCGGATGTGGTGTAGGTCCGACGCATCTCCAGCGCCGCGCTGCCGGTGCCGACCTTGAGCGCATCGGCGAGGTCGGATGTCACGGTGATGGCCGCCATCTCCTGATGCACCTCGACGATGCTGACCCCGAACAGGTCCTCGATCAACGGGAAGATCGGCCCCGAATGTCGCTGCAGCAGGCGCCCTACCGCCGCGAACGCCCGGTTGATGTAGTACTCGGTGGTGCAGACCGGGGTTTCGCTGCCCTCGGCCTGGCGGCAACCACGCACCGCAAGCCATTGCGAACCGGGCTGCAGACCGGTGCGGACTGCCAGCTCGTCGTCGACGGCGACCATCGCGTTCGACTCGATCGTGAGTTGCGCGCCTGCTGCGAACGCCAGCAGATCGTTGATCGAAACCACGTCCTGGGCATACGAATTCGATGCGGGCCGGGGAACGACCAGTGTTCCCGCCCGGGGGCGGGAGGCGACGAGGTTGTCGTCACGCAGTCGCCGCAGCGCTTCGCGAACCGTGTACCGGCTGACCGCGAACCGTTCGCACAACTGCTGTTCGGTGGGCAGCTGCGAGCCCACCGGATAGATGCCGTCGACGATCTCCTTGCGCAGCGTGCGCGCCACCTGCAGGTAGCGGTGATCGGTGGGGGCGCTCATGTCCGTCGCAGCGCGAGAATGCTGCCCTCGCCGTCCGCCGATACGTACAGGGTGCCGTCACGGCCGACGGTGATTCCGGCGAACGGTCCCTGCGGCCCGGAGAACGGCGGCATCCCCTTGAGCGGCTTGGGTTCCACGCCCGCGGGCGGGCCCACCGGCAGCCCCGAGGCGATCGTGGTGCGTCCGTTGGTGTTCAAGTCGACGGCGACGACCTCCTTGGCACCGGCGTCGACGATGTAGAGCACGCCGTCGGCGACCGCGATTCCCTGTGGCCGCTGCAACCCCTCCACGACCGTCTCCGTCGCACCGCCCACAGCGACCACTCGGCCCTCGCCGGACTCGGCGACCAACGGGCGGCCGTCCGGGTCGAAGGCCACCCCGACCGGATCCCGCAGGTCCGATGCCAGCACCTCGGCCGTGCCCGAGCGCAGACAGTGCACCCGCCCCGTGCCGAGTTCGGCGAACACTATCCGCTCACCCGGCCCGACCGCGACGCCGTAGGGCTGGTCGAAACCGTCTGCCAGATAGTCGGTTTCGCCCTCGGAAGGCCGGTAGCGCGCGATCTGGCCACCGGAGGTGGCGACCACGAACGCGGCCCCGTCCACCGGTGCCAGCCCCCGCAGGAAACCTGGGTAGCCGGGCGAGAACAGCATGCCGACCGTCTGCAGCGATCCGTTGCCGTCGACGGTGTAGAAGTAGGTGCCGTCGGCGACGTACAGCCGGCCGTCCTCGCCGACTGCCAGGTCCAGTGGCCAATTCAGGCCGCCGGGCAGCAGCGTGCGGGTCTTTCCGACGCCGACGATCTCGGTGATCTCACCGGTGAAGTTCGAGACGAAGAGCCTGTCGCCGACGAACGTCAGGTTGTCCAACCCCGGATTGAGCTGTGCCAGCAGCGTTTTGTGGCCGGTGCGCGGGTCGATGCGCAATACCTGGCCGCTGGCCACCTGCGTCGACACCAGGTTGCCCTGCGCGTCGAACTTCACCGCGTCGGGGACACCGAGGTCGGCCGCCACCCGTTGCGGCTCACCGCCCGCGAGATCGATGCGCCAGATCTCGTTGGCGGTCATCAGCGGGTAGTACAGCAGTCCGTCCGGTCCGACCTCCATGGCGTTCGGCGACGGCAGGTTCTCCAGCAGGATCCGCTCGGCGCCGGTGCCGCGGTCGAGCTCCATCAGCCGGCCGCCGTCGCGACATTCGTTGACGAACAGGCGGTCCTGATGCACGGTGATGCCGTTGGCGCACGGCAGGCCGTCGCGCAGCAGCCGGGTGCGACCGGCGGTGTCGCGGACGCTGACCCGCCCGTCCATCACCTCGGTGGCGAACAGGTTGCCGTCGCCGTCGAACGCGACGTCGTCGGGGGCGACGATGTCACCGCCCTTGGCGCTGACCGTCTCGAGGTCTCCGGTGCCGAGGTCCAGGGCGCTGATCTGGCTGCCGGTCACCTGGGCGACGTAGACGCGGCCGTCCGGACCGGTGCGCAGACCGTTCGCGCCGAACAGTCGACTGGGGGCGGTCACCCGCTCGACGCGCCAGCCGTCAGCCGCGGCCGGATTCCATTCCGGGTAGCGAGACTGCTGCAGTGAACCCGTCGCCGATTGCGTCATGACCTCGCACGTTAGCAAGCCCGGTTAGTCCAGACAATAGGCATCGAAAGAAGCCATCCAGCCCTTGACGAGCCTCTCGGCACTGCGGAATAGTGTTCTGCGACATGGAGAACATCGTTTATTGTCCGGACAAATAGCGTGGACGATCGATTGGGGTTGGCCGGCCGCGTCGTGGTGGTGTCGGGGGCCGGCGGTGGCGGGATCGGCACCACCGTGACTCGGATGGCCGCCGAGGCGGGCGCCACGGTCGTCGCCGTCAGTAGGTCGGAACAGAACCTCGACGAACACGTCGCGCCGCTGGCCGGACAGGGCCTCGCGGTCGTTCCCGTATCGGCCGACGCCTCCACCGACGACGGCATCGCCGCGGTGATGGAACAGGTCCGCCGCGTCGACGGCGACCTTTACGGGTTGGTGAACATCGCCGGGGGCGCCGCGCCGTCGACGTGGATGCCGTCGACCCGGGTGACGCGCGGGGACTGGCGGGCGCTGTTCACCGCGAACCTCGAAACCGCGTTCTTCATGAGCCAGGCGGTGGCCGCCGAAATCCGCGACGCCGGTAAGCCCGGGTCCATCGTTTCGGTGTCTTCGATCAGCGGGATGAACACCGCGCCATTCCACATCGCCTACGGGACGGCGAAAGCCGCCGTCTCGGCCATGACCCGGACAATGGCCGTGGAACTTGCGCTCGACAACATCCGCGTCAACGCGGTCGCGCCCGGTGTCACCGAGACCGCCGCCTCGCGCACCTATGTCGACGACGACCCCGAGCGGGACCGACGGGCGATCGCGATGGGCAGACGGGGCCGGCCCGAAGAGCAGGCCGGAGCGATCCTGTTCCTGCTGTCCGACCTGTCCAGCTACATCACCGGTCAGACGCTTCTGGTCGACGGCGGGCTGAACCTCAAGTGGACCCACCTCGGCGCCGACAACACCTCGCTGTTCCTCAAGGACGAGAACTTTCGCGCCGCGATCAAGGAGATGTGATGACGGATATCGAACCTGGGCTGCGAGAGGAACTCTCCGAGCCGATGACGATCAGCGTCGAGGCCTACATCTGTGAGGACTACGCCCGCGCGGAGCGAGACAAGCTGTGGCGCAAGGTGTGGCAGCAGGTCGGACGCGTCGAAGAGCTGCCCGAGGTCGGCAGCTACCTGACCTACGACATCCTCGACGACTCGATCATCGTGGTGCGCACCGGAGCCGGGAACTCATCCTCGGATTTTGCCGCGCACCACAACGTCTGCATGCACCGCGGCCGCCGCCTCGTCGACACCCCGGACGGTGCGAAGAACGCGGTGGGCCGGGCACGCAAGTCGTTCGTGTGCGGATTCCACGGCTGGACATACGGTCTCGACGGTGCGTGCACACATATCCGCGAGCAGGACGACTGGAAGGGCGCGCTCACCCCGCAGAACACCCACCTCGTCCCCGTGCGGGTCGACACCTGGGGCGGCTGGCTGTTCATCAACATGGACCCCGACTGCGAACCGCTGGCCGATTACCTGTTTCCGGCCGCCAAGATCCTCGACCCGTTCGGGCTGGAGAACATGCGCTACAAGTGGCGCAAATGGCTGTACTTCGACTGCAACTGGAAGGTCGCGCTGGAGGCATTCAACGAGACCTACCATGTGTTCACCACGCATCCGGAGTTCAACAAGTTCGGCGAGTTCAAGGGCTGGGCGAAGGCGCAGGGCAAGCACAGCAACATCGGCTATGACGCGCCCAAGGACATGGAGGCCACCAAGTCCAAGATCCGACTCGGAACGGGCGACCCGCGTGTCTCCACCGCCGAGATGCAGGTGTACACCATGGAGGAGACCAACACCTCCACCACCGAGACGCTGGTGAACGCGGCCAAACGGTTGGTCGACGAACTGCCCGAGGGCACGCCCCCGGACAAGGTGCTCGAGCACTGGCTGGCCTCGGCGCGCCGCGACGACGAAGCCCGTGGCGTGATCTGGCCGACGATCCCGCCCGACATCCTCGGGCAGGCGGGCACGGCGTGGCAGATCTTTCCCAACTTCCAGATCGGTCAGGGGCTGACCGTTGCGCTGTGCTACAGCGCCAGGCCGCATCCGAGCTACGACCCGAACAAGTGCATCTTCGAGGTGTCGGTTTTCGAGTTGTACCCCAAAGGCCAAGAGCCGCAGACGGAGTGGGAGTACACCCCGAAGGACAGCCCGAACTGGCGGTCGGTGCTACCCCAGGACTTCTCGAACATGGCCGCGGTGCAGCAGGGTATGAAGTCGCTCGGCTTCCCCGGCACCAAACCCAATCCGTACCGCGAACGCAGCACGGTGAACCTCCACTACCAGCTGTCCAAGTACATGGGCACCGGCGAACCGAAAGAGCTCTAGGCAATGACACTGTTCGACACCTGCGGACCCACCGACACCCCGGACGACATCGACATCGATGCGCTGCGCGAGAAGTACGAGCACGAGCGCACCAAGCGGTTGCGCAGCGACGGGGCCGCGCAATACCTCGAACTCACAGGCGATTTCGCGGAGTTCGCCGAGGTCGATCCGCACACACCGGTCACGCCGCGCACGCCGATCAACGAGGACATAGAGGTCGCGGTGCTCGGCGGCGGCATCGCCGGCCTGCTGGCGGGCGCCTACCTCAAGAAGGCGGGCGTAGACGATGTCCACATCATCGAGATGGCCGGCGACTTCGGCGGCGTCTGGTACTGGAACCGCTTCCCCGGAATCCAATGCGACAACGACGCATACTGTTACATACCGATGCTCGAAGAGCTCGACTTCATGCCGAGCAAGAAGTACGCCGACGGTGCCGAGATCTTCGAGCACTGCCGCAATATCGGCAAACAGTTCGGCTTGTACGACGGTGCGATCTTCTCGACGCAGGTGCGCACGGTGCGCTGGGACGACTCGATCAGCCGCTGGCACCTGCAGACGAACCGCGGCGACGACATCCGCGCGCGATTCGTCGTCATGGCACAGGGGTCCTACAACCGGCCCAAGCTGCCCGGCATTCCCGGCATCAAGGACTACGTGAATGCCGGAGGCCACATCTTCCACTCGGCACGCTGGGACTACGACTACACCGGCGGCGACGCCAACGGCGGCCTGCACAAGCTGCATGACAAGCGCGTGGCGCTGGTCGGCACTGGAGCGACCGGGGTGCAGCTGGTCCCGCATCTCGGCCGAGATGCCCAGCACCTGTATGTGTTTCAGCGGACACCGTCCTCGGTGGACATGCGCGGCAACGAGCCGACCGATCCGCAGTGGGCGGCCTCGCTGCCGCCGGGCTGGCAGGAGGAGCGCAAGCGCAACTTCCACCGCTGGTCACCGTTCGAGGGCGTGGTGTTCGATGCCGAAGACATGGTCTGCGACTTCTGGACCGAACTGGGCCGCAACACAACGGCCCGGATCGCCGCCAGCCCGGACCCGGCGTCGCTCACGATCGAGCAGGTGATGGCCATCCGGGAGGAGGAAGACTACAAGGTCATGGAGCGGCTGCGGCGCCGAGTCGCCGACCTCGTCGAGGATCCCGAGGCCGCCGAAGCGCTCAAGCCCTATTACCGGTTCATGTGTAAGCGGCCGTGCAGCAACGACGAGTACCTGCCGACGTTCAACCGGCCGAACGTCACGCTGGTCGACGTGGCCGAGTGCAAGGGCGTGGAGCGGCTGACGGAGAACGGAATCGTCGCCAACGGAGTCGAATACGAGGTCGACTGCGTGATCTTCGCGAGTGGCTTCGAGATCTCCACCGAACTCAGCCGCCGGTACGCGATCGATACCATCGAAGGCCGCGACGGGCTTTCGCTGTTCGACCACTGGCGCGACGGCTACAAGACGCTGCACGGGATGACGAGCCGCGGATTCCCCAACCAGTTCCACACCGGATTCATCCAGGGCGGTGTCTCGGCCAACACCACGGCGATGTTCGAGCAGCAGGCCGAGCACATCGCCTACATCATCGCCGAGGCCCTCAAGCGGAACGCAACGATCGTGGAGCCGAGCCAGGACGCCCAAGACGGCTGGGCGAACACCATCCGCGAGTATGCGATGGACACGTCGGCGTTCGATCTGTCCTGTACGCCGGGCTATTACAACAACGAGGGCAACGGCTTCGGCCAAGGTGTCAGGTCGTTCCTCGGCGACTACTACATGGCCGGCTTCTACGCGTTCGACGATCTGCTGAAGGAGTGGCGGGAGAGGGGTGACCTGAATGGCCTGGTACTCCGGTAGCCCCGAGCGCACGCTTCTTCACGCCCGTACCCGCAACAAGCGCGCTCTCGACACATGGATGAGCTGAGATTCGACGGCCGGGTTGCTGTCGTCACCGGAGGCGGAAGAGGACTGGGCCGCTCGTACGCCATGCTGCTGGCGTCCCGCGGCGCCAAAGTCGTCGTCAACGATCCGGGCGGCAGCCTCGCCGGTGACGACTACGATCCCGTCCACCCGCCTCCCGAAGCTCCCGGCCCCGCCGAAGAGGTGGTGCACGAAATCGCCGCTGCCGGTGGCCAAGCCGTGGCCAACACCGACTCGGTGGCGAACCCGCACGGCGGCAAGTCGATCATCGACACCGCGGTCGAGCGCTACGGGCGCATCGACATCCTCATTCACAACGCGGGCATCGTCCGTCGCGCCCCGCTCAAGGAGATGACGTACGAGGACTTCGAGGCCGTGCTCGACGTCCACCTGCGCGGGGCGTTCCACGTGGTGCGCCCCGCCTTTCCGGTCATGTGCGACGCCGGCTACGGACGCATCGTGCTGACGTCCTCGATCGGCGGTCTGTACGGCAATCACGAAGTCGCCAACTACGCGGTCGCCAAGGCGGGGGTGATCGGGCTGTCCAACGTCGCGGCCATGGAGGGCGCCGCCCACGGTGTCAAGAGCAACGTGATCGTGCCGGCCGCGGTGACCCGGATGGCCGAAGGCATCGACACGTCGGCCTACCCGCCGATGGACGCCGAGCTGGTCGCCCCGGCGGTGGGGTGGCTCGCGCACGAATCATGTTCGATCACAGGCGAAGCGCTGATCGCGCTGGCCGGCCGGATCGCGCGGGCGGTGCTCGCCGAGACTCCGGGGGAGTACCGTCCGGCGTGGTCGATCGAGGATGTGGCCGAACACATCGCGGCGATCCGCGACATGTCCGAACCCGTCGTGTTCCCCGTCGTGCCCGACGGTCACGGCGACCACATCAGGTACAGCTTCGCGATGGCGAAACGGGGAGCCCACCATGTCTAGCGGACCGCTGGCCGGCGTGCGCGTCGTCGACCTCACCGCGATGGTGATGGGCCCCTACTGCACGCAGATCATGGCCGACATGGGCGCCGATGTCATCAAAGTCGAACCGCCACAAGGTGACAACACCCGTTTCATCTCCGTGGGCCCGGCGCCGGGGATGAGCGGGGTGTTCGTCAACGTCAACCGCGGCAAACGCAGCGTGGTGCTCGATCTGCAGACCGAACACGGCAAAGCCGCGATGCGGGCGCTGATCGAGCGGTCCGACGTGTTCATCCACTCGATGCGCGCCAAGGCGATCGCCAAGCTCGGCTTCGGCTACGACGACGTGGCAGCCATCAACCCCGCGATCGTCTACACGAACTGCTACGGGTACGGCCGTCGCGGGCCCGACCGGGACCGCCCCGCCTACGACGACACCATCCAGGCCGAGGCCGGGGTGCCAGCCGTGCAACAGCAATTGACCGGCGAGGCCGACTTCGTCGGCACGATCATGGCCGACAAGGTGGCGGGATTGACCGCCCTGTACGCGACGACGATGGCGCTGTTCCATCGCGAGCGCACGGGGGAGGGGCAGGAGGTGGAGGTCGCCATGTTCGAGACGATGGCGTCCTTCATGCTGGTCGAACATGCCAACGGTGCCATGTTCGACCCTCCGCTCGGGCCCGCGGTATACCCGCGCACGGTGGCGCCCAACCGCAGGCCGTACCGCACCAGCGACGGTCACATCGCTGCGCTGATCTACAACGACAAGCACTGGAACGCGTTCATCGACGCGGTGCAGCCCGCGTGGAACGACGAGTCGTACGCCACCCTCGAACAACGCGCACACAACATCGATCTTGTGTACGGGCTGCTTGCCGAGACCATGAAGGAGCGCACCACCGCCGAATGGCTGGCGCTGTTCGGAGAACTCGAGATCCCCGCCGCGCCGCTGAACACCCCCGATGCCCTGTTCGACAACGCACACCTCAACGCGGTCGGGCTCTTCGAGACCGTCGAGACCCCGAACGGGCCGGTGCGGTTCCCCGGCGTGCCGACCTTGTTCTCCCGGACCCCGGGCAAGGTGGCGGGCCCCGCGCCCACGCTGGGCGCCGACACCGATGCCGTGCTCGACGAACTCGGCCTGGTAGCGCACCGGCCCCAGCCCCCTCCCGCGTCTCAGCCCGCTGGGCCCCCTCCCGCGTCTCAGCCCGCTGGGCCCCCTCCCGCCGAGACTGCGGTTTCTGATGAAAAAGGGCCGAATCTCGTCAAGAAGCGCAGTGTCGGCGCGTCGGAGTTGGGGTGAGCATGGACTTCGAGATGGGACGGAAAGCCGCCGAGCTGCGCACCGAACTGCGCACGCTGGTCGAAGAGCATGTGCCCGAACACTATCTGGGCGCATTCACCGACGACCCCGCCGACCTCGAGATCGCGCAACGCTTCTGCCGCACACTCGCCGAGCGCGAACTGCTGTGCCTCTCCTGGCCCAAGGAGTTCGGCGGCGGCGGCGCGTCGGTGTGGGAGCAGACCGTCGTGCGCGAGGAGATGTGGGCGCATCACGAACCCCGCGGCGCGCAGTACATGGGCGTCAACTGGGTCGGCCCGATCATCATGCGACACGGCACCGAGGAGCAGCAGCGCAAGCACCTGCCGGCGATCGCGCGCGGCGAGGTGATCTGGTGTCAGGGGTTCTCCGAACCCGAAGCCGGCTCGGACCTCGCGTCGCTGCGCACCAGTGCGCGGCGTGACGGCGAAGGCTGGCTGGTCAGCGGCCAGAAGATCTGGACGTCGTACGCGACGATGGCGCAGTGGTGCTTCCTGCTGGCGCGGACCAGCAGGGGAGAGCGCAAACAGCAAGGCTTGACCATCTTCCTCGTGCCGATGGACGATCCGGCGATCCAGGTCCGGCCCATCCGGTGCATGATGGGTCCGCATCACCTGAACGAGGTGTTCTTCGACGACCTGCGCGTCACCGAGAGCGACGTCCTCGGGACCGTCGATGCGGGCTGGGCGGTCGTGCAGGACGTGATGGCGTTCGAACGGGTCGGTATCGCCCGCTACGCGCGTTGTGAGCGGTTGCTCGCCGCCGCGCCCGGGGTGCTTTCAGACCGGTGGAGTGAACTGCCGGAAGAGTTGCGCGGCCGGTGGATCCGGATGCTGACCCATTGCCGGCGGGCCCGGTTGATGGCCTATCGCGTGGTCTCGCTGCAGAGCAGCGGGCGGATTCAGCCGGGCGACGCGGCCGCCTACCGGATCGCGGTCACCAAGCTGGACCAGGACAGCGCGGAGGTCCTGATGGACATCGCTGCCGAGGTGTCCCACGACGACCGCGGGGCGGCTTGGTTTCTCGGCGAGGTCGAGGACCACTGGAAGTACTCGCAGGCCTCGACGGTGTCCTCGGGCAGCATCGAGATGCAGCGCATTCTGCTGTCCCGGGCGTTGTTGGCGGCGAAATGAGCGAGATGATCCTCGAGCTGTCCGACGATGCCAAAGAGTATGGCCGCCAGGCACTCCGGGCGTTCGAAGCCGCCGGTGGCGACCAACTGGTCCAGCAGGCGGAGACCAAACCCGAGGCGCGGGAATCGTTGGTCGGCCCGATCCTCGACGGTCTCGGCGCCTGGGACCTCGATCCGCGCACCGACGCCGACGGTCTGGAAGCGGCAGCCGCGCTGTGCCGCAGCGCCGGCTACTGGGCGCTGCCCTATCCGGTGGCCGAACGGCTGGCCGCGCCGACCGATCTCGACACCGACGGGTTGATCGTGGTGGCGGGCAAGCGGCCGGCGGCGGCGATTGCCGGTCTCGAAAAGCGTTGGACGACCATAACTCTGGAGGGTGCGCGTGATGCTGTGACCGGGCTCGCCCGCATCGGGCCCGGCTTTGTCGCGGAACTGCAGACCGTGCACGTCGATGACGACGGCGCGGCCGACGTCGCGCTCGGCCTGGTGCTGCCGTGCTGGACGCTGCTCGGCATGCTCGACAGGGCGATCGAGCTGACCGTCGCACACGTCAGCCTCCGCAAACAGTTCGGGCAGGCGTTGTCGTCGTTCCAGGGTGTGCAGTTCCAGCTCACCGACGCCGAGGTCGAGCGCAGCGGCCTGGATATCCTGGCGAAGTACGCGTTGTGGAGCATCGCCACCGACCGCCCCGAAGCGCTCAACGACGCTCTGGCGCTGCGGATGTCCGCGCTCGAGGCCGCCGAAGTCGTATTCCGGGTGTGCCATCAACTGCACGGCGCGGTCGGCTTCTGCGACGAGACCACCCTGTCGTGGCTGTCGCGCTACAGCCAGCCGTTGCGGCGGCTGCCTCTGGGCTTGTCCGCGACCCGCGACGCGCTGACCCGCAGGGCGGGCAGCGCAGGCCTGACGGGTCTGTACGCATGAAGGTCGCGGTGATCGGCGCCGGCTTCGGCAAGCACGCGGCCGCGCCCGCGTACGCCGGTCTCGGCTTCGACGTCGAGGTCGTGAGCCCGCGTGACGAGGACGCGGTGAAGGCCGCGCTGGCCTCCGACGCCGATCTGATCTCCGTGCACTCGCCGCCGTTCCTGCACCTCGAGCACGTCAGCGGCGCGATCGAGCACGGGCATGCGGTGTTGTGCGACAAGCCGTTCGGGCGCAACGCCGACGAGGCGGCGCTGATGCGCGACCGCGCCCGGGAGGCCGGGGTGCTGCACTTTCTCAACTTCGAGTTCCGGTTCAACGAGTCCTGGAGCAGGCTCAAGGAACTGGCTGACGGCGGAGCGATCGGTATCCCGCGTCATCTGCACTGGACGTTCTTCGGCAGCGGGTTGCGGGGGCGCAAGTTCGGCTGGATCAACGACCGTGAACAAGGCGGCGGCTGGATCGGCGCCTACGGTTCACACCTGATCGACTTCACCCGGTGGTTGTTCGGCAGCGAGATCGCCGACTGCGGCGGGATCACCCGCATCGACGGGTCGGCTGAGGGGTCCACAGCCGAGGACGCGTACTCGGCATGGTTCGCAATGACCAACGGCTGCACCGCCACCCATGACACGGGGTTTGCCGCCGCCGTCCCCTCGGCGCCGTCGGTCACGTTGATCGGCAGCGACGGCACCGTCGAGCTGACGTCCGACACCACGCTCGTCGTTCGGCGGCCCGGCGAAGACCCTCAGACCGCCGAGTTCGCGCCGCCGCCCCGGCGATCACCGCCGCCGGCGCTGACGACGTTCTTCGGCCACGTCGCCGAGGCGCTGCGCACCGGGACGCAGATCAGCCCGTCTTTCGACGACGGCGTCGCTGTCGCGCGCGCCATGGACCAACTGCGGGCCAAGGCGGTGCGCCTATGACCGCACAGCTCGACCAGTTTCGGCGGCGGGTTCGGCAGTGGTGCGTCGAGCACATCCCGCCGGACTGGCGCGAAACCCAGACGGGCGTGAGCGACGACCAGTTCGTGGCGTTCCAGAAGGCCTGGTTCGCCGAACTGCACCGCGCGGGCTTCGCGGTCCCGCACTGGCCCGCCGAATGGGGCGGTGGAATGTCGGTGGCCGAACAGGTGGTCCTGTATCAGGAGCTGGCCGCACACGACGCGCCGCGGCTGGTGCTCGCGTTCGTCGGCATCCACCATGCCGCCTCGACGCTGTTGGTCGCCGGCACCGACGAGCAGCGGCGTCGACACCTGCCCGCGATCCTCGACGGCGAGATCTGGGTGCAGGGCTTCTCCGAACCCGAAGCCGGCTCCGACCTGGCGAGCCTGCGCACCACGGCGCGAAAAGAAGGCGACTCGTACATCGTCAACGGCCAGAAACTGTGGGCGAGCGGTGGCAAGCACGCCGACTGGTGCCTGCTGCTGGCCCGCACCGACCCGGACGCCCCGAAGCGGAAAGGCATTTCGTACTTCCTGCTCGACATGACCACACCCGGCGTGGAGGTCCGCCCCATCCGCAACGCGATCGGCGACGAGCACTTCTGCGAAATCTTCCTCAACGACGTGTCGATTCCAGCCGCGAACCTGGTCGGTGCGGAGAACAACGGCTGGCAGGTCGCCCAAGCCACCCTCGGCGCCGAGCGGGGTATGACGATGCTCGAACTCGCCGAGCGGCTGGGCAATGCGGGCTTTCGCTGGCTGGTGCAGAGCGCGCCGGTCGACGATCCCGTCGTCGCGGACCGCCTGGCGCAGTTCGAGACCGAGATCACCGGCCTGCGGGGTCTGTGCCGAAAGCTGGTGGAAGACAGCGACAACGGCGAATCGGGCCCGGCCGACGCCTCGATCGTCAAGCTCTTCTACAGCGAACTTCTGCAGCGCATGACCGACTTCGCCGCGGAGGTCGGCGGGTTGGCCGCTCACACCGAACTCGCCAAGCCGATGTCCAGCGGCTGGGAGTCCGGCGCGTGGGTGCTCGACTTCATCGGGTCGTGGGAGTGGACGATTCCCGGCGGCGCCAGCGAGATCCAGCGTTCGATCATCGGCGAGCGCGGCCTCGGCCTGCCACGGGAACCGAGCGCGGTGTGATGACCGACTTCACCGAGTTCCACGACGAACTACGTTCTGTGGCGGGCGATCTGCTCGCGAAGGACCGCGACACCACATGGGAGACGTTGGTGGATGCCGGCTGGGTCGGACTCGAGGTGCCCGAGCAGTTCGGCGGTGCCGGTGCGTCGTTCGCCGAAGCCGCGGTGGTCTGCGAAGAGATCGGCCGCGCCGTGAGCGCGACCCACTTCCTCGGGAGCGCGGTGCTCGCCGTCGGCACCTTGAACGCCTTGCGGCCCAGCGCCACCCGCGACCAGCTGCTCACCGACGTCGCCAGCGGCGCGTCGAGGGTGGCCGTCGCGCTCGAACCGTACGACTTCGTGCCCGACGCCGAAGCCGCGGACCGGATTCTGATCGTGACGGACCGCGGTGTCGGTGTGACGGACGCACCGGCCACACCCCGGCCCGTTGTCGACAAGACGCGCAGGCTGGCCGCAGTCGAACGGAACGCCCCGACCACCGAAACCTTGCCGTTCATAGGCGATCCCGCCGCCGCAGTGCAACGGTTACACGACCGCGCCGCGACCGCGATCGCCTGCGACAGCCTCGGGCTTAGCGAAGCCATGCTTGCCGCGACCGTCGGCTACGCGAAGGTGCGCCACCAGTTCGGCAGGGCCATCGGCTCGTTCCAGGCCGTCAAACACGCGTGCGCGGACATGCAGGTCGCGATCTCAGTCTCCCGTCAACTCGTCGACGACGCCATCCAGGCCGTCGCCAACGACTCACCGAACGCCGACGTGGCCACCGCCATGGCCAAGTCCTACGCCTGCACCGCCGCCGTCGACATCGCGGGTAAGGCCATGCAACTGCACGGGGGCATCGGCTACACGTGGGAGTCCGGGATCCACGTCTACCTCAAACGCGCCACCCTCAACCGAGCGCTGTTCGGTTCGCCGGCAGCTCACCGCAAACGACTAGCAAAGCGCTACCAGTAAAAGGAGTTTCACATGAGCGTCCCCGTATACAAGCGCATTCTCGACCTTTTCGAGGCCGAGGGAGTCAACACGCTGTTCGGCATCCCCGACCCCAACTTCGTGCACATGTTCACCGAGGCCGACGCCCGCGGATGGTCTGTCGTCGCGCCGCACCACGAGCTGAGCGCCGGCTTCATGGCCGAGGCGGCGTCGCGGATGACCGGCAAGCCGGGCCTGTGCATCGGCACCCTCGGACCGGGCATGGCCAACATCGCCGGCGCCATCCAGTGCGCGCTGGTCGAGAACTCACCCGTCATCGTCCTGGGCGGCCAGCGAGCCCGCATCACCGAACGCCGGGTACGGCGCGGCCGAATCCAGTTCGTCCAGCAGGAAGGACTTTTCGCCCCCTCGGTCAAGTTCAGCAGCGCGATCGAGTACGCCGACCAGACCGACGAGATCGTCCGCGAAGCGATCCGTCAATCCATGTCGGGCACCCCCGGGCCCAGCTACATCGAGTTCCCGTCGCACGTCATCCTCGAAGAACTCGACGTGCCGGATCCGTTGCCGCCCCACCGGTATCGCCTTGTCAATCAGGGCGCGGGTGAGCGTGAGGTCGCCGAAGCGGTCAAGCTGATCCGGGCGGCGCAGAGCCCAATCCTGTTGGTGGGTCACGGGGTGCACACCTCGCGCACTCAGGAACAGGTCAGGGAGCTGGCCGAGCTGATGGCCTGCCCCGTGATCCAGACATCGGGCGGCACCTCGTTCATCCCAGGCCTGCAGGATCGCACCTTCCCGTACCTGTTCTCTCCGGCGGCCAACGAGGCCGTCGAGCAGTCCGATCTCTGTGTGGCGCTGGGCACCGAGCTCGGCGAGCCCATGCACTACGGTCGCACCCAGCACTGGGCCGGCAACGATGCCAACCGCAAATGGGTTCTGGTGGAACAGGATCCGACCGCGATCGGTGTGAATCGGCCGATCGACGTGCCGCTGGTCGGCGATCTTCGCGGGGTGGTGCCGCAGCTGGTCGAGGCGCTGCGCGAGAGTCCGCGCAGCCCGTCGGTCGACTTCGAGGCCCTGATCAAAGCCGACGCCGCCGAACTGGCCCGGGTCGCCGAGGAGGCCCCGAGCGGTCGCTCCCCGATCCACCCGGCGCGCTACGTCGTCGAGGCCACCAAGGCTTTCGACGAGTGCACCGAGGACGGCATCCTGGTCCGCGACGGCGGCGCCACGGTGATCTTCGGATGGACCTACTCCCAAACCAAGCCGCGCGACGTGATCTGGAACCAGAACTTCGGTCACCTCGGCACCGGCCTGCCCTACGCCGTGGGCGCCTCGGTCGCCGACGGCCGCCACCGCCCGGTCATGCTGCTCACCAGCGACTCGGCGTTCCTGTTCCACATCGCCGAGCTCGAGACCGCGGCCCGCGAGAAGTTGCCGTTGGTGTGCGTTGTCGGGGTCGACCACCAGTGGGGCCTGGAAGTCGGTGTCTACAAGCGCACGTTCGAACAGCCGTCGCCGCAACCCGGGGTGCACTGGAGCAAGGACGTCCGGATGGACAAGATCGCCGAGGGTTTCGGCTGCCACGGCGAGTATGTCGAGAAGGACGACGAGATCGGCCCCGCGATCAAGCGGGGGTTCGCCAGCGGCAAGACCGCCGTGGTTCACGTCTGCATCGACCCGAAAGCGAATTCCGAGGAGATGCCGAAGTACGACCGATTCCGCACCTGGTATGCAGAAGGTACGCAATAGGGAAGAGTGGGATCATGCGCGAATATCTGAAGTTCTACATCGACGGCCAATGGGTGGACCCGATCCGGCCCAACACGCTCGATGTCGACAACCCGACCACCGAAGAAGTCTCCGGCAAGATCGCGATCGGGTCCTCGGCCGACGTCGACGTGGCGGTGCAGGCCGCCCGGCGCGCCTTCGGCACGTGGTCGCAGACCAGCCCCCAGGAGCGCCTCGACGTGCTACAGGCGATCATGGCCGAGTACCAGAAGCGGGCGGGCGACCTCGCCGAGGCCGTCACCGAGGAGATGGGCGCCCCGGCATCGCTGGCGGCGGGCCCGCAGGTCAACCTCGGCCTCGGCCATCTGGCCACGGCGATCGACGTGCTGAAGAACTTCGAGTTCGAAGAGCAGCACGGTGCGACGCTGGTGGTCAAGGAGCCGATCGGGGTGTGCGGGTTGATCACGCCGTGGAACTGGCCGATCAACCAGATCGCCTGCAAGGTGTACCCGGCGCTGGCCACGGGCTGCACGATGGTGCTCAAGCCGTCCGAGGTCGCGCCGTACTCGGCTCAGATCTTCACCGAGATCATCGACGCGGCGGGCGTTCCTGCCGGCGTCTACAACATGGTCTACGGCGACGGCCCCGGTGTCGGTGCGGCGTTGTCCAGCCACCCCGACATCGACATGGTGTCGTTCACCGGCTCCACGCGGGCCGGTGTCGACGTGGCCAAGAACGCCGCGCTGACGGTCAAGCGCGTCACCCAGGAACTCGGCGGCAAGAGCCCGAACATCGTGCTCGACGACGACGACTTCGCCAAGAGCGTGGCCGCGGGTGTGTCGGTGATGATGGTCAACAGCGGTCAGAGCTGTAACGCGCCGTCGCGGATGCTGGTGCCGAACACCCGGATGGACGAGGCCATCGCGATCGCCCGCGAGGTCGCGGGCGCGGTCAAGGTCGGCGACCCCAGCGACAAGACCGCGATCGGCCCGGTGGCGTCCAAGGCGCAGTTCGACAAGATCCAGGGCCTGATCCAGCAGGGCATCGACGAGGGTGCGACCGTCGCCATCGGTGGGACCGGTCGACCCGACGGGCTGAGCAAGGGCTACTACGTCAAGCCGACGGTGTTCGCAGGAGTCACCAACGACATGACGATCGCCCGCGAGGAGATCTTCGGCCCGGTGCTGTGCATCCTCGGCTACGACGACCTGGATCAGGCGCTCGAGATCGCCAACGACACGGAATACGGTCTGGCGGGCTATGTTTCGGGTGCCGACCTGGACAAGGCGCGCGCGGTGGCGCGGCGGATCCGCGCCGGGTCGGTGGCGATCAACCACGGCTTCGACATGGCGGCCCCGTTCGGCGGTTACAAGCGCAGCGGCAACGGGCGCGAGTGGGGCCACTTCGCGTTCGACGAATTCCTGGAGGTCAAGGCCGCGCTGGGGTACGCACCGGAGGCCGCCGCAAGGTAGCCCATGGCGATTTCGGTGCGTAACCAGCCGCGCAGCGAACGGTTGCGCACCGAAACCGTAGGCTCGGCGGTATGGCGATCGACTGCCACGGTCGCGAGCGGTCGCTGATCTACAAGGAGAAAGCGCTGCCGGTCCTCGGCGTCACCTCGTGAAAATTCTGCTCGACAGGGACAGCGATGAGTTCCTGACGCGACGGCGGTCTGTATCGGTGACTTCACTCACCGACCGAAGGAGACCGCCGTGCCCGTCCGCAATTCCGCCCCGGTGGGCGCCCCGATCTGGATCGACCTGGCGTCCTCGGACGTCGAACGTTCGCAGGCCTTCTACGGCGAGGTGTTCGGCTGGACGTTCGAGTCGGCGGGCCCCGAGTACGGCGGCTACGTCACCGCTGCCAAGGACAGCAGGCCCGTCGGCGGCCTGGTGTCCAACGACCCGCAGTGGAACACCCCGGACGGCTGGACCACCTACTTCCACACCACCGACGTCAAGGCCACGCTCGACAAGGCGATGGCCGCCGGCGCCATCACGTGCGGGGCGTCGGCCGAACCGATGGAGGTCAAGGACAAGGGCTGGATGGGGCTGTTGTCCGACCCCACTGGCGGGTTCTTCGGGCTGTGGCAGCCGACCGGGCACCGCGGTTTCGAACTCGTCAACGAGCACGGCGCTCCGGTGTACTTCCAGTGGACCGGCCGGGACTACTGCAAGTCGTTGAAGTTCTACCACGACGTGTTCGGCTGGCGGATCGAGTCTGTCTCCGATACCGACGAATTCCGCTACAGCACAGCGGTTTTCGACGGAGACGCGTTGCTCGGGCTGATGGACGGCACCGCCTTCCTGTCCGAGGGGCAGCCGTCGACCTGGAGCTTCTTCCTCGGCGCCTCCGACGTGGACAAGACCGTGCAGTTGGTCCTCGACAACGGCGGCAGCGTGGTTCGCGGCGCCGAGAACACTCCCTATGGGCGGCTGGCCGCGGTCGCCGATTGCACCGGCGCCGCCTTCAATCTGTCCTCGCTGCAGTGAACGAGCGCTAGGCGGTCACAAGATGATCGGCCGCGCCGACGAACATGATGCTCGCCGGGTTCGCGGTGGTGGCCGCATCGACGACGGCGTCGGCGAACGTCATGTGGGTCATGTCGCCGGACACCACGGTGATGTGCACGCCCGCACTTCGAAACTCCGAACGCATTGTGAGCAGGGCGGTTTCGCCGGCACGCATGCTTGCGGCGACGGCCGTATAGCCCTTGGGGACCGCCTTGTCGGGGAAGAAGTGGGCCTGGTGGCTGGTGACGAAGACGATCCGTCCGCCGACCGGCATCAACGGTAGCGCCGCCAGGGCCAGCCGTCGTTGAGCGTCGCGGTTCAGCCGCATCGCGCAGCCGGGGTCGGCGGCCGTGTCGAGCGCATCCGACGAATTGAGAATCAAGGTGTCCAACCGGCCGAACCGCGCCGCGATGGTGTCGATCACCTCCGCGGACTCGACTTCATCGGAGACGTCGCGGGTCGCGAAGACGTGGGTGTCGACGCTGCCGAGCTGCCGCGCTACCCGCGCGCCGAGCCCCCTCGAGCCGCCGGTGACCAAGACGATCCGGGCAGGTTGGTTATCCATGTCGGGCTCCTTCCGTAGCTGCCGCGCACGAATGAACCCACCGTACACCCATTCTTAAGGAAAATAAGGCGAATATAAGGTCACAATGAGGTAGCCGTCGAAGAGTGGGACGCTCAGTCGGTCGGTGCGGCCAGCGCGAAGTCGGCGAAGTCGAAGCCCGGCACTACTACGCAACTGACCAGGCTGGGCTTCTCGTCGCGCGGGCGGGCCCGCTGCCAATGGCCCGGCGGAACCACGAACTGCGGTTGCTCGCCGGTCAGGATGTCGACACCCAGCAGATGCTTTGTCGCAGCGTCCTGTTCGGGGCCCACCTCGAGAAGCAGTGGGCTGCCCGCGTGGAAGAGCCACAGTTCGGCGCTGCGCACGGTGTGCCAGGCCGATTGTTGGCCCGGCATCAGCAGGAAGAGGATTGCCGTCCCGGCGTTGCGCGGACCGGTGTAGTCCGGCGGCAGCGCGGACTGTGGCACCATCAGGTCGCTGCGCCACGTCTCCCGGTACCAGCCGCCCTCGGGGTGAGGAGACAGGTCGAGGCGAAGCGCCCAGTCCGGAAGCTCGGCCATCGGTGTACCTGCCTTTTTCGGTGTCGGACACTCCAGAGTAGAGACCGGGACCGCGCGGTCCACCCGATAGGCTCGTGGCATGTCGCGCCTGCGCCCCGGATGGCTGGTCGCCTTGTGCGGGGCGATCGTCTGGGTGAGCGCATGGCTGCCGTGGCTGACCGCGAACGGCGGCCGCGTCAGCGCGATCGGCGGGATCCGCGGCGACCTACCCGCCCCGGCACCCGGATTCGGGGTGGGGCAGCTGATCGTGCTGTTGGCGTCGTCGCTGGTCGTCGCGGGCGCGATGACGGCGCGCGGGTTCTCGGCTCGGCTGGCATCCACTGCCGCACTGACTATTTCGGTGCTGCTGGTGGTGCTGGTCGTGTGGTACTACCGGCTTTACGTGTACTCGCCGGTGTCCGCGGGTTACGGGCTTTACCTCGGCGGGGCCGTGGCCGCGGTCGCGGTGGTGCTTTCGGTGTGGGCGATGGCGGCCGCGTGGGCGACGACCGCGCAAGTGACGTGAGCCGATTGGTCGAGCCGATCATCCTGACCGGCAAACAGCTGGGTCACGCTGGAACCGATTAGCCGCGAGCATGTTCGGAGATCGTCGACGCCGCCGCCGACGGTGAGCTCGGCCGGCTGTGGTTCGCGGAGCGCCGAACGTGAAGCCACTGCGAAATCTCATGCGAATTTTCACCATGGGTTCACGCTCGACGAGACTGCCACCCGTGACGCGCGGATTCTTGGACGAGTTGGATACGCGAGGTCAATCCGAGCTTGGCGTAGATGTGGGTGAGGTGTGTCTGCACCGTGCGCGGCGAGATGAACATTCGCTCGCCGATGTCCTTGTTGCCCAGCCCGTCGGCGGCGTGACGGACCACGTCCCGTTCGGTCGGTGTCAACGACTCCCAACCGCTGGCGGGCCGCTTGCGCTCGCCGCGACCACGGCGGGCGTACGCAATGGCCTCCTCGGTCGACATCGCCGCACCCTCCGCCCACGCGGTGTCGAAGTCAGCATCGCCCAGGGCTTCTCGGGTGGCAGCGAGAGCGTCGTCGTAACCGATCGCGTACACCGGCCAGCGGACCACACCCATCGCGGCGCGGATCGCCATGGCTGCGCCGAAGAGTCGCGCCGCGTGGCGGTGGTTGCCCTCGTCACACGCAAGACGGGCGAGTACCTCGAGTCCCTCGGGCGCGCGCAGGAACGCGCCCGTCTCGGCGGCGAGCGCCAAGGCGTCGTGGCTGTCGCGTTCGGCCTGCTCGCCTTCGCCCTGTGCCATCGCGACGTGAGCGCGCGCAACGAGAGCGTTGAGTTTGTAGTTGCCGATTGTCAGGGCAACCGTGTCATCAGACCACTGGCGTGCGGCCGCGAGTTCACCACACGCCAACAATGCCAGGGTCATCGGAGTGAGTGCTCTCGTGTACAGCAATCGTTCAGGGACGGTCTGTGCCATTGCCATCGCGCAGGCGGCCTTTGCCTCAGTCGCATCGCCGGCAGCCAACGCGGTGAGCGCCGACGTGATGTGCATCGCGTCCTCGTAGAATCCGCCCATGGCAATCGAGGTTTCGCGTGCGACTTTTCCTTTCGCCTGAGATGAGGACACATTCCCCTGGTAGGCGAACGAGTTGCTCTCACAGGTCAGTGCGAACAACTCCAGCATGCGTTCGCCGGCGGCGTGGGCCGCCTCGCTGACGCCCTGGATCACGGCGTCGCCGGTTAGCCCGTCGCGCCATCCGAGGGCGACGGCGAGCCACACCCGGCAATACCGCGACACGAACCCATCGCCGATTGCATCGGCGACCTCACGGCCCTCTTGGGCCGCCAGTTGGGATGCGAGGGGTTGCCCGGCGATATTCATCGTGACGGCCAGACAGCCCAGGAAGAAGCACACCTTCGACAGATTCCCCGATGCCCGTGCAAGATCGATTGCGTCGCGCCAGTACCGAGTCGCCACATCGGGGCTGTAGTAGGCCGCAGCACCGCAGGCGGCCAGGCATGACGCGATCAACGACGAGTCACCCAGTTCCCGCGCCGCTGACAGCGCCTCCTTCGCCCGCTCCAGGTTCGCCGGGGCGGAGATCCATGCCGCCAAGATGCACTTGTCGGCAACCGCCTGAATCCATACGGCCGCAGCGACGTCGTCGTCCCGATAGCGCTCGTCGTTGAAGGCAAGATCGAACGCGGCGATACCTTCGCCCATTCGTCCGCGTCTCTCCCATAGCCGTTGCATCGCCGACACGAGTTGCAGGGCCGGCTCGAACTCTGCGGAGTCGATACTCCACGCATGTGCCGCACGCAGGTTTCCGGTTTCCCGCTCGGCCCATTCGATGAGTCGCTCGTCGCTTTCCAGTTCGATCGCCGTTCCGATGTAGTGGTCACGATGCCGATTACGCACCGCATCGGCTTCGCCGGTCTCGGCGAGCTTCTCGAGTGCGTACTGGCGGACCGTCTCCAGCAGCCGATAGCGCATGGCGCCCGACTCTTCGTCGGCGATGACGAGCGACTTGTCGACGAGAAGACTGAGCTGGTCGAGGATCTGGAACTGCTCGACCTCACTGGTGGCCGCGACAGCGCGCGCGGCGTCGAGGTCGAATCCGTCCATGAACACGCCCAGTCGGCGAAACAGGATCTGCTCCGCGTCGGTCAACAGCGCGTGCGACCAGTCCACCGAGGCCCGCAGTGTCTGCTGGCGTCGCATGGTGTTTCGAGCCCCGCCGGTGAGCAATCGGAACCTGTCGTGGAGACTGTCGGCGATCTGGCGCAGCGACAACGCCCGAATTCGCGCCGCCGCCAGCTCGATCGCCAGAGGCATGCCGTCGAGTCGCCGGCAGATCTCCGCGACGAGGTCGATGTCGTCGCCGGCGGCGTGGAAGGTGGGCCGCGCTCGTTGGGCCCGTTCGGTGAACAGCGCGACGGCCTCGTCATGCAGCGACAGCGAGGGCACGCGCCAGGTCACTTCACCCGACACCGCAATCGGTTCGCGGCTGGTAGTGAGGATCGTCAACTGTCCGCAGGCATTGAGCAACCGCGTGATCATGTCGCCGCACGCGTCCAAGAGATGTTCGCAGTTGTCCAGCAGCAGAAGGGTTTCCCGGTCGCCGACGAACCGCTGCACGGTCTCCAGCGGGGACCGTCCCGGTTGGTCGGGCAGGCCGAGCGTGCGGGCCACCGTTATCGATACGACGCTCGGATCGGCGATCGCGGCCAGGTCGACCCACCAGACGCCGTCCGTGAACGCCTCGGACAGCGCGGCGGCGGCTTCCACGGCGAGGCGGGTCTTGCCGGCTCCGCCGGCCCCCGTCAGGGTGACGAGGCGGTTCTCCAGTAACAGTCGAGATACCTCATCGAGCTGCTTCTCGCGCCCGATGAAACTGGTCAATTGCGCCGGAAGATTGTGGGAACGCGGACTCTTGGCGGTGCGCAGCGGCGGGAACTCGTTACGGATCTCCGGATGGCAGAGTTGCACCACGCGTTCGGGGCGCGGAAGATCGCGGACGGAATGCGAGCCGAGCTCGGCCAGCCACGCGTCGGCCGGCAGCCGTTCACACACCAAATCCGTTGTGGTGCCGGATAACACGGTCTGTCCGCCGTGCGCCAGGTCTCGTATGCGCGCGGTACGGTTGATGGTCGGGCCGATGTAGTTCGCTTCGTCGCGCAGTTGGACTTCGCCGGTGTGCAGGCCGATTCGCAATCGGATCGGCGCCAGCGCGGCCCGTTGGAGAGCAAGGGCGCATGCCACCGCGTCGCTCGCACGGCCGAACGCGATGACGAAGCTGTCACCCTCACCCTGTTCGATGGGGCGCACGCCGCCGTGGGCGTCGACCGCCTTGGCCAACGCGCGATCGAGATTCGCGAACGCCGCCGTCATCTCGTCGGGCTGGGTCTCCCAAAGCCGCGTCGAACCCTCGACGTCCGCCAGTAGCAGCGTCACCGTTCCGGTCGGTACCAACTCGCTCACGCCCAAGTCGCTCCAGTTCACCGGCGCCGCGTCGATTCCAGTCATGCTAGCCAGCGTGCGGCCGTCGGCGCGGGTAAACATCCGCTCCGACGCGTATATCCGGGGTTACCGGGCGCGTAGGCGCGCCGAAACTGCGGACAGATCGCAAAATCGGATCGGGTCTCGATCTGGCCGCAGTCTCGACGAGGTGCAGCGCTACTCGGCGTCGACGGTGGTGGGCTCGATCGTCTTCTGGCCCCCACCATGGGCGACATCGATCTTGCGCGGCTTGGCGCGTTCGGCCACCGGGATGGTCACGGTCAGCACGCCGTTCTCGTACGCAGCCGAAATACCCGATGCGTCAACGCCTTCGCCGAGGGACAGCTGCCTGCGGTACGTGCCGAAGAATCTCTCGTTGGCCAGCCACTGCACGCCGTCGTCGGATCGCGGCGTGCGGTGCGCGGAGATGGTCAGCGTGCCGCTGTCGACGTTGACATCCACCGAACCGGGGTCGACGCCCGGCAGATCGGCGGTCAGCAGGTAGTGGTCGTCGACCTTGCACAGGTCCATGGGCATGAAACGGGGGGAACGATCCGATCCGGTCTGAGTAGTCAGCAGGCCCCGGGTCAGAGCGTCTAGTTCACCGAACGGATCAAAGCGGAGCACAGCAATCCACCTCCTGCGTCATACGGAGCCCGCCACCCTGGCGGGCAGCCAAATCACTGCGTACCTGCGAGGTTAGCACTCGTTACCCGAGAGTGCTAGCCAATCTTCTAGGAATTTCCGACCGCGGAGACCTGCGCTCCGCTCAGCGGCCGACCGCATTGGTCACACGCCAGAACCGCGGTGAAGCGGTGACCGCAGACGGTGTGGGTCAGCAGCACTGCGGGCCCTTCGGGAGAGGCGAACCAGCGCTGCGCCCACTGCAGCGCGGTGATCAGAACCGGGAACAGCGCACGGCCCTTCTCGGTCAGTTCGTATCGGTTGCCGGCGTCGGCGAGCACTCCGTTGGCGGTGAAGATCGACAGCCGATCGGCGATCGATCCGGGCGGTGCGCCGAGTTGGGCCTGGAAGTCGGTGAACCGTCGCACCCCGACGAACGCCGCGACCAGCAGCGCGAAACCCCAGCGGTTACCCATGACGCTCATCGTCTGGGGGAACATGCCCGCCGCGGCTTGCTGATCGGCCTCCGAGCGGCGGCGCGTCGCGGCCGAGGGCATCGACCGTTGCCACGACCCGCTCGGACCCCACTGCGGGACAACGTCTTTCTCGCTGACGACCGCCCCGCACGAACGGCACGCGACGACGGGGATGAACTCGGCACCGCACGCGGTATGGCGCATGGTGGGCAGCGGCTCCGCGTGGTCGGGAACCCAGTGCCGCTCCCACTCCCATATCGACAGCAGCACCGGCCACAGCGACCGGCCGCGCGGCGTAGCCAGATATTCGAAACGCGCTGGGCGCTCCTGGTATTGGCGTCGTTCCAGCAGTCCCGCATCCGTCAGCGTCCGCAGCCGCGCCGTCAGTACCGAGTTGGAAATCGGCAGCCGGGACTTGAACTCGCCGAACCGCGTGGCCCCCAGTAGCGACTGCTGCATGACGAGCAGCGTCCATTCGTCGCCGAGCAACCCGAGCATGCGGGCGACGGCGTTCGGCACGGCGTTCGGTTCGGTCAAGGCTTCGGGCAAGGCCGCCTACAGGCCGACGGCCTCGGCCGCCGAATCGACTTCCCGCCACCGGCGCAACTCCGATCCGGGAGCCCAAGTCGAATGTGTGCCGCTGGAGATCCGTTCCGGCAGCGCCAGTTTGCATACGGGACCCTCGGCGACCCTGGCGGCGTCGAACACCAGGCAGTAGGAGGCGTCGGCGTTCATGTCGGTGGTGAGCGTGACCAGATAGCCGTCGTCCTCGGCGGCACTGCCGATGCGCGGGGCCATCGCCGTCTCGCTGCCGTACACCCCGTCGGCGAAGGCGAACCGCTGTTCGGCCCCGGTGTGCAGGTCGTGTTTGACCAGCCCGTCGAACAGGAACCACCCCGGCTTGCCGGTGGCGGCATACGTGTAGCGGTAGGGGATTCCGGCGTATCCGGCGTTGATCATGCCGAACTCGGTGACGGAGTCGGACAGCTGCTGCTCGGTGGTCTGACCGGTGACGAGGTTGAACCGCCAGCGGCGCAGCCGGGTCTGCAGGCGGTCCAGCGCCAGGAACCGGAAGGCGCGCTGCCACTTGGAGCCGGCACCCGAGTCCACCGGTGACGGGTCGCCCTCGAAGAAGCCGTCGAGGACGATCTCGTCGCCGTCCTCGTAGGCGTTGGTGAAGTGCAGGACGAACGTCGGCTCCGCCTCGAACCATCGGATGTCGGACGCCCCACCGCGGCGGGGGATCACCGCGAACCGCGACGGCACGTCCGGGTGGAATCCCGGGATGTGGATGTCGGCTTCGAGCAGCTTGGCATCCCAGAACATCGGAAAGTCGTTGAGAATCGCGTAGTTCTCGGTGAACGCCATGTCGTGCGGCAGCCGCGGCCCGGTCAGCGGCACGTCGGTCAGATGGACGAGGTTGTCGGCGTCGTCGACGACGCCGTAGCGCAGGTACGGGTACTGCTTGCTGTAACTGAAGAACAGTAGTTCGCCGGTGCGGTCGTCGACCTTGGGATGCGCCGACACCCCCCAGGCCGCCGGGAACCGGCCGTGCCAGTCTGCCTTGCCCACGGTGTCACCGGAGAACGGGTCGACGCGGTACAGATCGCCGCACTGGTAGTGGCTGGTCAACGCGAGGCCGCGATGCACGATGACGTCGGTGCTGGAGGCGTCCTTCATCAATGTTCGCGCGCCCCAGCCGTAGTCGCGCTTGGCGAGCTGGATCGGCTCGGCGAGGCCCGGCCACAGCGGGCCGCCCGCGTCATTTTCGGCGAGTAGTCCGTCGGTGCGGACGAAGCGGTTGCGGTAGAAGGCTTTTCCGTCGCGGAACCCGACGAGGTGCACCATGCCGTCACCGTCGAACGGGTGGTAGAACTTCAGCGCCGGATGCAGCGGGTTCTCGGTGTTTCGCAGATAGACGCCGTCGAGGTCGGACGGGATCTCACCTTCCATCGGCCGGAGGTCGTCGGCGTCCCATTCCGTGTTCTGGGGACGCCATGGTCCGGTGCGGTAGGGGTGGTCGTCGTCGTCGGGCAACGTCGAGAGGAACTTGCCGACGATCTCCACATTTGCGCTGCCCATGTCATGCCTTCCCGACGATGAAGCTGACGGTGGTGGCGGTGCTGCCGCCGAGGTTCAAAGTGCCAAATATCGTTGCGCCCTCGACCTGATAGTCGCCTGCGGTTTCGCTGATCTGCTTGGCCGCGTCGAGCAGCATCCGCACGACGTGCACCACGTCCACATCGCGGGCGTCCACCTTCGCCGCCGCCAGCGTGGACTCGACGACCTCCATGGTTCAGCTGTGCGAAGTCGAAACCCTCACGGGTCAGGTTCCGGGCGGAATCGCTCTGATAGTCGGCGAGGAGCCAGACACTGGATGCGCCCACACCCGCAAGATTACTACAATTAACAGAGCGACTAGGGGAGTTCACCTAAGGGGCGGCCCCGCCGGCTGCTGTCTGAACCGACGAGACCTCAGCGCGCGTGACGGTCGACCGCCACCCGAGCTTGCCCACGACATGCCCATTGACCCGACCGCCAAAACAAATCGTGTGGATCGGCGCCTCAACGGGAAGACGTTTTCCATGGCGCAGCCGCGAACGCACGAGCTGGCTGAGCGGATGGCCGAGTTGGCGCGGGCCGCCGCCCCGCCGCGCGCGGTCGACGACGTGCTGAACGACGTCACGGTGACGGCCAAGGAGCTGATCCCGGGCGCGGACACCGTCGGGGTGCTGCTGGTCGGCGGCGGCGGCAAGTTCGAGTCGCTCGCGGGTACCTCGGAGCTGCCCCACACCCTCGACGAGATCCAGATGCAGTTCGGTGAGGGGCCGTGCGTGGAGGCGGCGCTCGACGAGCTGATTCTGCGCACCGACGACTTCCGCGCCGAGGACCGCTGGCCCCTGTACTCGGCCGCCGCGGTCGACCGCGGTGTACTGAGCGGCCTATCGATCAAGCTCTACACCGCCGACCGCACCGCGGGCGCGCTCAACATGTTCGGCTTCAAAGCGCGCGCCTTCGACGCCGACGACGAAATGATCGGCACGATTCTTGCCGCACACGCCGCGGCCGCGATACTGGCCAGCCGGGACGGTGAACAGCTGAAGTCGGCGATGGCCACTCGCGATCGCATCGGGACAGGCGAAGGGCATCATCATGGAGCGCTACGGGGTGGACGAGGTACGGGCGTTCGAGATGCTCAGACAACTCTCGCAGGACAGCAACATCAAACTGACGCAGGTAGCCCAGCGTGTGATCGATACGCGCAAAGACGCCTGACGTTTCAGCCGGCCGCCCACTCCTTGGCTCGCTCGAGTTCGTCAAGGCCGAACAGCGCGATCTCGCCGGGAACCAGCCAGGCCAGCGCGTGCAGCGTGTGGGCGATCCAGTCCTTGTCTGTCACCACTGCGACGCGTTTGAAGGCCGAGTGATGCTTTGCCCAGGCGCCCAAGCCCATTTTCAGGTCCTCGACCAGTCCGCCCGGACCGAAACCTTCGTACGTGGGCTCGATGACCTCGACGATCCGCACTTCGTCGTTTTCCAGCAGCTTTTCCATCGTCGGCTTGAAATTGCGCAGATCGTCGCCGGTCGGCCGGCCGGACACGCGGAAGCCGGTCACACCTTCTGGCATATCCGTCAGCACTTCGATCATCGGACTATCTCCTTCCGCCGGTGCGGTTCGTCCGCATCACCCAACGGTAGGAGCCGGCGCCGATAGTCGACAACTGATGACTTTCGGCCCTTCGAACCGGCATGTCGGACAACAAGCCTGAGCATGTGACGGCAAGAACTTCGGATTCGAGACCGCACGGCGTCGTGGTCGCTGTGGATGGCTCCCCCGCTTCCCGGGTGGCAACCGACTGGGCGGCGCGTGACGCTGCGTTGCGTGGTGTGCGGCTGACGGTTGTCCACGTGCTGTCGGCGGACGAGGTCGGGCCCTGGGTGGACCTGCCGATCTCCGATGAGTTCGCCGCCGAGCGCGAGCGCCGCGCGCGCGACGTGATCGATGACGCGCTGAAGGTGATCAGCGATGCCATCGGCGCCACGCCCGACATCGAGGTCGCCCATCACGTCGTCGCCGGTGCCAAGGTGCCCGAGCTCGTCGATCTGTCCAGAGCTGCCGAACTGATCGTCGTCGGCTGCCGCGGGCTGGGAGGCGTGAAAGGTCTGCTACTCGGGTCCGTCAGCTCTGGGCTTGTGCATCATGCGCACTGCCCGGTGGCGGTCATCCACGACGAGGACCCACTGATGGATCATCCCGCGACGGCCCCGGTGGCGGTCGGCATCGACGGCTCGCCGGTCTCTGAGCTCGCCACGGCGATCGCGTTCCAAGAGGCGGACCGCCGCGGCGTGGGGCTGGTCGCGATCCACACCTGGACGGGCAATGCCGATCTGGGGCTTGGCGTGCGGGAGGACGGTGCGTCGGCGCAGGCCGAGCAGGAACTCGCCCAACGCCTCGCCGGCTGGAGTGAACGCTTTCCCGATGTCGCCGTCGAGCGCGTCGTCGGCCCCGACAACCCGGCTCGCCGGCTGCTCGAGGAATCCGAGCGCGCCCAGCTGCTCGTGGTGGGCAGCCGCGGTCTCGGTGGATTCACCGGGCTCCTACTGGGCTCGGTCAGTTCGGCGGTCGCGCATGCGGCGCGCATGCCGGTCATCGTCGCCCGGCAGTAGCCATGCCCGGCCTGGGGCGATCGGCCCGAAAGGATAGGACTTTCGGCTCTGCGCTCACCCCGGCGCCGTCAGCCATGATCAGATTGTCGGGATAGGCGACCGGATGGGCGAGGACGGGAGTGACGATGCGATCAGGTGCGATTGTCGTCGGCGTGGACGGCAGCGATGGTGCGCTCAGCGCGGCGCGCTGGGCCGCCGCCGTCGCCGCGCGCTTCGAAACCTCGCTGCACATCGTGCACGCGCTGCCGACCATCGGGCACAACGTGACGGACACCGTTGCGGCGATGCGCGCGGCCGTCATGTCGTATCAGCGCGATAGTGCCGAGACGATACTGAGCGGCGCCGAGCAAGCCGTGCGCTCGCAGCACCCGGAACTCGAAGTGACAACGCTGTCCACGGATAGCCCGGTCGCCGACGTGCTGGTGCAACTGTCGAAGACCGCACGCATGGTCGTCGTGGGCAACCAGGAAGTCAGCGCTGCCGGTGCGCTGTTACTGGGCTCCACGACGCTGGCCGTCACCACCCGTGCCACGTGCCCCGTCGTGGCATGGCGAGGGCCGAATGTCGTGCCGACGGACCAGCCGGTCGTCGTCGGGGTGGACGGAACGCCGTCTTCTATCGCCGCCTTGGAGACCGCATTCGAGTTCGCGGAACGGTTCAACTCGAAGTTGCAGGCCGTCCGCTCGTGGTCGGTTCCGCTGCCCGCCGTCGCCGCCAGGATGCCCTTCTTGGTCGACTGGGATGCGCTCGAGACCGCGGAGTGGGCGCAGGTGACCGACGATGTCGACCGGTACAACCAGCGCTTTCCCCGCGTTTCCGCATCGTGCTACGTCGAGCGGTCCAAACCCGCTGTCGCACTGATGGATCGAAGCAAAGCCGACGGTGCGCAGCTGCTCGTGGTCGGAAGCTACGGGAAGAACGTCCTCGCCAGCGCGATCCTCGGGTCGACCGCGCTGAACCTGCTGCAGCACGCGACGATTCCGGTGATGGTCTGCCGCCCGCACCAGTGACGCGCGGCGGCCGCTACTGCTCGAAGGCCCTGTGGGCGGGACGGCCCAGCTTCGACGCGAACACCGCAGCCTGGGTGCGCCGCTCCATGCCGAGCTTCGTCAGCAGCCGGGACACGTAATTCTTTACGGTCCGCTCCGAGAGGAACATCCGCTCGCCGATCTGTTTGTTGGTCAACCCCTCGCCGAGTAGGTTGAGCAGGACGCGTTCCTGCTCGCTGAGCGCCGCCAACGGGTCCGGTTTCTCCGCGGCACCGCGCAGCTTGGCCATCAGCGCCGCGGCGGCCCGGTTGTCGAGCAACGACCGGCCCGTACCGACGTCCTTGACCGCCTGGGCGAGCTCCATACCCTTGATGTCTTTGACGACATATCCGCTGGCGCCGGCCAGTATCGCGTCCAGCATCGCCTCATCGGAGGTGAACGAGGTGAGCATCAGGCAACGCAGCTCAGGCATGCGGCACAACAGCTTTCGGCACAACTCGATGCCGTTACCGTCGGGCAGGCTCACGTCGAGGACCGCGACATCGGGTTGCAGCGCCGGTATCCGCGCCAGTGCCTCTGCCACCGAACCGGCCTCGCCGATGACTTCGAGTTCCTCGTCGGCATCGAGTAGGCCGGTCAACCCACGGCGAACGAGCTCATGGTCGTCAACCAAGAAGACCTTGAACATCTAAGACCTCCTAGCCGCGTTGCTCCCCTGTCGGATTTCGGCTGACCTGGAAAACCTCGTCGATCGGCCGCCGCGGCGTCAGGGGCCCGAGGTCTTCGGTGCTCGGCACTTCTCCGACCCGGACGATCGCCTGCGGCGTGACGTCCGGTCCGATGAGCGCGGACAGGAGTTGGCGACTTTCGGCCAGCTCGGTGATGTGGGTGAGCGTGCACGTGGCCAGCCCCGCCATGGTGGCGTCGAGCAGAACCGCCGAGAGCGTCTCGCCGCAGCGCAGCATGCTGTCCTGGGTGTCGTCGTAGGTCGACAACACGACGATCTTGGATTGATCCTCGCCGATCTCCTCGCGCCGTTCGGGGTTGCTGGTCGCCGGGAACCGGCGCCCGATGCCGACGCGGTCGCCTTCGGCCGCGGTCACCAGCGCACTGCGCGGAATACCGGTAGCTGCCGGTGAATCCGTTGCCTGCTGCCAGATCTCGGCGTGGTACTGGGAGTCGTAGAGGCGAAGTGACTCCGCGAGCCGTGACGCCTGGGCCAACGCCGGCCGTAGCTTGTCGGGAACGACATCGAGACGAACGGCGTCGTCCGTGCTCGAGCCGCGCATGGCGCCCTCGACGGATTCCCAGTCGGACGGCGCCGCGAAGGGCAGCCGGTCGGTGCGCCGCACCGAGATCGCATCGGCGCGACGCCGATGCCCCTCGGTGACGAACTCGGTGGGACTGAAATCGATCGACGCGAGATGATGACGGTTGTTGGGGTTCGGAAACCGGTCGATGTTGGCCGTCCACCCGAGCGCCGCCATCGCCACCCGGAAGTGGTCCAGAACCGCACCGCACCCGATCAGCGTTTCCTTGCCCGTTCGGTCGGTGTGCGCCGGCGCCCTGGCCGGATCGACGAAAAGCTGGACCACCGGCCCGTCGACCACCCACCGCCACGGCTGGCTGTTGTGCAGTGACGGGGCGCGGCAGGCGAGTTGGACCGCGCGCTTGACGACTTCGGTATCCACGATGGGGTAGGGCATCTCAGACCTCCGCTTCATCCATCACTCTGCGCCGGCGCGTCGGCTCGAAACAGGGGTCGATGGTCCCGAGGAAAGGGCCTTCCGGCCCTGTTCTCTACGGCGTTCGTCGCGAGATGGTGCACTCATGAAGTGCGCGCCGGCCACTGCGAGCACCCGTCGAGAGCCTTGGAGCAGAGCGGGAAACCTGGGCGCGGAAGTGCATGAAACGCACACCGGGGTGGTCGCTCTCATCGGCGACAGGGCGTACAAGGCCAAGAAGCCGCTCGTCACCGACTTCCTCGATTTCAGCACGCGCGAACGTCGCGAGCAGGCGTGCCGACGAGAGGTGGACCTGAATCGCCGGTTGGCCCCGGACAGCTATCTCGGGGTGGGGCACTTCACCGCTCCGGGCGAACCGGCCGAACCGGTCATCGTGATGCGCCGCTACCCGGAGTCCGCACGGCTCGCCGCCCTTGTCCGGAATGGGGAGCCGGTCGAAGACCAACTGATCGCGATCGCCGGGCACATTGCGCGGTTTCATCGAGACGCGCTGCGCGGCCCCCTGATCGACGACCAGGCGACAGTGGCCGCGGTCTTTGCGCGCTGGCACGAAAACCTCGACGAGTTACAGCGACATGTCGACACAGTCATCCCGCGAAAATCGCTCCAGGAGGTGACGCGCCTGGCCGATCGGTTCCTGGCCGGCCGTGACGAACTGTTCAGGCAGCGGATCGCCCAAGGTCGCGTCGTCGACGGGCACGGCGACTTGCTGACCCAGGACATCTTCTGCATGCCCGACGGGCCGGTGCTGCTGGACTGCCTCGAATTCGACGATCGACTGCGATACGTCGACGGTGTCGACGATGCCGCGTTCCTCGCGATGGACCTGGAGTTCCTCGGTCGAAACGACCTCGCAGATCTCTTCTTCGGCGAATACCTGCTGCGGGCCGACGACCGCGCACCGCGGTCGTTGAGGGACTTCAGCGTCGCGTATCGCGCCGTGGTGCGGGCGAAGGTGGACTGCATCCGCGTCGGCCAGGGGCACGCAGAAGCGGCGACCGATGCGAACCGGCATCTCGACATCGCGCTGGCGCACCTGCGCTCGTGCACGGCCCGGTTGATCATCGTCGGCGGCGGCCCGGGAACGGGCAAGACCACCGTGGCGCGTGCGCTGGCCGAACGGACGAACGCTCAGGTCATTTCGACCGACGAGGTGCGGCGCGAGCTACAGCAGTCGGGCCTCATCGCGGGCCGGGTCGGCGACCTGGACGCCGGACTGTATGCGCCCGAGAACGTGTCGGCGGTTTATGACGAGGTGCTGCGCCGTGCGCACGCTCTGCTGTCCACCGGTGAGACGGTCATTCTCGACGGCACCTGGCGCGATGCCCGGCAGCGGGAGCGTGCGCAACGACTGGCCGTCGAGACGTCCTCGGTACTGGTCCACTTCGTGTGTTCACTGCCCGCTTCCGACGCCGCCGAACGCATAGTGGCCAGGGGGCCGTCCGCATCGGACGCGACACCGCAGATAGCCGCTGCGCTGAGCGAGTTCGCGGAAACGGGCGAATTCCACCGAGTTGACACCGCTCGTCCGCTTGCGGATTCGGTGGACGACGCGGAACGGATGATCCGCCTGGCTGTCGAGGGAGGTCGTGATGACGAAGCATTTGACGGCACTTGACGCCGGATTCCTCGAAGCCGAAGACTCCGATCGGCATGTAAGCCTTGCGGTGGGCGGCCTGTCGATCATCGAGGGACCCATGCCCGACTTCACCGCGCTTGGTGCGGGTATCGCCGCGCGCATCACCCGAGTGCCTCGCTTCACTCAGGTGTTGCGGACGCACATGCTGGACCTTTCCCCGCCCGAATGGGCGGAGCACGACGGGTTCGATCCGTCGGATCACATTCATCTCGCCGCGCTGCCGCACCCCGGTGACGACGAGGCGTTGTTCCGCTTCGCCGCCGATGTCATGGAGCGGAGACTGGATCGCGATCGGCCACTGTGGGAGTGCTGGATCATCGAAGGTCTCCGGGATGACCGCTGGGCGATGCTGATGAAGATCCACCACTGCATCGCCGACGGGATCGCCACGATGCACATGTTCTCCGGGCTCAGCGACGACGGCGAGCGAGCCGACTACACCGGCGAGATCCGTGCCGCCCACAGCCCGCAGCACACAGGTGTCGACGGGTCGGTCGGCCTCAATCCGCTGAGCTGGGTCAGGGGTTTGTGGGGCTTGGCTGCCAGCGCGACCAGCGCGTCGCGGTTGGCATTCGAGGGAGCCCTGGAGGTCACCGAAGGACTGCTGCGTCCGGCGGCCACGTCGTCCCTCGTCGGGCCGGTGTCGACCAGGCGGCGGTTCAGTTCGGCGCGGGTCAGCCTGGCAGATGTGGGCCGGATCTGCGATGCCTTCGGAGTCACCATCAACGACGTCGCACTGGCCGCCATCACCGACAGCTTCCGTGCCGCGCTGGTTCGCCGCGGCGAGAAACCGCGACGCAACTCCCTGAGAACGCTTGTGCCCGTGTCGATCCGCTCGAACGATGCGATCGGTGTCGCGGACAACCGGGTTTCGCTGATGCTGCCGTTCCTGCCCGTCGACAAGGAGGACCCCGAAGAGCAGCTCCGATCCGTGCATCGTCGGCTGATCCGGGCCAAATCCAGCGGCCAGCGCGAGGCGGGCGGTGTCTTCGTCGCCGCTGCGAACGTCGTGCCGTTTCCGTTCACCGCGTGGGCCGTTCGCGCGTTGACCAGGTTGCCGCAGCGGGGGGTCGTCACACTGGCGACGAATGTACCCGGGCCCCGGCAGCGCATGCGGGTCATGGACCGCGAAGTGGTCCGGGTGGTGCCGATCCCGCCTATCGCGTTGCAGCTACGCACGGGCATAGCCATGCTCAGCTACGCCGACGAGTTGGTGTTCGGCATCACCGGTGATTTCGATACCGCCCCCGACGTCACGGAACTGGCCAACGGCATCGAGCGGGGGGTGGCTCAACTGGTCGCACGCACGTGACGGCACTTGACGGCTTAGCGGTCCGGATCCCCCTTTACCGGATCTGCAGGACGTCGCCCACCGGCCGGCGCGGCGTGTGCTTCTCCACCGTGGCGGTTTCCGGGGCGCGGCCGACACGGATCAGCAGCTGGGGTTCGGCGCGCCGGCCCGTGAGTCGACGAACCGCTTCCCGGCTCGCGTGCACCTCGATCATGTGGGTGAGCGTGCAGGTGGCCAAACCCGCGGCGGTGCAGTGCAGTAGCACGCGGGAGAGCATCTCACCGCATCGCAGCACGTTCTCGCGGCTGTCGTCGAATGTCGAGAGGACAAGGACTTTCGATCGGTCACGGTCGAGCCCCGCTCTGCGGTCACCGGAGCCGTACGTGGGGAAGTCGCGGCCGATGTCGACTCGGGACGCCTCGGCCGAGGAGGCCATCGCGGTGGCCGGCAAGCCGTGGTCGCCGGTATGGTGTGTCCACCAAAGCAATTCGTAGCGGTATGAGGCGTCGTCGCGGCGATATTCCTCCGAACGACGCGAGGCGTCGGCCAACGCCGGCCGTCCGCTGTCGTCGATCACATCCAGGTCGACCCCGGAGCCGGCGAGCACCGCTTCCAGTTGCGCCTCCAACTCCGGCCACGGCTCCGGGGCCGCCATCGCGAGCCGGTCGGTGCGGCGTCGTGAGATCGCCTCGGCCAGCGCGCGTTGCTGCTCGCTGACCGATTCCGCCGCGCTGAAGGCGATGGACGCGAGATGATCGTGATCCGTCGGGTCGGGATACCTGTCCACCGCGGTCTGCCAGCCGGCGGCGGCCGCGGCGACCTGAAGGTGATCGAGTGCCGCCCCGCAACTCAGGATCACCTCGCCGCCGGTGGCATCCGTATGACGGCCGACGCGCGAATGGTCGGCGAACAGGTGCAGCGCGCCGCGTTCGAACACCCACCGCCAGGGTTGGCTGTTGTGCAGTGAGGGAGCGCGAGCGGCCGTCTCGACGATCGTGGCGATCTGTTCGGCGCCGATACTGTCATTCGACATGACCCACTACCTCACCGGGCGGCTTCGAGCAGCAGCCGTCGCTCCGCTGCGGCGATCACCCTCCGGGCGGTGTCAGCGGCGTCGGGGTTGACCGATATCGACGTGATGCCCATCCGCACCAGATGTTCGGCGAACGCCGGGTTGGTCGACGGCGCCTGGCCGCACAGCGACGAAGTGATCCCGTACTTGCGTGCGGTGCCGATGATTTGGCCGATGGCGTCGAGGACGGCGGGATCGGATTCGTCGAACAACTCGGCGCAGACGTCGGAGTCGCGGTCGACCCCGAGCACCAGCTGGGTCAGGTCGTTGCTCCCGATCGACACACCGTCGATGCCCATTCCGATGTATTCGGGAAGCCAGTGCACGATCGAGGGCACCTCGGCCATCACCCACCGGTGCAAACCTCGCTGCCGGTTCAGCGGGCTGGCGTCGACGAGCGCAAGGCAAGCCTCCAATTCCCATTTCGTGCGCACGAACGGGATCATCAGCCCCAAGTTGGGCGATTGCTCCCGCACGCGCGCCAGCGCTTCGAGTTCGAGCGCGAACAGATCCGGTTCGTTGACGTACCGATAGCAGCCGCGATAGCCGATCATCGGATTGTGCTCTTCGGGCTCGTACGTCTCCCCGCCCGTCAGCCCGCGAAACTCGTTGGTACGGAAGTCCGATGCCCGGTAGATGACGGGCCTCGGTGCGAATGCGGCGGCGATCCGGCCGACCGCGGCCGCGAGCTTGTCGACCAGTATGCCCTGCTCTCCGCGCGCGATGAGGTCACGCGGATGACGGTTGGACAGCGCCTCGGTCAGGATGAACTCGGCGCGCAGCAGGCCCACGCCGTCGACCGGCTGTGCGGCAACGGTTTCGGCGGACTCGGGCATGGCCAGGTTGACGTATACCTTCGTGCCGGTCGCCTCGCTCTGCGGTTTGCTCGGCGCGCCGCGATCGGTCACCGATGCCGCCGGCTTGGCCTGCACCCGACCGGAGACCACCTCTCCGCGGGCCCCGTCGACGGTCACCGTCGTGCCGTCGTGGAGGTCTCTCGTCGCGGTGCGCGTGCCGACGACGCACGGGACACCCAGTTCGCGCGCCACGATTGCGGCGTGGCAGGTCATGCCGCCGGTGTCGGTCACCAGCGCGGACGCCCGACGGATGGTGGGCAGCCAGTCCGGATTGGTCATCTGGGCGACGAGGATCTCGCCGTCCTGTAACTGCGCACCCTTGTCGGGCGTATCGAGCACCCGCACCTTTCCCGAGGCTATGCCGGGTGCAGCGGCGAGCCCGCGCGCCAGGACCAGATGCTTTTCGGCGGCCGGGGGGGTGGTGTGGCCCAGCGTGGTGATCGGCCGGGCCTGCACCAGGTAGGCCTTGCCCTCGGCGATCGCCCATTCGGTGTCCTGCGGGCAGCCGTTGTGCCGCTCCGTCGCAATGGCGAGTTCGGCTATCGAGCGCAGTTCCTCCTCGGTGAGAACCCGTGCATTGGCCTGTGACTCGTCGAGGTCCACCACGGCATCGTGGCCGTCCTCGCCCCGGACGATCTTGAACGACTTGTAGCCGAGCCGGATATCGAGGGGTTGCAGGGTCTCCTTGGAGACGATGTAGGTGTCGGGCTCGACATGGCCGGACACCACGACCTCGCCGAGACCGAACGCGCCCTCGATGACCACCCGGTCCTGGGCACCGTTACTGGGGTCGGCGGTGAACGCGACGCCGGCCTTCTCCGAGTGGATCATCTGCTGGACGACGACCGCCATCGCGGGGTCGGCCCTGAAGCCGCGGCTGGCGCGGTAGGTGATGACGCGCGGGCTGAACAGCGACATCCAGCACCGCACCACCGCGTCCATGAGTCCGTCGTCGCCGGTCACGTTGGTGATGGTGGCGTTCATGCCGGCGAACGAGGCGTCCGCGCCGTCCTCACCGGTTGCCGAGGAGCGCACCGCGACCACGGCGGAGCCCGATCCGAGCGCGTGGTACGCGTCCAGGATCTCACGTCGCACTTCGTCGTTGGCCCCGGCCTTGCGCACCAGGCCCTTCATCCGCTCGGACAGTTCGGTGAGCCTGGCGGTGTCGGTGACGTCGAGTGCCTCCCGGTGCAGCGCGTTGAGTTCGGCGTGCACCCCGCCGGACTTCATGGACTCCCGATAGCAGTCGCGCAGCAGCACGAATCCCGGCGGTACGGGCAGGTTGGCGGCGACGAGTTCGCCCATGTTCGCACCCTTGCCGCCGGCCTCCTCGGCGTCGGCGATCGTCAGTGCGGAGATGTCGCGGATAAAGGTCACATCGCTGAGAACGGCCATGTGCCCATCCTGCCCCAGGCGGTGGTCTTGCGTAACCATCTGAGGAACATGGCGGCCCGGTCGAAGGTCCCGACTGCGAAGGGCATTAGGTCCCTAGCCGCCGACGAGTGACGTCGGTTCCTTTCGGGTACGCCGCACAACCGGTGGCATGATGACGGGTATCTCTGGAGAGGTAGGGCGATGAGGCTTCCAGTCTTCGTTGACCCGCGGTATCACGACGCGGTGATCTTCGACCTCGACGGCGTCGTGACCGACACCGCCGCCATCGACAAGGCGGCGTGGAAGGCGATGTTCGACGATTTCCTCACCCGGCGGCCCGCGGGCGATGCCGTCGAGCACTTGGAGTTCACCGACGCCGACTACCGCGACTTCGCCGAGGGAAAACCGCAACTCGACGGAATTGCGGCTCTGCTGAAGTCACGCGGAATTTCGCTGCCCCTGGGAACCGAAAGCGACGACGGCGCCGCCACCGTGTGCGGTCTACGGAACCGGCTGCACAACCTCGTCATCGAGATGACCGCCCACCAGGTGCCGATATTCGTTTCCACCGTCGGATTGGTGCGACAACTGCGAGCCGCCGATATCGCCACCGGCGTCTTCTCGTCCGCCCGCAACTGCAAGGAGGTGCTGCGCTCAGCCGGACTTTCCGATCTGTTCACCGCCTGCGTCGACGAGGGTCTTGCGTCCGAAGCGCCGTTTGGCGGCCACCAGCACGCGGCCGTCCTACCCGAAGTAGCACGCCAACTCGGGGTACCGCCCGCGCGGTGCGTCGTCGTCGACGACGACGCCGCGGGCGTGGCGGCAGGCCGCGACGGCGGGTTCGTCCTCGTCATCGGCGTCGACCGCAACGGCGACGGGGCGGCTCTCCTTCAATGCGGCGCCGATGTGGTGGTACGTGACCTCGTGGAGGTGACGGTGCGCGGCGGTTACCACCGTCTTTCCGCCACCGCCGACGCGCTCCAGTCCTACAGCCAGATAGCGCCGTTGGCGGACATGCGGCAACCCGCGGTGCTGTTGGACTTCGACGGGACCATTTCCGAGATCGTCAACGATCCCGATGCGGCCAAGCTGGTTCCCGAGGCCGGCGAGGTGCTCAAGTCTCTCGCCGCCCTCTGCCCGGTCGCCGTGATCAGTGGCCGAAGCTTAGAAGACATCCGATCCCGGGTCGGCGTCCCCGGTATCTGGTACGCCGGCAGTCACGGCTTCGAGATGGTGGACCCGGATGGGTCGCTCCATCGGAATGATGCGGGGGCACAGGCGATCCACACCCTTGACGAGGCGACAGAAGAACTTCGGAACCGGTTGGCCGGCGTCGACGGGCTCGTGGTCGAGAACAAGCGGTTCTCGGTGGCCGTGCACTACCGGAACGTCGCTCCCGAACTGGTCGACGGAGTCGTCGCCGCGGTGCGTACCGCGGGGCAACGCCACAAGCTTCGGGTGAGCGGTGGGCGCAAGGTGATAGAACTCCGTCCGGACGTCGACTGGGACACAGGTAAGACACTGGAGTGGATCCTCGACCAGATCGACGGCACCCGGCCGCTGTTGCCGATCTACATCGGCGACGACCTGACCGACGAAGACGCGTTCGACGCGGTGCGGCACAAGGGCATCGGCGTGGCGGTCCGCAACGCCGAGTCGGGGGACCGGCCGTCGGCGGCGCGGTTCGCCCTCGAGAATCCCAATGTCGTCTGTCGGTTCCTGGACCGGCTCACCGACCAGTTGGCTGCCGAGCAGGACACGGCAAGCGATCCGTGGATGATGACGTTCGGCGGCTACCAACCGGACCACGAGAAGACGCGAGAAGCACTGTGCACCATGGGCAACGGCTACATGGCCGTGCGTGGCGCGGCACCGGAATGCGGTGCCGGTGAGCTCCACTACCCGGGAACCTACGTCGCGGGGATCTACAACCGCCTGACCGATGAGGTGGCGGGCACGGTGATCGACAACGAGAGCCTGGTGAACCTGCCGAACTGGTTGCCGGTGACCTTCCGTATCAACAATGGACCGTGGTTCGTCATCGACGATGTCGACGTGTCGACGTATCTGGTGACGGTCGACCTGCTTCGAGCCACGATGACGCGAGAGTTCTCGTTCACCGATCGGTCCGGTCGGACCACCCGTTTTTCCCAGACCCGATTCGTGGCGATGCATCTGCCGCACGCAGCCGCTCTGCAGACGACCGTGCACGCGGACAACTGGTCGGGACGGCTGGAGTTCCGCTCGGTTGTCGACGGTGACGTGCAGAACCGGGGCGTCGAGCGATACCACGATCTGTCATCGCGTCATCTGAACGTTGTCGAAGCACGCGAATTGACCGGTGACTCCGTGCTATTGGCGGCTCGAACCGTCGAGTCGAACATCGAGGTCGCCGTCGCCAAACGGAGCACGGTGCGCGGGGGAAACGGTGAATCCCCCGCCGAGAGTCGCCTGGTCAGCGAGCCCCTCCGGGTGGGCCATGACATCGCCGTCGACCTCAGCGAAGGACAGTCCGTCACGCTGGAAGAGGTGGTGACCGTTTACACGAGCCGCGACCACGGGATATCCGGTCCGGTCTCGGCGGCCGAACGCGAGCTGCAGCGCATCGGCGGATACGCCGAACTCGAACGGGGACACCAGCTGGCATGGGCCCACCTGTGGGAACGCTTCAACATCGAGATGGGCTCCGACCCCGACCTGCGTCGCATCGTGCGCCTGCACCAGCTGCACGTTCTGCAGACACTTTCGCCCCACACCGCGGACCTGGATGTGGGAGTCCCCGCCCGCGGCCTGCATGGCGAGGCTTACCGCGGCCACGTGTTCTGGGACGAGCTGTTCGTCTTCCCGGTGACCAACATGCGGCTGCCCAAAGTCACCCGCTCGCTGCTGATGTACCGCTACCGTCGGTTGCCCGAAGCCCGCCGCGCCGCAAGCGAGGCGGGTCACGCCGGTGCGATGTACCCCTGGCAATCCGGGAGCGACGGCCGCGAAGAGAGTCCGCGGCTGCATCTCAACCCGCGATCCGGCCGATGGAATCCGGACGCGAGCGCGCGCGCCCACCACATCGGACTCGCCATCGCATACAACGTTTGGCAGCACTACCAGGTGACCGGCGACGGGGGGTTCCTGATCGACTACGGCGCCGAGATGCTCGCCGACATCGCCAGATTCTGGGTCAGCCTGGCCACCTACGACTCCGCCAGGGAGCGCTACGTGATCCGCGGCGTCATCGGTCCCGACGAATTCCACTCCGGCTATCCGGGCCGGGAGTACGACGGGATCGACAACAACGCCTACACCAATGTGATGGCGGTATGGGTGATCGTGCGGGCACTCGAGGCGCTCGAGCGAATCCCGCTGCACTACCGGCTCGCGCTGCTGGAGTCGCTCGGCATCCGCGACGAGGACCTCGCTCAGTGGGAGGACGTCAGCCGGCGGATGTTCGTGCCGTTTCACGGCGGGGTGATCAGCCAGTTCGAGGGCTATGAGGACCTGAAGGAGCTGGACTGGGACGGTTACCGCAGCCGGTACGACAACACGCAGCGGCTGGACCGCATCCTGGAGGCCGAGAACGACAGCGTCAACAACTACAAGGCCGGCAAGCAGGCCGACGCGCTCATGCTCTTCTACCTGCTGTCCGCCGACGAACTCTACGAGCTGTTCGACCGGCTCGGATATCGCTTCACCCCGGAGCAGATCCCGAAAACCATCGAGTACTACCGGCGGCGGACTTCACACGGCTCGACACTGAGCGCCGTTGTGCACGCCTGGGTGTTGGCTCGCGGCAACCGAGACCAGGCGATGGCGTTCTTCCGGCAGGCGCTGGCCTCCGACATCGCCGACATTCAGGGTGGCACGACGGCCGAGGGCATCCACCTGGCCGCGATGTCGGGGAGCATCGATCTGCTGCAGCGGTGCTTCACCGGGCTGGAGATGCGGCGCGACCGCGTCGTCCTCGGACCGCTCTGGCCGAAATCCCTCGGCCGCCTGGAATACACCTTCCGCTATCGGGGCCACCGGCTCCAGTTATCGGTGCTCGGGCGAAGCGCGGCGTTGAGCGCCGAACCCGGGGACGCCGCGCCGGTACTGGTGGAATGCCGTGGCGAGACGCAAATCCTGCGAGCGGGCGGGACCGTCGAGTTCAACGAGTAGCCGTCAGTCGACGAATTCGTCGAGGACGGCGTCGACCGCATCGGTGACGCACGCGGCGACCGGGTCCGACAGGCCGGATCCCAGACCACGATCGACGATATCCACGGTGAGCACGACGAGGCGACCGGGTAGCAGGCCGAGTGCCCGGCCGAGCGCATATGTCTGCGCCAGTCCGAGGGCATGCGAGCTCGTAGGGGCAGAGTCGGGCCTCGCATCGGGTGTCCACCGCCGGATCCGGCCCGGAATGGCATCCGGGCTGACCGCGGCATCGACCACCACAACCGTCGGCACACCGGCCCACGCGTCGAGGATGGCGCCGGGTTCGCCGATCGCGGTCATCACCTCTATACCGGGCAGGTCGCGCCGGGCGACTTCGTCCGCCACCGCCAATCCGACTCCGTCGTCACGGCGGAAGCTGTTGCCGATTCCGATCACCAAGTGCGTCAACGTCGTTCAATTGTCAACGTCGTTCGACCGTCAAGGTCAGGAAGTGCGCCGAGCAGGAGATGCACGGATCGTGGTTGCGAATCGCCTTCTCGCACAACGATGTCAACGTGGCGTCGTCAAGCGAGATGTTCTCTGCCACCAGCAGTCCCATCTCGTGCTCGATGGCGGACTGGTTCTGGGCGGTCGGTGGCACCATCGTCGCGGCCCGGATCAACCCGTCGTCGGAGATCTCGTAGCGGTGGTAGAGCAGGCCGCGGGGCGCCTCGCTGACCCCGTGCCCGACGCCGGCGCGGACGGGCACCTCCACGGCCGGGCGGGACGGCCGTTCGTATTCGGCGATGATACGGAGCGACTCCTCCAGCGCATAGACCACCTCGACGGCCCGAACGACGATGCTGCGGAACGGGTTACGGCACTCGGGGCCAAGCCCGGTCTCGGCGGCGACCTCGGCCGCGATCGGGGAGAGCTTGGCGGAGTTGAGCGAGTACCGCGCCAACGGGCCGGTGAGGTAGCGGCGGCCGTCGAGGGTGGCATGCAGCGCCGTCGAATGCGGGACCTGCGCTTCGACCACATGGTCGGTGAAATCTTCGAGCGGGAACGGAACGCCCGCGCTGCGGGCGATGCCTCCGTCCTCGATGGGGTAGCGGTCCGGATCCGACAGCGACAGGAACTCGTGATCGAATTCGGTGTCGGGGATGTCGAATCGAGATACCTCCCGGGCGGTGTACAACGCATCGTCGAGTGCGCCCCGCAGCATCTCGGCCAGCGGCTCGAGAGCAGCACGAGTCGGGGTCGAGAAGAACCCGCCGAGCCGCACATTGATCGGATGGATTGCGCGGCCGCCGATCTGCTCCATCAACCGGTTGCCCGCCTTCTTGAGGGCAAGCCCGCGCTCCAGCAGCTGCGGGCGATCCTTGGCCATCGCGATGGCGTCGGGGTAACCCAGGAAGTCGGGCATGTGCAGCAGATAGATGTGCAGGGCGTGACTGTGGATCCATTCGCCGCAGTACAGCAACCGGCGCAGCGCCACCAGTTCGGGGTCCACCGTCACTTTGCAGGCGTCCTCGATCGCGTTGCACGCGCTGACCTGGTAGGCGACCGGGCATATTCCGCACACGCGCGCGGTGATGTCAGGCGGCTCGGTGTAGGCCCGTCCGCGCAGGAATGCCTCGAAAAACCTTGGCGGCTCGTAGATGTTGAGCTCGACGTTCTCGACCGCACCGTCGACCAGCGTGACGTTGAGCGCTCCCTCGCCCTCGACACGCGTCAGTGCGCCGACGGTGAGCGTCCGAGTCTCCTCGTTCACAGATCGTTCCGTTCCTCGGTGAAGGGCGCGACGTTGAAGGTGGAAAAGACCCGCCCGACGTCGTCAGCCGACATCCCGTCGCGGCGCAGCACCGGGATCAGCGCGGCGGTGTTCGGCGTGGCGGCAGGACCGAAACAGCCATAGCAGCCCCGGTGAAACGACGGGCACAGTGCGCCGCACCCGGCATGCGTCACGGGGCCGAGACAGGGAATGCCGTCGGCGACCACCACACACGTCACGCCGCGGTTCTTACATTCGGTACACACCGTCTTGGCGGGCAGCCGCGGTTTACGGCCGACCAGCAGAGCCGCGAGGGTGTCGAGCAGTTGGCCGCGGTCGATGGGACAGCCTTGGAGTTGGTAGTCGACCTGCGCGTGGGCGGAGGCGGGGGTGGACGTGGCGAGTGTGTCGATGTACTCGGGTCGCGCGTAGACGACGGAAGCGAACTCGTCGACGTCGGCGAAATTGCGCAACGCCTGGATTCCGCCGCCGGTGGCACAGGCGCCGATCGTCACCAGCGTGCGTGACTGCTCGCGGATCTCCTTGATCCGCCGTTCGTCGGCGGCGGTGGTGATCGAGCCCTCGACGAGCGAGACGTCGTAGGGCCCGCCGACGACCGCGCTCGAGGCTTCCAGGAAGGTGGCGATCTGTACCTCTGCCGCGATGGTGAGCAACTCGTCTTCGCAGTCCAACAAGGTGAGCTGGCAACCGTCGCAAGACGCGAACTTCCATACCGCCAACGTGGGCTTGGCCATCTAGAGCTCCTTCACCCGCAGCAGTGGTTCTGCGACGTCGTAACCGACGACCGGACCGTCACGGCAGAGCAGCAGCGGCCCCAGTTGGCAGTGTCCGCACCAGCCGATGCCGCACTGCATGTTGCGCTCGAGTGAAACCCGGATAGCGTTGAACGCCAGCCCTTTACGGACCAACTCGTGCGCGGCGTTGCGCATCATCACCTCCGGGCCGCACAGGAAACCGATCGTGTTGGCCGGCCGTACGGCCAACCGGCGCAGCGGCTCCGTGACGAAGCCGACTTCACCCGGCCAGCCCTGCACGGGCACGTCGACGGTCACATGCACGTCGATGTCTGCGCGTCGCGCCCACTCTGCGAGCTCGCCCCGGAACAGGAAATCGTCGCTGGCGCGCGCGCCGGCGATCAACGTCACGCGGCCGAACCTCTCGCGCTCGGTCAGCGCGGCCAGGACGACCGGGCGCAGCGGGGCCAACCCGACGCCGCCGGCCACGATCACCAGGTCGCGTCCGGCCGCCGTGTCCATCCCCCAGTGGGTGCCGAATGGTCCGCGCAGTCCGATCTCGGTGCCGGGTTGCGCGTCGTGCAGCGCCCGGCTGACCGCACCGACGGCGCGCACGGTGTGGGTGACGGCATCGTCCTGGAAGGTCGGGACGCCGCTGACCGAGATCGCGACCTCGCCGACCCCGAACGCGTACATCATCATGAATTCGCCGGGCCGCGCCGGCGCCAGCGCATCGCCCACGGGCGAGAGAACCAGCGTCGCCGAATCGCGGTTCTCCACGACACGGTCGATCACCCGGTAGGGCACCGGATGCATCGCAGAGTGGGTCGAACGCTTGGTCGCCGTCTCAGTCATCGCGACCCTTCGCTTGTTCTGAGAGCGTCGTCATCTCCTCGGTGATGTCTATTCCGGTGGGACACCAAGCAATACAGCGTCCGCAGCCGACACAGCCTGACATACCGAACTGGTCGTGCCAGGTGCCCAGTTTGTGGGTGAGCCAGTGGCGGTATCGCGACGGACCGGACTGCCGGACGCTGCCCTCGTGGACGAAGGTGAAGTCGAACTCGAAACACGACGCCCAGTGCATCCAGCGCTCGGCATGCTCACCGGTCAGGTCGGTGACGTCCTCGACGCTCGTACAGAAGCACGTCGGGCAGACCATCGTGCAGTTGCCACAGGTCAGGCACCGGCTGGCGACCTCGTTCCAGTGCGGTGACTCGCGGGACTCCACCAGCAGGTTGCGCAGATCGCCATCCGGCATGCGCCGCCCCATCCGGTCCGCGGCCTGCGCGACATCTCGGCGCGCGGAATCGATTTCGATATCGCTGGCTTCTCGGTGCGGGAGATCGGCGAGCACCTCGGCGCCGACGTCGCTCCCGGCCTCCACGAGGTACCAGCAGCCGTCCGGTCCTGTGCGCTCGGTGAGGGCGAGGTCGTAACCCGGCCCGGCGGCCGGCCCCGTTCCCATCGACGCGCAGAAGCACAAGCCACCCGGTTCGGTGCAGTTCACCGCGACGACGAAGAGTCTGGCCAACCGTCCGGTGAAGCCCTGGTCCGGATGGGCGCTCCTGCCGAGCACGCCGTCGAGGGTGGCGATGGCGGCGAGGTCGCAGCCCCGTACGCCGACGAACGCGTAGCGCGGCTCATCCTCGGGCACTTCGGCATCGGACGACCACAACTTCTGCCGCGACGGGTGCAAAAACTGCTTCCACGATTGGGGCCCCGCCGAATGGCCGAACACCGCCTCGTCGTCGCGACGGCGCAGCCGGTATTGGCCGGGAGCGACGTCCACCCCCCACCCGCGCGGTAGGTCGTCGGCCGTGTCCAGCTCGGCGAGCACGATGGCGTTGTCCGACACCGTCGGTCCCACCACGCGGTAGCCGCGGTCGATCAGGGTGGACACCAGGCGCTCTAGCCCTGCGGCGTCGATCACCGCGCTTTTCATAGGAGCCATGATGCGCCATCCGGGGACGCGGCGCCGGTGTCCTTGGTTATTCAAAGAAGGGACTTTGTGCCACGGCGCCGATCGCGCGCGCCGGTTACGGTCACCTCATGTCGGAAGACTTTCAAGCGGTCACGATCCTGCCCGAGACGGAATGCTGGAAGCTGTTGTCGAGCCGCGCGCTCGGTCGGCTCGTCACCAGTGTGGACGGCAACCCGGAGATCTTCCCGGTGAACTACGTCGTACAGCACCGCACCGTGCTGTTCCGCACGGCAGAGGGCACGAAACTCGTCAGCACCGCGATCAACCACAACGTGCTCTTCGAGGTCGACGACCACGACGCGGTCGAAGGGTGGAGTGTGATCGTCAAAGGCGTCGCCCGCTCGGTGCGCAGCGAGGAGGACATCGCCGAGGCGGAGCGCGCGCAGCTGCTGCCCTGGATCGCCACGGTGAAACAGCACTACGTACGCATCCGGCCGCTGAGCGTAACCGGCCGACGGTTCATGTTCGGCGCCGAACCGGATCGTGAGTTCACCGCCGTTTGAGACCATGGTCGAGTCCAGCGCTTGACCGCGAACAAGACGAGCGAACGGAGCATCGCCGCGTGGAACCGTCACCTCCTGCCGACGACCAGCCGACGATCGTCACTCTGGCGATGAACCCGGCACTGGACGTCACCATCGACGCCGACGTCGTGCAGCACACGTCGAAGATCCGGTGCGCGGGCGCCCGGTACGACCCCGGCGGCGGCGGCGTCAACGTGGCGCGCTTCGTGCGGGTGCTCGGCGGGTCGGTGGCCGCGGTCTTTCCGGCGGGCGGGCCGACGGGTGCGGTGGTCACCGATCTCGTCGCACAGGCTGACGTGCCGGTGCGGCGCGTCCCGGTCAAGAACGCGACGCGCGAGAGTTTCACCGTCAACGAAACCAGCACCGGCAAACAGTTCCGGTTCGTGTTCCCCGGTCCCGCGCTCGATTCCGCCGAGCAGGATCAGTGCCTGGACGAGTTGCGGGCGGACGCGGCAACGGCGGAGATCGTCGTGGCCAGCGGCAGTCTCCCGCCCGGTGTGCCGGTGGACTTCTTCAACCGGGTGGCCGACATCTGCCGCGAACTCGGCGTCCTGCTCATCCTCGATACGTGGGGTGGCGGACTACGTCACGTGCAGTCGGGCGTGTTTCTGATGAAGCCGAGCCTGCGTGAACTCCGCGAGTGCGTCGGCCTCCCGCTGGAGACCGAAGCAGAGCAACTCGCGGCCGCCCACGGCCTCATCGACCGCGGGGTCACACAGGCGGTCATCGTGTCGCTGGGCTCCGACGGCGCGCTGTTGGCCACGCCGCACGAGAGCTATAAGTTTCCGCCCGTCCCCGTCGAACCAATCAGCAGCGTCGGCGCGGGAGACGCGATGGTCACCGGAATCACCATCGGCTTGACCCGCGCCTGGCCGCTCGTCAAGTCGGTGCGGTTCGGCATCGCCGCCGCAACCGCGAAGCTGCGCATGCCGGGAACCGCGGCGTTCACCAGCGCCGATGTGGAGCGGTTCTTCGAGATGGTTCCCGAACCCACCCAGATCACCGGAGAGATCGGCGCGGTCCGCGATTGAGTGTGATGCGGTCACACCCGATACAGGGTGGCGCCCGCGGTGACGCCGGCGCCCGCGGCGGCGAGCAACAGTTGTGCGCCGGGTCGCGCCCTGCTCAGGGCGTCGGACAGCGCGGCCACGAGGGACACGGTGTGCAGGCCGGTGTCGTCGGCAACGGTGATCCGGTCGGGCCCCACGTCCAGCCTGGCCGCGAGCGCGGCCCGGTACTGCGCGTGTGCGGGAGCCGCGACGATCGCGTCGAGGTCCTCGGCCGTAATCGACGCGGCCCTCAGACACTGGCCGGCCGCCCGCGCCGCGGCATCGGCGAACGCTTCGTCCGCCGACTCTGGTACATCGAAACGCAGGACGTTGCGGTGGTCGATCAGTCCGACTGTCGCGCTGTAGGTTTCGCGCGCCTCCGGAAGGTTCGTCCAGTGCGTTCGGGCGAGGCCACGGTCGTCGTCGGTCCAGCTACACAGCAGTGCGCCGCCGGCAGGCGCGAACGGAAAACGTTCGCTCAGCCCGCGCCCTGGGTTCGCGTCGCTCGCGACCACGAGGGCACGGTCGACGGCGTGCGACCGCAGGAACCCGTCGACCACTTGCAGCGCGGTGAGGACGCCGCACGGACCGTTCGCCACATCGAAGGAGAACGTTCCGTGCGAGCCGGCGTGCGGGTCTTCGGGGTTGGCGCCGATGTCGTGTTGGATCATCGCCGCCAGGGCGGGCTCCCCGAGGTTGCGGTCGCGATAGATGCCCGCGTTGATGAGAAGGTCGAGGTCGTGCGGTGGACACCCCGCGTTGTGGAGGCAGTCGCGAGCGGCCTTGACCGCCAGGCGAAGTGCGCTGTGCCGGTGACGCCAGCGTCCCGGTGCCAACTCGATGCGATCAATCCTCGTGGCCATATCGGCTCACCAATTCCTCGTCCAGGGTCATCAGCACCACGCCGATCTCCAGACCCGACGCCAACGCGATGAGCGCTATCGTCTCGCCCGGCTCGATGTGCCGCGCTTCGAGTTCCTCGATCAGGGCGACCGTGTGGGTGGTGGACGCGGTGTTGCCGTACCGGTCGACGGTGATCACCGCGTCATGCCGCGGGGCGTCACCGAAGGCGGCCGACACCCGCGCCATTCCCTTCCGGATTGCGCGGGCCGAGGTCTGATGCGTGATGACGTGGTCGATGTCGTGAATCGAGATACCGGCCGAATCGAGCACTTCTTCCAGCAACATCGGAGTGTTGTCCATTGCCGCCCGGTGAATCCCTCTGGCGTCGGTGAACATTCGAGCACCCGGGTCAGCGCCTTTGGGGTAGCCGAGACAAAGCCTGCTGTAGTCGGCGACGGTGGTGAAACCCGCCAGGGTGATGCTGCCGCTTCCGGTGGGCGCCCGCTCCAACAGCAGCGCGGCGCCTGCGTCACCGAGCGTCAACGACGCGAGTTCCTTGCTCATGATGCTGCGGATATGGCGGGCCGCGTTCTGGCCGAGTTGTGAGATGTATTCGCCGCTGACCACCAGTGCGCGCTCGATGACGCCCTGCCGGATCCAGTTGTTGGCGACGGTCACCCCAGAAAGCATTCCGGCGCAGGCGTTCGACAGGTCGAACGTCATCGCGTTCTCGGCCCCGATGGCCTGAGCGACGGCGCTGCTCATCGTCGGCTCGAGCCACTGGGTCAGGCCACCGCGGAATTTGGTGATGCTGCAACTGATCACCGCGTCCACCGACGAAGCTTCCTGGTGCGCCTTGTCGAGACAGTCGAGTGCGGCGGCCGTCGCGAGGCTGTAGGAGTCCTCGTCACCAACCGATACGCGGCGCTCGCGGATTCCGGTCAGTCGTTCGAGGTTGATGTGGGTGCGATGGCGGGTGGTGGACATCAGTTCTTCGGTCGTGAGCCGCGTGCTGGGCAGGTGACGACCGGCGCCGGCGAGCCGGGTGCGGAACGGAGGTTCCGCTCCTGTCGACGGAGGCTCCATGACCAGCCACCGATTGCGCGCCATGGCCTCATCCTGGTCGCGGACCGGCCGTCCGGAAAGGTTCTTTGGGTGGTATCGGCGGGGACTTTCGGCCTTCGTTCGATGTCACTGCCCGAGGCGTATTTGCACGCCGTGGGCTCGAAGCTGGGCGAAGGTGAAGCTGAACTCGCCTCGGTGCCCCACGGAGACGACATAGCGATCCTGGCCCTCGGTTACCGGGAAGCTGAACGAGAAGTTACATGTCGCGCTGTCGGCCCTGCCCTGACCGAGCGTGGTGGTGGCCAGGATTTCGTTCTTGCCGTTCTTGACCGTGACCGGAGTGTCATGCCCGATGTCGGAATAGCCGTATGCGCCCTCACATGACGTCTCAGATGTGGCGATTGCCCCCAGGCCATTGCTGTCCATCAGTACGAATGTCCCCTTGACGGTTGTCTTTTCGAGGATGTGGAAGCCCTCGGCGAACTGCGGGCAGAATGCCTCGACGGCGAACTTGTCGGCCGGCAGACCCTGCTCGGGTCCGCCCTCTTCCAGCTGTCGGCACACCTGGCGGGCGTGGGCGATGGCTCCGGCTTCGGAGTTGAATTCGTTCGACAGCCCGGCGTCCTTGAGCCCGGAGAGATAGGTGGTTTCCGGAGAGGGTGGTGTCGAGGTACTGCCGCGTAGCAGTGCCCAGACGATCGCTGCCGCCAAGACGATGATCACCGTCGTCGCCCCGGTCGCCGGCCAGCTCAATCGAATGCTCGACCTCGACACGGGTATCTCGACATAGTCCGGCAGCATCTGACCACCGGTCGGGTCTGCTGCTACGCGTTTCCCGTTGCGCACCCGGTTCGTCGGACGGCCTGCGACGTAGTAGCGCCCCTCGTGTCGCGCCGTGGGGTCCGGGCGCCAGCCCGTCGACGCCGTCGGGGCGTAGACCGCCCCGCACCGGTCGCAGTTGACCTCGGAAGCAAGTTTGGAGCCGCAATATGGACAGGTCATCGCCGCCGAACTCCGACCACCGGCCGACAACTGCATCGCGTCATTCGAAGGCTCCTGAACAGTGCTGCCCAGCGAGGTGCTGACACCCAAACCGTATAGCCGAGAAACCCCTAACCGGATGGAAAATCCGAAGTCCGAGGTTCGGCATTTCAATGAGAATTCTGCAAGACCGCTGGTAGACGCGTCGCCATCCGCCATGCAATTTAGAACCCACAGGGCGCTGCTATGCAGCAGCGCCTGCGGCGGCGACGCGACCGCCAGAGGCCGGGTATCAGCGGCTTGCCAGCGTTGACTTGTACGCGTCAGGCGAACAATCGATCGGATGGCTACCAAGGCCGAGCGGAAGACCGGGCGTCTTGCAGCGCGCCTGACCCCTGAGCAGGACGCGCTGATTCGTCGTGCCGCCGAGGTCGAGGGGACTGACCTCACCATTTTCACGGTTACCGCGGCGTTGGCGCACGCGCGCGACGTGCTGGCCGACCGCCGGCTCTTCGTGCTCACCGATGCCGCGTGGACTGAGTTCCTCGCCGCGCTGGACCGGCCCGTCTCACACAAGCCCCGGTTGGAGAGGCTGTTCGCCGAGCGGTCCATTTTCGACACCGAGGGGTGGGCGGCTACAGCGCGCCGCGACCTGTCAGCGACGCCGATGACGTCACGAGCTTCAGCAGCGGCGAGCCCGGTCTGGACGATTACTTGCGCAAGCGGGCGTTGGCCAATCATGTGCAGGGAGGGTCGCGCTGTTTCGTGACGTGCCGTGACGGTCGGGTAGTCGGCTTCTATGCGCTGGCGTCAGGGTCGGTTTGCACGCGCCGATGCCCCGGGACGGGTGCGTCGCAATATGCCTGGCCCCGTGCCGGTGATCCTGTTGTCGCGGTTGGCGGTTGATCGCAAAGATCCGGGCAGGGTCCTGGGCAGACATCTGCTGCGTGTCAGCGGTCACGTATTTCCCCAGGTTTGAGGGGTTGTCCGTCACGTAATTCCCCACCCCGGCTGTCACGTAATTCCCCACCCTGGGCGGTGTGTCTGCCCGGTGTGGGCCTCGCAGCAAGGTTCGCTCTGCATCCGTCGGCTGGCGGATGGAAGGGCGCTGATGGCGAGGAGAAATATCGTGATGCTCGATTTGGTCGAGTTGTTTACCCACTGGCACGCGGGCCGCTCGCAGGTCCAGTTATCGGCGTCGCTAGGTATCGATCGGAAGACCGTCCGCAAATATTTGGCTCCGGCGATCGCCGACGGTATCGAGCCCGGCGGCGAGGCGCTCTCGGCCGATCAGTGGGCGGAGTTGATCGGCGGCTGGTTCCCTGAGCTGAGTGATCCGGGGGCGCGGGCGTCGACGTGGCCGTTGATCGCGCCGCACGAAGATCGGATCGAGGCGTGGCTGGACGCCGATGTCACGGTGGCCACGATCGCCCAGCGGTTGCGAGACGATCACGGGGTGGCAGCGTCGGAGTCGTCGGTGCGGCGTTGGATCGCAACGCATTTCGCTGATGAGGTGGCCCGGGAGAGGGTCTCCGTGCCGCGCGGGCCGGTGGACCCGGGTAGTGAGGCGCAGATCGATTACGGCCGGCTGGGAATGTGGTTCGACCCGTCGGCTGCCCGCCGGGTGGCGGTGTGGGCGTTCGTGATGGTGCTGTCGTGCTCGCGGCACCTGTTCGTGCGTCCGGTGATCCGGATGGACCAAACCACTTGGTGCGCTTGTCATGTCGCGGCGTTCGAGTTCTTCGGAGGAGTGCCGGCGCGGCTGGTGTGTGACAACCTCAAGACCGGAGTGGACAAACCCGATCTATATGACCCGAAGATCAACCGCTCGTACGCCGAGTTGGCCACCCACTATGGCGCCCTGATCGACCCGGCGCGGGCGTTCAAACCCAAGGACAAGCCCCGAGTGGAACGACCGATGCCGTATGTGCGGGACTCGTTCTGGCGCGGCCGCGACTTCGCGTCGCTGGCCGGGATGCAGGCCGATGCGCTGCGCTGGAGCACCGAGGTGGCCGGCATGCGGCATTCGCGAGCGCTCGAGGGTGCCCAACCGTTGCGGGTGTTCGAGGCGATCGAACGTGACGCATTGATGGCGTTGCCGCCCAGAGCATTTGAACTCACCACCTGGTCGATAGGCACCGTCGGAGTCGATGCGCATCTGAAGGTCGCCAAGGCGCTCTACAGCGTCCCGTGGCGGCTGATCGGACAGCGCCTGCATGCCCGCACCGCCGGCGATATCGTGCAGATCTTCGCAGGTGCCGACGTGGTGGCCACCCACGTGCGCCGCCCGTCTGGGCGATCCACCGACTTCACCCACTACCCGCCGGAAAAGATCGCGTTTGCGATGAAGACCCCGACCTGGTGCCGGCGCACCGCCGAGCTCATCGGGCCGGCCTGCGAGGCGGTGATCACCGAATTCATGACCGATAACGCCATCCATCACCTGCGCTCAGCCCAAGGGGTGCTCGGGCTGCGCGACAAACACGGCTGTGCGCGGCTGGAGGCCGCCTGCGCCCGCGCCATCGAGGTCGGCGACCCGTCCTATCGCACCATCAAGGGCATCCTGATCGCCGGTACCGAACACGGCGACGACGCGCCGACCGGCGGTGGTGCGGCCGCGGCGGCTGGGGCGTTTCTGCGCGGCCCCGAACAGTTCGGCACCCCCGTCGCCTGATCAGTGAATCACTCATCCCCACACCACAATCCAACTATCAAGGAGACACCTGTGTCCATCTGCGACCCAGCACTGCGCAATGCGCTGCGCACCCTGAAACTGTCCGGCATGCTCGACACCCTCGACGCTCGACTGGCCCAAACCCGCGACGGCGGACTCGGCCACCTCGACTTCCTGCAAGCACTCTGCGAGGACGAGATCGCCCGCCGCGAATCGGCCGCCCTGAGGCGACGATTGCGCCGCGCGAAGTTCGAAGCCCAAGCCACCTTCGAAGACTTCGACTTCACCGCCAACCCGAAACTGCCCGGCGCCATGCTGCGCGATCTGGCCGCGCTGCGCTGGCTGGACGCCGGCGAATCGGTCATCCTCTACGGCCCAGTCGGAGTCGGCAAAACCCATGTGGCACAAGCACTCGGACACCACGTCGCCCGCCGAGGCGGCGACGTCCGGTTCGTCAAATGCGCCCGCATGCTCGCCGACCTGGCCGGAGGCCACGCCGACCGCACCATCGGCCAACGCATGCGCGAATACACCCGACCATTGGTATTGATCATCGACGACTTCGCGATGCGTGAGCACACCACCACCCAATCCGACGACCTCTACGATCTGGTCTCCGATCGGGCCATCGCTGGCAAACCCGTGATCCTGACCAGTAACCGCGCCCCCAAGGACTGGTACCCGCTGTTCCCCAACCCGGTCGTCGCCGAATCACTGCTCGACCGGCTCATCAACACCAGCCACCAAATCCTCATGGACGGACCCAGCTACCGGCCCCGGAAACGACCTGGCCACCCCACCAACTAGACACCACCCCGCGGGCACGGTAAGACCAACACCGAGGCCCGCACCTGGGGAATTACGTGACGCCAACCCCTGGGGAATTACGTGACGGACGACAGCTGCGTGATGCGATCGGTCGCTGCGTCCAGGATGGGGACTCCGATCGGGGTGCGGGCGATTCTTGTTCACGCGTTGCACGACGAGGCCCGCGCGTTCTACGCCCACTCGACTTCGAGACCTCTCCGACCGATCCGCTGCACCTAATGCTGTTGATGAAAGACGCTCGCGCGCTGATTGGCGACTGATGCTGCGCGCAGAGAGTGCCCCCGGCAGGATTCGAACCTGCGACACCGGCTTTAGGAGAGCCGTGCTCTATCCCCTGAGCTACGAGGGCGGGAACCGTGATACTGACTAGAACCTAGCCGTTCGCCGCGGCCGATGGAGGTCAGCGGAGTTCTCGGCGTCCTGCTGCCGTTCCCCGGCGGTTTGGCAGACGTCGGGGTGCGGCGGGTGTGAGTGTAGCGGCCACGCGACGTTCGGACATGCGTGGTGGGGATTCGTCTTGGTGACCGGGGTGGCGGCTAAGGGCCAAAGAACTGCTCAAAGGGGGGCACGGGTACCTATTGTGGTCACCGCGCAGGAGTAGGAGGAAGCCGCGAACGGGCGCCACATCGAATCGGTGCAGTGACGCACCACGGCAGGAGCGAGTAGGCAGTTTTGAGTCGGACGACGAAGTCGGCGGGGACGGCCGGGTGGCCGTCGAAGGTTCGGCGCCGGGATGGGACGTTGGCGCCGTTCGACGTCACCCGGATCGAAGCTGCGGTCGCGCGGGCGGCCCGCGAGGTGGCGTATGACGATCCCGACATGCCGGTCACAATCGCGAGGACCGTCGCCGACGCGTTGGGCACCGGCGCTGCCCCCGTCGAGAAGATCCAGGATTTCGTCGAGGCGCGGCTGGGCGAAGCCGGTCTTGACGATGTCAACCGCGCCTACGTCATCTATCGGCAGCGGCGCGCCGAGTTGCGTACGGCAAAGGAATTGCTCGGAGTCCGTGACGAGCTGAAGCTGAGCTTGGCCGCGGTGACGGTACTGCGCGAACGTTATCTGCTTCGCGATCGCCAGGGCAGGCCCACCGAATCGACGGGCGAGATGATGGATCGGGCCGCGCGCTGCGTCGCGGCGGCCGAGGACGAATATCTGCCTGGCTCGTCGACGCAGTGGGTCGAGCGGTTCTCGGCGCTGCTGCGCAATCTCGAGTTTCTGCCCAATTCGCCCACGCTGATGAACGCCGGCACCGACCTTGGTCTTCTCGCCGGGTGTTTCGTTCTGCCCGTAAAGGATTCGGTGCATTCGATCTTCACCACCCTGGGACATGCCGCGGAGATCCAGCGGACCGGCGGCGGCACCGGATTTGCGTTCAGCCGCCTGCGACCGGCCGGGGATTGGGTGGCCAGTACTGGCGGCACTGCCAGCGGACCGGTGTCGTTTCTGCGGCTGTACGACACAGCCGCCGGCGTCATCTCGATGGGCGGGCGCCGTCGCGGTGCCTGTATGGCGGTGCTCGACGCGTCACACCCCGACATCCACCACTTCGTCGCCGCGAAGGCCAAATCGCCGGCAAGCCTTCCGCATTTCAACCTATCGGTCGGGGTCAGCGACGCGTTCCTGCGCGCCGTCGAGCGTGACGGCACTCACCGTCTGGTCAACCCTCGAACCGGCAGGACCGTTGCGCGGATACAGGCCGCCGAGCTGTTCGACGCCATCTGCGAAGCGGCGCATGCATGCGGCGACCCCGGGTTGCTGTTCATGGACACGATCAATCGAGCCAACCCGGTGCCGGGGCGCGGTCGAATCGAGGCGACCAACCCGTGCGGAGAGGTCCCACTGCTGCCTTACGAGTCATGCAACCTCGGCTCGATCAACCTGGCCTCGATGGTGACCGACGGTCGCGTCGACTGGGACCGGCTCGATGAGGTGGCTGGGGTGGCGGTGCGGTTCCTCGACGACGTCATCGACGTCAGCCGGTACCCGTTCCCCGAACTGGGCGAGGCCACGCGGGCGACTCGCAAGATCGGGCTGGGGGTGATGGGTCTGGCCGAACTGCTTGCCACGCTGAGCATTCCATACGACAGCGAGAGAGCCGTGCGGCTGGCCAGCCGGGTCATGCGCCGCATTCAGCAGGCGGCACACGCGGCATCGAGTCGGTTGGCCGAGGACCGGGGCTCGTTTCCCGCGTTCGCCGACAGCCGGTTCGTGCGTAGCGGACCGCGGCGCAACGCACAGGTCACGTCCGTCGCACCGACAGGCACGATCTCCTTGATCGCGGGAACCACCGCGGGAATCGAGCCGATGTTCGCCATCGCCTTCACCCGCGCCATCGTCGGCAGGCACCTGCTGGAGGTCAACCCCTCCTTCGACCGGCTGGCCCGCGACCGGGGGCTGTACAGCGATGAGCTGATCGCCGAGATCGCGCAGCGGGGAGGAGTTCGTGGCTATTCGCGGCTGCCGGTCGAGGTGCGGGCGGCTTTCCCCATCGCCGCGGAGATCGCGCCGGAGTGGCATTTACGGATGCAGGCCGCAGTGCAGCGCCACGTCGACGCCGCAGTGTCGAAGACGGTCAATCTGCCTGCTACCGCGACAGTCGACGATGTCCGTGCGCTCTACCTGGCCGCGTGGCGGGCGAAGGTCAAGGGCATCACGGTGTATCGCTACGGCAGCCGAGAGGGTCAGGTGCTGTCCTACGCCTCGCCCAAACCAGTGCTGGCCCAAGCTGATACGGAGTTCAGCGGAGGATGTGCAGGACGCGCATGCGATTTTTGAAGACCACATGCGTCATATGCGCGCAAACCCGCCTGATGCGTTACGAATTGGCCACGACGCACCGCCGGCACGTCCGCGCGGGAGGTGATCCGACTGCGACGCTGGGGTCAGCCGACGACGGCGTCGAACCCTAGGCCGAGCAGGAAGGTCACCGCGGCGGCTGCGGTGCCGATCGCGAGCTGGCGCAGTGCTCGGCGTAGCGGCGGGCCGCCGGAGAGAACCCCGACGGTGGCGCCGGCAAGCATCAGGGCGAATCCGGTCAGCGCCGCCGACACGATCACCGCCCCGGTATTCTCCATCCCGAACAGGAACGGCAGCACCGGTATCGCCGCGCCCACGCTGAAGAACAGGAAACTGGACGCCGCAGCGTTCATCGCGCTGCCGACTACCTCGGCCCCGTCGGCCTCGGCGTTCAACGTCATCGGTCGGACGCGCCTACGACCCAGCACGGCCCTCGCCCGGCGCTCGGCGTCGTCGGCCGGCATCCCCCTGGCGCGGTATACCAAGGCGAGCTCGTTCGCGTCGACGTCGAGTTCCGGCACCGAAGCCTTCGCCTCTTCGTCCGGCGCCGATGCCGCCAGTAACTCCCGTTGCGAGCTCACCGAGATGTACTCCCCGGCCGCCATCGACAGCGCGCCTGCCAGCAGCCCGGCCAACCCCGTCAGCAGCACGGTTTGGCCGCTGGCCCCGCCACCGATCACCCCGAGAACCAGCGCGATGTTGCTCACCAGCCCATCGTTGGCGCCGAACACCGCGGCTCGCATCGTCCCGGACAGCCGCGAACGCCCCCGCGCCGCCAGCCCGCGAACCACCTCGCCGTGGATCAGCTCGTCGGCCACCATCGACGCCGGCATGTCCTTGTCGGCCATGCTTGCCCGACGTTCGGCCTGTTCCATCAGCGCCAGCACGAACACCCAGCCGAAGCGCCGTGCCATCAGCCCCATGAGCCGCTCGCGAAGGGTTGCCCGGGGCAACTGGCCGGCCTGCTCTCCCAACAGCTGCTCCCAGTGCGCCGCATGGCGCTCCTCGGCCTCGGCGAGCCCGAGCAGGATCTCGCGCTCCTCGCCGGCGCGACGCGCAGCCAGCTCCCGGTAGACCATTGCCGCCTCGCGTTCGTTGGCGAGCATCCGCCGCCACCGGCGAATCGCCGCCGAAGAGGGACGTCGTGCATCCCGTTCGTCCTGCGCCACGACCCGATACTCCCCGATGCGCCGCTGCCTGTCGATCCAGACTGCTACCGGTAAGGGCAGGGCCGGCCACCTGTGCCGGCTCGGCGCCCCGCCGGTCAAAGCTCACCGTCAAGCGTCCGGCGTGCAATACGCTACTTTTAGTTCCGTAATTGAGCGTGGGCCGTCGCGGTCAGGAGGACATGTCGTGCGCAGTCGCTACGCGGGCACGCCTTTCACAACGCCGACCGCCACGATTCGAGAGGCACTCGAAGACGTCAGCGTTCCGACCCTGTTGCTCAGCCTGGTGCACATCACCGGCGACACCCGCTTCATCCGCGACTACGCCCAAGCCGGGCTGTTCCTCAACGAGGTCCAGGGCTTCATGTCCGAAGACGACAAGGCCCGGGCCAGGGCCGAGGCGCTGGAGGTGATCACCGACTATCGCGACCGCGGCTGTCCCGAACCCACGCCGCTGAGCGCATCCGTCGTCAGGCAGATGATGGATTGGGCGGCATGCGAACCCGTCGGCGACGAGTACCTGCCGCTCTTGACCGAGGAACTCGATCTCGATGGCGTCGATCCGCGCAGGCCCGAAACGGTCGATCCGGATGCGGCGTCCAGGCTGCCCGTGATCGTCATCGGCTGCGGTGAGTCTGGACTGCTCGCGGCCATCCGCCTCAAACAGGCCGGCCTGCCGTTCACGGTTGTGGAGAAGAACGCCGGCCCCGGCGGAACCTGGTGGGAGAACAGCTATCCCGGGGCGCGCGTCGACGTGGCCAACCACTTCTACTGCTACAGCTTCGAACCCAGCAACGAGTGGAGCCACTACTTCGCCGAACAACCCGAGTTGCGCCGGTACTTCGTCGACGTGATGGACAAGCACGGCATCGGCGAGCACGTCCGGTGGGAGACCGAGGTGGTCTCCGCCGACTGGGACGACGCGTCGGGCACCTGGACCGTGGCGCTGCGCGCCAAGAACGGCCGGGTGTCGAGGGTCACCGCACGCGCGATCATCAGTGCGGTCGGCCAACTCAACCGGCCACACGTGCCCGACATCGAGGGCGCGGATACGTTCGCCGGTCCATCGTTTCACTCGGCTGCGTGGGATCACGGTGTCCGGGTCGCCGGGCGGCGGGTCGCGCTGGTCGGCGCAGGCGCAAGCGGATTTCAGATCGCGCCCGCGATCGCCGACGACGTCGAGCACCTCGACGTCTACCAGCGCACCGCCCAGTGGATGTTCCCGAACCCGATGTACCACAAGGAAGTCGGCAACGGGACCCGGTGGGCGATGGAGCACCTGCCGTTCTACTCCCGCTGGTACCGCTTCCTGCTGCTGTGGCCGGGCGCCGACAAGGGCCTCGACGCCGCCCGCGTCGACCCCGTCTACCCGCAGGGCGACTACGCGGTCAGCGACATCAACGCCGCCGCGCGGATGATGTTCACCGACTGGATCAGCAGCCAGGTCGACGGTGACCAAGAACTGCTCGCCAAGGTGCTGCCCGACTATCCCGCGACGGGTAAACGCACGCTGCAGGACGACGGGACCTGGCTGCAGACGCTGCGCAGGCACAACGTCGAGTTGGTCCGCACGCCCATCGAGCGCATCACGCCGACGGGCGTGGTGACCGCCGACGGTCAAGACCGGCCCGCCGATGTCATCGTGTACGCCACGGGTTTTCGCGCGACCGAGGTGCTGTGGCCGCTGCGGATCACCGGTCGCGACACCGACGGCAACCCGATCGACCTGCGCGACGTCTGGGGTGACCGGCCATACGCGTACCGCGGGATCACGGTGCCGGGCTTCCCGAACTTCTTTCTCACCTACGGCCCGGGCACGCATCTGGCGCACGGTGGCAGCCTCATCTTCAACTCCGAGTTGCAGATGCGCTACATCGGCCAGTGCCTGCACGCGCTGGCCGGGGGACTGCACTCGATCGAACCGAAGGCCGACGCCACCGAAAAGTGGCGCCGTAGGTCGCAGGAAGCGATCGCGATGACGGTGTGGGCGCACCCGTCGATCGAACATTCCTACTTCAAGAACGCCCGCGGCGAGATCCACACCGTGAGTCCGTGGAAGCTCTACGAATATCACGACGCGGTTCGCGAACCCGAGTGGTCGGATTTCGTGCTGCGGTCCGCCGACACCGCGGCCGCGCCGTCGTTATAGTTCGGCGATCACCTTGGCGAACGGTTCGGCGTGCCGCTGCTGGACCGTGATGTAGCTGATGCCGTACGTCTCGCGATAGCCGCGAAGCGTGTCGGCGATCTCCGTCGTCGACCCCGACAGCACCGCGGGGGTGGCCAGCAATTCGTCTTCGGACAGATGGGGCAGGAACCGGCGGGTGATCGACAGGTCGGGCCTGCCGGAGTCGTCGGTCGGCATGGCCGTGACGGCGATGTTGAGCTCGAGGTGGTCGAACCGGTCGCCGGCGGCTTCGCGGACGAACGCGATGCGGTCGGCCAGCGGGTCGGACGTCGCCGTGCGCGGCGCGCCGCCGGTCAACCCGATGATGTCGGCCCGCTGTGCGGCCAGTGTCAACAGCTTGTCGCCGTTGCCCGCGATCAGGATCGGCACGTCGGGGGTGTGCCGGGTCATGTGCTCGGTGACGTGGCGCAGCCAGTCCACCCGCTCGCCGGCCGACGGGAACGGGAGTTCGGCCTGTTCGAACTCCTCCTTGGCGTAGCCGGTCCCGAGACCGAGGTCGAAGCGCCCGCCGCTGAGGTCGCGCAGCGAGGTCACCTCGCGCGCCAGCAGCGCGGGCCGGTAGAACCCGGCGTTGAGCACGAAGGTGCCCACGCGCAGCCGCTCGGTCGCCATCGCCATCGCCGTCATCATCGGGAACGGAGCGGTCGTGTAGAGGTGGTCGGCGACGTGCACGATGTCGTAGCCCATGTCCTCGGCGCGGCATGCCCAGTCCTGCACTGACTTCTGACGGCGGGCGGCCTGCAGGCCGACGCCGAACCGGAACGGTTTGGTCACATCAGCGATCGTATTGCGGGGCAGGCATCCAACGACGGTCGGCGAAATGTTTGGCGCGCACACGTCGCGGGCAATACATCTGCCGCCGACTTCGAACCGCCGACGTCGCCCAGACCTGAAGGATTGTTGCCCCGATCCGGCCCGTCGTGAATCATTCCGACGGGCCGGATCAATATTTCGGCTACCCCACACTTATGGCCACGCATCCCACGATCGGCGTCGAAGAAGAGTTCCTGCTCGCCGACCCCACGAGCGGCGAACCGGTCGCGCTCAATGCGGTCGTCGCCCGCGAGTCCGCGGCCCGCGGCGTGAGGCTGCAACTCGAACTGACCACCTGTCAGGTGGAGACCACCAGCGAGGTGCTCGGCTCGACCCGCGAACTGCGTGACCAACTGTTGCGCCTCCGGCGCGTTGCCGCCGAGGCCGCACGCGCCGCCGGGGCGCAACTGCTCGCGGTCGGGCTGCCCCCGACCCTCCCGACAGACTTCCCGATCACCGACACGCCGCGGTATCGGGAGATCGGCGACAAGTTCGGCATGATCGCTCAGGAGCAGGGCATCTGCGGCTGCCACGTGCATGTGGCGGTGCCCAGCCGGGAGGCCGCGATCCGGGTCAGCAACCGGCTGCGGCCGTGGCTGCCCAGCCTGTTGGCGCTCAGTGCCAACTCCGCGATCTACCGCGAGTCCGACACCGGCTACGCCAGCTGGCGCAGTGTGCTGTGGGCGCGGTGGCCCAGCGCGGGTCCGCCGCCGCACTTCGACTCCGTCGACGAGTACGACGCCGTCGTGCAGATGCTGCAACAGGCCGGCGCGATGCTCGACGACGGCATGGTCTATTGGGACGTGCGCCCGTCGAAGGAATTCCCGACGATCGAGGTGCGCGTCGCCGACGTGCCCGCAACGGTGGCCGAGACCGTGCTGCTGGCCGCCCTGACCCGGGCCGCGGTGATGACCGCGCTGGAGGACGAGCGCCGCGGCGGGTCGACACCGCCGCTCGCGCCGCATGCGCTCAAGGCGGCGTACTGGAAATCGGCGCGCGACGGCCTCGACGGTGATGCGGTCGACCTGTTCGAAAGCCACCAGCGGGTGCCCGCGCGAGCGCTGCTGGACCGTCTCGTCGAACACGTCCGGCCGGCGCTTGAGGCGGTCGGCGACTACGACCTCGTATTCGGCGAATTGCACCGCGTCACCGAAGAGGGCAACGGCGCCATCCGGCAGCGACGGGCATGGCAGCGGCGCCGCGAGGTGAGCGATGTCGTCGCCGAAGCAGCCGAGGCGACGCTGGCGGGTACCTGAACCGCTGTTTCGCGAGAGCTACACCATGGCTGTGAATTCTTCGAAATCACGACCCTCGTGTAGCACTCGCGACACAGACCAATTAGGCGAGCGGCAACTCGGCGAACGGCGCGCTGGTCGGCTGCGCCGAACCCCCGGGCGGTTCGATCGTGAACGCGAGCTTGCGCGAGTCGCCGAGATCGGGCAGCACGGCGGTGGTGGACGGGGCGACGGCCTGCGGGTCCATCGTGCCGGCGGCATGCGGCCCGTCGCCGTCTATCAGCCACATCTGGTACACGGTTCCCGCTTGCGGCGGGGCGACGTTGTTCATCACCAGCACGCCGGCGTCCTTCTCGCGGGAGAACACCACGGTTGCGGTGCCCCCGCCCGGGATGTCGCCCGAAACGGTCCGTACATCGGGGGCGGCGAAGACCTGCTCGGCAGTCGACGGGTGGTAGGCCGGCCGCAGCGCCAGACCGACACCGAGAGCGCCCGCACCGACCACGAGCACGGCCGCGGCCGCCAGCGCGGTCTTCTGCCAACGGGAGGGGCGCGGCCGCAACTGACGCACCGGCGCCGGTCGGTCGCCACCGATTTCGGCCAGCAGGCGCGCGCGCAGGTCGGCGGGCGGTTCGGTCGCAGTGGCCGCCGAGACCACCGCCATCGCCTCCCGAACTCGCCGCACTTCGTCGGCGAAGGCCTGCGCGACGGCGGGCGGGGCGGCCGCGACGCGGCGGTCGACGTCCTCGCGTTCGGAGTCGGACATCGCGTCCAGTGCGTACGGCACCGCGAGGGCGCCGAGGTCGGAATCCATGGGCCCGGTCATGCCATCCCCAAGCACTTGCGGAGACCGCGGAGGCCGTCGCGCATCCGCGATTTGATGGTCGCGAGGTTCGCCGACAGCCGTTCGGACACCTGCGCGTAGGTCAGCCCGTCGTAGTAGGCGAGTTGAATGCACTCCCGCTGCACATCGGTCAGCGATCCCAGGCAGTCGGCCACCTGTCGCCGTTCGTCGCTTAGGATCACCGAGTCGGCCACGTGATCGGCCGGCGGGTTGACTGTGGCCGCGCCGTAGCGGTGCTCACGCTGGCTCGCCGCCTGTTCGGAACGCACCCGGTCCACGGCGCGGCGGTGCGCGAGCGTCATCAGCCACGCCAGCGGTGACCCCGCCGACGGGTCGTAGCTGCCCGCGTTGCGCCACACCTGCAGATAGATGTCCTGCGTCGTCTCCTCGCTGTACCCCGGGTCGCGCAGCACCCGGGTCACCAGCCCGAACACCCGTGAATGGGTGCGGTCATAGAAGGTGGCGAACGCCTCGACATCCTGCTGGGCCACCTGGCGAAGCAGTTCGTCGAGGTCCGTGGTCACCAGCGGTAGCCTAGCCACCGGCGTCAGCACCGTCATGGTTATCGCGATCTGGCCGCATGGGTGACCAAAGCCTGTGCCGGAGCACAGGTTTGACCGACCGGGTCAGCAGGCTTTGCGACGGGAACGCGCCGCAGCCACAGCGTACAGTGTTGGACTCGGTACTCCAGCGCGGTCATCAACGGTGCCAGCGGCGCCACCGCCTGCATCCGCAACAACTCGACGATGCCAGCGCGCCTGCGTGTTCCTCGCATCCTCGCAACGAACGCCGGCCCGGCGCTGCGGTGCAGGGATACCGTCACGTCCACCTCGGCGTCGGGGTGCGGGGCGCGCACCAGGTAGTAGCCGTCGACGCCGTTGAACGGCGACACCCGCAGCTTCTTCGGCGTCATCGACATCCCGTCCGGACCCGGCGGCAGCAGGTACGCATGCCGCTTACCGCGGTGGTTGTGCATCTCCATCACGATGTGGCGCAGCACGCCGTCGGCGTCATGGCACCAGTACAGCGTCATCGGGTTGAAGACGTAGCCCAACACCCGAGCCTGCAGCAGCGCGGTGACCCGGCCGCCGTTCAGGTCGACGCCGCGGTCCCACAGGAACGCATCGATGCGCTGTCGCAACGAGTCGCCCGGCGAGCCGGCGAGGTGGTCGCGGGCGTCGAACCGGGCGAAGGGGCGCAGCCACCACGGAATGCTGGGGACTCGGTCGACGTCGATGAGCCAGCTGTAGCCGTGATGCTCGAAATGGTGGTACACCGGCGCGCGCCGCAGGTGCGCGGTCCGGGTCCGGTACAGGTACGAGCCGTCCACATAAGGTATTCGGGGCCGCGCGCCGGCCGGATGGGTGCTCAGAGTTCCCAGGAATGCGCGGCGGCGACGAGCCCCCGGACCAACGCCGATGTCGCCGGCGTCAGGCCGTCGTCGCCGGGTAGCTGGCTGCGAGGGCTGATGCCGCGCACCCGCGGCGTCAGCTCCAATTGCGCACCGCCGCCGCGGACACGGTTGACCGGGTTGTCGGGGTGCAGTCCACGTAGTTCGCGAGGTATCGCGTCGAGATCGGTGATCACTTGGTAGCCAGGCACTTCCACACGACGAGCGAGGTGCTCGGCGAGTGCGCGGTTGCGGCCACCCGCCAGCAACTGTGTGCTGCGGCCGATGCGGCCGTACCCGTGCAGGGACACCGCGACGTCGACGTGGTCGAGGAACTCCGCGAGCCGTTCGGAATCCTGCGCGCGGTACCGCGCCGAGGGCAGATGGTGCGGGTAATGGTCGGGATGGCGCAGCACATACAGCGAGGCGCCCGCGGCGTCGGCGGCGCGTTCGGCGATCACGTCGGTCATCTGCTCCAGTCCGCCGCCGTGAATGGCCAGGAAGCCGAACCGGGACCGAAGGATGCGGTCCTCGGTGACTCCGGGCTGCGCCAGCAGTTCCGAAAGAGACTGTGGGGCCGAAAGATTGGAGTGGTGGGTCCGGCCGGGCCAATGCGCCGGATCCCATCGGCCGAGGAAGTCGACCCAGCCCTGCGGCAGGCCGTGGTGCAGCGCGCCGTCGATGATGCGCTCAAGGTATCCCGGTCGCGGCGGACCGGGCTCGACGCGATGGTCGATGTACACCCAGGCGTCCGCGGGCCCGTCGTCGGTGTGCACCGTGAGCCGGTCGCGGCGGTAGCGGACCGGGACGCCTTCGGCGCTGTCCAGCACCGCCAAGTCGCGATCGTTGAGTTGCCACACCACTCCGTACACTTCGGAGCCGTCGAACGGGTCGACGGTGGCAACGCCCCGCTCGTTGATCAGCCAGTCGTGGCCGGCCAGCCTCGCCGGCCGGGGGTTCGCCGCATCGGGACACCGCAACGCCATCTGCACGACGTTGAGGTTCGACCCGTAGGCGAAGTATGTGTGCATCAACCCGTCAGCGTCAGATAGATCAGCACCACGTTCAAGAGACTAATCACGCCGGCGATGCCCCAGCCGAGAGCCGTCGTCACCCCGTGGTTGGTGTCGTCACCCATCAGCGTCCGGTCGCTGGTCAGCCGCACCAGCGGAATGAGCGCGAACGGGATCCCGAACGACAGCACCACCTGCGACAACACCAGCGCGCGGCTGGGATCGACGCCCACCGCGAGGATCACCAGCGCGGGCAGCAGCGTGATGAGGCGGCGCAACACCAGCGGAATGGCGCGGTGCAGCAGGCCCTGCATGATCATCGCGCCCGCGTAGGCGCCGACCGACGACGACGCCAGCCCCGAGGCCAGCAGGCCGATCGCGAACAGCAACGCGATCGTCGGGCCGAGGGCCGCACCGACCGCGGCGTGCGCGCCCTCGATCGAGTCGGTGTTCTCCTGCCCCTGCAGGTTGGTCGCGGCGACCAGCACCATCGACAGGTTGACCGCACCCGCGATCACCATCGCGATGCCGACATCCCATCGGGTGATTCGCAACAGCATCCGTCGCCTCGGGCCGGGGCCCGGATGGCCGTGTCGGTCCCGCGCCAGGCCCGAGTGCAGATACACCGCGTGCGGCATCACGGTGGCGCCCAGCATGGCCGCCGCGATCAGCACGCTCTCGGCGCCGGCGAATTTCGGTACCAGACCGGCAGCCGCCTCGCCGAGCGGCGGGGGAGCGACGAACAGGCTGGCGAGAAATCCGACCGCGATGATCGACAGCAGGCCGGTGATGACGCGTTCGAACGAACTCTGGCCGTGGCGGTCCTTGACCAACAGCAACAGCAGCGAGACGGCACCGGTGATGATGCCGCCGGTGAGCAGGGGCAGGTCGAACAGCAGGTACAGCGCGATCGCGCCGCCCACGACCTCGGCGAGATCGGTTGCCATCGCGACCATTTCGGCTTGCAGCCAATAGGTCAGCCGGGTGCGGCGGCGCATCCGGTTACCCACCGCTTCGGGCAGCGACATCCCGGTCACCAGGCCGAGCTTGGCCGATAGGTACTGCACGATGCAGGCCATCGCGTTGGCCGCGACGATGACCCAGACCAGCAGGAAGCCGAACTGTGCGCCGGCACTGACGTTGGCGGCGACGTTGCCGGGGTCGACGTAGGCGATGGCCGCCACGAACGCCGGGCCGAGCAGCACCCAGCTCGGCCGCAGCTTGACCTCGCTGCGCTGGTCCACGCGCCTCACTTTCTATCCGGAGTAGCGAATAGAAAAGTTAGGTTAGGCGAAACCTGTCGAGCGCGGGAGCGCGGGTGCTATCTGTGCCGGCCGCCGAGCCCGATCACGGGAAGAAGAAGCCGTCGCCTTCCCACATGCTTCCCCATGGACCGACGTACTCCTGTTGGGCGGGGGTGGCGTCGATCGAGACGTTGCCCGGTGTCACGCATTCGGTGGTGGAACCGCCGATGGCCTGTGCGCCGCCGGTGTCGACACACTGCGGCAGCGTTGGATCGGGAGCCGGTTCGGCGCCGGCCGGCGGTGCCGCGAGGGCCGCGGCGATGCCGCCGGCTGCGATGACCGGGGCGAGATAACGAAGTGTGGTCCGCATAGGCATGTCCTCAGTCTGGTCTACCCCCGGCCTCGGCGCACAGCGTACAAGCCTTTCGGCGCCGGCCGACGGATGTCCTGTCATAGATCCGGGATGGGCATGTCCAGATTCGGGACCGTCAAGCCACCGTCGACCTCCAGCGTCTTGCCGGTGAGGTAGCTGCCGGCGGGCGAGGCGAGGTACACCGCGGCCGCGGCGATGTCGTGCGGCTCGCCCAACCGGCGCAGCGGGGTGGCCTCTTCCATCGGCTTACGCAGTTCGTCGTTGGAGGCCACGATGTCGAGCGCCGACGTCAGGATCGACCCCGGCGCGATGGCGTTGACCCGGATACGCGGGCACAAATCGAGCGCGGCGAGCCGGGTGTAGTGGGCGAGCGCCGCCTTGGCCGTGCCGTAGGCGGCGAATCCGCGACCGGCCAACCGGCCCATGGTGGAGGTGATGTTGATGATGCTGCCGCCGCCGGAGTGCTCGAGCATCAGCGGGACGGCGGCGGTGGTGAGCGCGTGCGCGGTGGTGACGTTGAAGGTGAACGCGTCGCGCAGATCCTTGGTGGACGTGTTGAGTAGCGCGTTCGGCATGGTGCCGCCGACGTTGTTGACGACGATGTCCAGTTTCCCGAACGCCTCGATCGCGGTCTCGGCCAGCGTCGCGGTGTCCTCGGGATGCGCGAGGTCGGCCGCCACGACGTGCGCCCTGCGGCCGACGCCCTTTATCTGGCCGGCCACCTCCTCGAGTTGCGACTGCGTGCGCGACGCGATCACCACGTCCGCACCGGCTTCCGCGAATGCGAGCGCCATCGCTGCACCCAGGCCGCGGCCCGCGCCGGTGACCACTGCCACTTGATCGTCCAGTCGGAATCTGTCCAGAATCACGTTTCGGAGTCCTTTCCTCGCGGGCGAACCGTAACAGGGCACGGCAACTGCGCCGATTTCTGCAAGGGGGTCGCTGGCCGCGTCGTTTCACAGCCCTACCGCAGATCTCGGCGCCAGAAGCGCTACTTCTTCGATGCCGCCTTCTTCGCCAGCGCCTTCTTAGCCGCCTTCTTGGCCGGCGGCTTCTTAGCGGGCGTTTTCTTGGCGGTGCTGTTTTTCGCCGACGCCTTCTTCGCGGCTGCCTTCGCGGCGGGCTTGTCCCCGTCGTCGGAACTGCGCGAGCCACCGCGGCCCTCGCGCCGCGCCTTCACGCTGGCCTCGAGCTTGGCCAACAGGTCGGAGACGTCCTCGGTCTCGTCGAGTTCCTGCGGCTGGTCCTCGGTGGTAAAGGCTTCGCCGCCTTCGAGTTTGGCTTGGATCAGCTCGTGCAGTTGCTGCTGATAGTCGTCGTGATAGCGGTCGGGATTGAAGTCGTCGGTCATCGAATCGACAACCTGGGTGGCCATTTTCAGCTCGGCCGGCCTGATGTCGACTTCCTTGTCCAGCACCGGGAAATCGGGATCGCGAATCTCGTCGGGCCATAACAGCGTCTGGATCACCATGACGTCGCGCTTGCTGAAGTCCTGAACCCGAAGCGCCGCGAGGCGGGTCTTGTTGCGCAGCGCGAAGTGGACGATCGCGACCCGGTCGGTCTCCTTGAGCGTCTTGGTCAGCAGCACATACGACTTCGACGACTTGCCCTCGGGCTCTAAGAAATAGCTGCGGTCATACATCATCGGGTCGATGTCGCCGGCCGGAACGAACTCCAGTACCTCGATCTCTCGACTGCGCTCCTCCGGAAGCGTCGAGATGTCCTCGTCGGTGATGATCACCGTCTGTCCGTCGTCGGATTCGTATGCCCTCGCGATGTCGCGGTACTCGACTTCCTCGCCGTCGATCTCGCAGACGCGCTTGTACCGGATGCGTCCGTTGTCCTTCGCATGCACCTGGTGGAACTTGACGTCGTGGTCCTGGGTCGCGCTGTAGACCTTGACCGGGACGTTCACCAGGCCGAACGCGATAGAGCCTTTCCATATGGAACGCATCAACCCAGTATGGCTGATTTCAGCGCGGCATCGCGGGTGGCGCGATCGGGCAGGTCGGCGCCGGCGCGGGAAACGGTCAACGCCGACGACATCGCGGCGGCGCGCACCACGGTCGTCAGCGCCTCGGTGCCGATCCGCGCCAGGTCACGTCGCCGCTCGGCACCCAGCAACCCCAGCGTCCACAGTGCGTCGATCAGTCCCGCCATGAACGCGTCGCCGGCACCCACCGTGTCGACGACGTCGACCTCGAACGCCGGCACGCGCACCAGGCCCTCCGCACACACCGCGAACGACCCGCGCCCGCCCATCGTCACCGCGACGACGGATGGGCCCAGCGTCAGCCATGTCTGCGCGATCTGCTCGGGGGACCGACCGGGATCGAGCCAGCGCATGTCCTCATCGCTCGCCTTGACCACGTCGCACCGCTCGATGAGCCGATCGATGCGACCACGTGCGGCCCGAGCATCTTGAGAGGCATCCTCGATCAGCGCCGGCCGCAGATTCGGGTCGAACGTGACGGTCGCGGAGAGATGGTAGGTGTCGACCAGCGCGGCGGTGGCGCGGCAGCCGGGTTCCAGCACCGCTGCGATCGACCCGGTGTGCACGACGAGAGGCGGCCCCACCTCCGGTGTGCCCGTCAGCTGCCATTCGATGTCGAACTCGTACTGGGCCGAGCCACGCTCGTCGATAGTGGCCAACGCGGTCGAGGTGTGGTCCGCGTTCGCACTTCCCGTAACAAGTTGTGCGCCAGAACTTTCGACATAGTCGGCGATGCGCTGCCCGCGCCCGTCGTCGCCGATGTGGGTGAGGAAGTCGACGGTGCGGCCCAGGCGGGCCAGCCCAACCGCGACGTTGAGCGGGCTGCCGCCGACGTGCTCTGCGGTCGAGCCGGCGCGCTCGACGATGTCGATCAACGCCTCACCGATCACCAGGGCCCTCATCGCATGTCCTCCCGGAGCATCGTCGCGACTGAACAGACTGTGTGACAACACTTTACGGCTCTTCTCTGAAGCGATTTTACAGCTCCGCCCTAAAGCTCTCAGAGATTCTTCAGGGCTAGGCCATGGCATTCTTAACATTCGAACATACGTTCGAGTCATGACTTCCGGAGCGGTGCAAACGGCGGTCGCCGCGCTGCGTTCAGCGTTCGACGAACTGGCCGCACTGCCTATCGACACACTCGCCACGACGGAATTGGTCGGCGTGCTCGACGAACTCGAAACCCTCACCTGCCAGATGCCCAGCCAGAGCCACCGCATGCTGGCGCGCTTGCAGACCGAGACCAGCGCCACCCAGATGGGCGCCAAGACCTGGCGCGACTTTCTGTCGGTCCGGTGGCGCATCTCGCCCACCGAGGCCAACCGCCGGCTCGACGAGGCGAGCCTGTTGGCGCCCCGGCGCACACTGACCGGAGAACCACTCGAGCCGGTGTTGCCGGCCACAGCGCTCGTTGAGGCGAATGGATTGATCAATCGCGAACACGTCAAGGTCGTGCGCGAGGCAATGGGCCGCATCCCGCCTTCGGTAGATTCCCTCACCCGCGCTCAGATCGAAGTGGACCTGGCTCGCACCGCTGTCGGCGTGGGACCAAAGGAATTGAGGGACAACGCCGATCGCATTTTATTCCTGCTCGATCAGGACGGCCCCGAACCCGACGAAAGGGAGCGTGCAAGGCGTCGCGGTTTCACGAAGGGGCCCCAGGGGTCCGACAAGATGATCCCGTTCAAAGGCAATCTGACTCCCGAAGCATGGGCGATATACGAGGCGATTTTCGCGAAGTGGGCGGCGCCGGGCATGTGCAACCCTGACGACGAAAATCCTTGCGTCTCCGGCTCGCCGTCACAGGCGCAGATCGACCAAGACCACCGTAACCTGGCGCAGCGCCAGCACGACGCATTGGTCGCGGTCGGACGCAGTGTGCTGGAAAGCGGGGAGTTGGGTCAGCACAACGGGTTACCGACCTCGATCGTCATCCGCACCACACTGCAGGACCTAGAGAGCCGGGCCGGCGTTGGAGTCTCCGGTGGCGGCACCGTCATTCCCATCGCCGACGTCATCCGCATGGCCGCCCATGCCAACCACTACCTGGCGGTGTTCGACAAGGCCACCGGGTCGGCCCTGGACTTGTTTCGCGCCCGCCGCGTGGCCTCGCCGGCCCAGCGGATCATGCTCATCGCTCGCGACGGCGGTTGCACCAAGCCGGGCTGCACGGTGCCCGCCTACGGGTGCCAAGTCCATCACGCGGAACGCGACTGGGCCGACGATGGACAAACCAACGTCGACGAACTCGGCTTGGCGTGCGGGCCCGACAACCGCATGGTCGGTTCCGACGGCTGGGGCACCCGGGTCAACGGCGACAACGATGTCGAGTGGATACCGCCGCCGCACCTCGACACCGGGCAAGCGCGCGTCAACGAGTTCCACCGGCCGGAACGGCTACACCGTCGACTGGACGCAGACACCGAAGTCCCGGAAGCCGACGGTGGCAACCAGGCTGACGAGCCGCACGGGCCAGAACCCAACGCGGCATGATGCCGCCACCGTGCCGCCGTGCGCGACCGGTCGGGCGCGCCGATCAACCGCCGCTGACGACTGACGGGTTCGAAGGGTCCAAGCCGCTCGACAGGCCGGGGTCCAATCCCGATCCGTGGGTGTACTCCTGATGGGCCATCGGTCGGCAGTTGTCGTCCATCGGCGTCTGGTCGCCCGAGCAGTAGGGCACGAGATCCTGCGGATCGGCCGCCGCGTGCGGCGCCGCCAGCAGAGTCGCCGCCGCGACCAGCGACGCCGCGAAGATTCTCGTCACAGATCCAACGTAGCAGCGGGTATACGTTCACACTGTGGATCGATTCGGGCGGGTGAAGCTGACGAACCCGGACAAGGTGCTGTACCCCGCGACGGGTACCACCAAGGCGCAGGTGTTCGACTACTACGTCTGCATCGCCGAGGCGATGGTCCCGCATATCGCCGGTCGCGCAGTCACCCGCAAACGGTGGCCCAACGGCGTCGGGGAGCCGTCGTTCTTCGAGAAGCAACTCGCCTCGTCGGCGCCGGACTGGCTGGACCGCGCGTCGGTCACGCACCGGTCCGGGACGACGACGTACCCGCTGATCGACACCGCCGAGGGGTTGGCGTGGATCGCGCAGCAGGCGTCGCTCGAAGTGCATGTGCCGCAATGGCGGTTCGTGGACGGAGAGCCGGGGCCGGCCACCCGCATCGTGTTCGACCTCGACCCCGGCGAGGGAGTGTCGTTTCGGCAACTCTGCGAGGTCGCTCACGAGGTGCGGGATCTCATCAGCGACATCGGGCTGACCACCTATCCGCTCACCAGCGGCAGCAAGGGGCTGCACCTCTATGTGCCACTGGAGGAGCCGATCAGTTCCCAGGGTGCGTCCGTGCTGGCGCGACGGGTCGCGCAGCAACTCGAGAAGACCATGCCCAAGCGAGTGACCGCGACGATGACCAAGAGCCTGCGCGCCGGCAAGGTCTTCGTCGACTGGAGTCAGAACAACGCCGCCAAGACGACCATCGCGCCGTATTCGCTTCGGGGACGCGAGCATCCGACCGTCGCCGCGCCGTGTACCTGGGACGAGATCGGGGATCCGAAGCTCGGGCACCTGCGCTTCGACGAGGTGCTCGAGCGGGTGCAGGAGATGGGCGACCTGCTGGCGCCGCTCGACGAGGCGGCGCCGGTGCCCGATCGGCTGACCACCTACCGCAGCATGCGCGACGCATCGAAAACCCCCGAGCCGGTACCGAACAGGCCGCCGAAAACCGGCAACAATGACAAGTTCGTCATCCAGGAGCACCACGCCCGCCGGCTGCACTACGACCTGCGGCTGGAACGTGACGGCGTGCTCGTGAGTTGGGCCGTTCCGAAGAACCTGCCCGACACGCCGTCGGTGAACCACCTGGCCGTACACACCGAGGACCATCCGCTGGAGTATCTGACCTTCCACGGCGAAATCCCCCAAGGCGAGTACGGCGGCGGCCAGATGATCATCTGGGACACCGGCACCTACGAGGCCGAGAAGTTCAACGACGTCCCCCCCGACAGTCCCAAAGGGGGCGGCGGCGAGGTCATCATCAACCTGCGGGGCGACAAGGTCGACGGTCGCTACGCGCTGATCCAGACCGACGGCAAGAACTGGCTCGCGCACCGGATGAAGGACCAGAAGCGCCCGCATGCGGGTGATCTCGCGCCGATGCTGTCGAAGGACGGTTCGGTCGCGAGGCTCAAGGCCGGCCAGTGGGCGTTCGAAGGCAAGTGGGACGGCTACCGCGTGATCGTCGACGCGGACCGGGGCAGGCTCACCGTCCGCTCCCGGCGCGGCCGCGACATCACGGGCGAGTTCCCCCAATTCGAGGCATTGGCAGCAGATCTCGCAGACCACCACGTGATCCTCGACGGCGAAGCGGTCGCGCTCGACGAGTCCGGGGTACCGAGCTTCTCCGAGATGCAGAACCGGGCCCGTTCCACCCGGGTTGAGTTCTGGGCGTTCGACATCCTCTATCTCGACGGCAGATCGTTGTTGCGCGCCAAGCACTCCGATCGCCGCAGGATACTTGAAGCACTGGCCGAGGGCGGCGGGTTGATCGTCCCAGACCAGTTGCCCGGCGACGGTCCGGAGGCGCTCGAACATGCCCGCGAGAAGGGATGGGAGGGCGTGGTCGCGAAGAAGCGCGACTCGACATACCAACCGGGCCGGCGGTCGTCGTCGTGGATCAAGGACAAGCTCTGGAACACCCAGGAAGTCGTGATCGGCGGCTGGCGGCAGGGGGAGGGCGGACGGTCGAGCGGGATCGGCTCACTGGTGCTCGGTATTCCGGCCGAGAGTGGGCTCCAGTTCGTCGGCCGCGTCGGCACCGGGTTCACCGACAAGGCCCTCGCCGAGCTCAGGAAAACCCTGAAACCGCTTGAAACCGACGAGAACCCGTTCAACGACCGGCTGACCCGCCAGGACGCAAAGGGTGTCACGTTCGTCCGGCCCGAGCTTGTCGGCGAGGTACGCTACAGCGAACGAACCTCCGATAACCGTCTGCGCCAACCCAGTTGGCGCGGTCTGCGGCCGGACAAGGAACCCGGGGAGGTCAAATGGGAAGAGTAAGGTCCGAAATACGCTCTGGCGCATGATATTTGAGTCGGATCGTGAGAAGTGTCTGCAGCACTGGACGCTGATTGTTGCATCTATTGCAACGGTGCGGAGCGCCGCATGACACCCTGTACCAGGTACCTTAACGGTGGTACGATGTACCGATGGCTTTCAATGTGAAAGATGAAGAGGTCATCGAGCTGGCTGATGAGTTGATGCACCGACTCCACCTGTCCAGCCGCATAGATGCGATCCGGCATGCGCTCAAAGCTCAGATCGAGGTCACCCAGGCTCGTAGCGGCGGTCGCGCGGATGATCTGCTGGACGTCCTGACGAACGAGATTTGGCCGCTCATGGCGGATGGCTCGCCTATTTCCAAAGCTGAGCGTGAGCAGATTCTGGGGCTTGATCCTCAGACCGGGGTGTAGTTGTGATCGTCGATACCAGTGCCATTATCGCCGTACTGCAGCGCGAAGACCCGCATGTCGAACAGGTGTTGGCTGCGCTTGCAGCCGATCGCGGTCCTGCCATTGCTGCGCCCAGCGTTGTCGAGTGCCTGATCGTCCTCAGCAGTCGCCACGGTCCCGTCGCCCGCACGGCTTTCGATCGACTGAAGAGCGAGATCAATTTGACCGTCCTGGATTTCACTGCGGACCACGCCCTCGCAGCGCACCGTGCCTACCTTCAGTACGGCAAGGGACGCCACCCCGCGGCGCTCAACTTCGGCGACACGATGACCTACGCCGCTGCGAAGCTTTCGCACGAGCCGCTGATCGCGGTAGGGAATGACTTCGCGCAAACGGACCTCGAGTTCGACGGCGTGATCGGCTATTGGCCGCACCCAGCTACCGATCAGCGCTGACATCGGTCTGCGGAATACCGTACATTTCGAATACTGCACCTCCGCCAGTTAAATGGGAGTGAAGCGACGCGAAAGGGTCGGCATCGCGCGGCTCTCAGCGGCGGGCAATGACTTCGGACAGCGCTTCCTGCATGCCCCGGGTAGCCAACTGGTCGGCCAACTCGTTGTCGGCGATCCCCGAATGCCCCTTGACCCAGAACCACTCGACCTCGTGCCGCGAGCACGCCATCCGGAGCCGCTGCCAGAGGTCGACATTCTTCACCGGCTGCTTCGCGGCGGTCAGCCAGCCGTTGCGTTCCCAGCCGAGCACCCACTTGGTGATGCCGTTACGGACATAGGTGCTGTCGGTGTAGAGGTGCACCACCACAGGCCTGGTGAGCACCTCCAACGCCATGATCGGTGCGGTCAGCTCCATCCGGTTGTTGCTCGTATCGGATTCGCCGCCGCACATCTCGCGGACGTGCTGACGATGACGCAGCACCGCGCCCCAACCGCCGGGGCCCGGATTGGGTCGACACCCGCCGTCAGTGTGGATGATTACGACGCCCTCGGTCACCCGCCGAGGATAAGCACCGCGTCGAACTGGTCGGGTCAGCGACGCGCCGAATCATGGCCGTCCGCACCGACATCCCGAATCCCTGATGCCGCAGCGTGGTGATCCGGCGTCCGGGCTGCACCGCGTCCTTGACCGGGGCGGTGCGGCCGCCGAAGAACGCAGCGGTGGCGTCGATATCGGCGACGACGTACGTGATCCCCCACAGCGTCGACGGTCCGTCGCTCGCGGTGCCGGGTGAACCGACGACCTCGACGATCACCTCGCCGAACCGGAAGAAGATCTGGCGGATCGGCCGACCGCCGAGTTCGCCGGCGCGTTCCCGGCGTGGCCGGACACCGACGGCGGCGAACGATTCCACCGTCCGGTCCGGGGCGGGCGACAGGAGCACGACGTGGTCGATCGCGGTGACACCGGACTCGACCTCAAACCCTGCACGTGTCCAGGCGTCCAGCGGATCGGCGACCTCGATCTGGTCGACGGCGACGGTCATGGCCACCTTTCGTCCAGCGGCAACCCAGCAACCGCTTGCGATGCTTTCCGAACATACGGACGCTCGCCGGAACTGTGCTCTTGCTCGAGGCCGTCGACTTCACGTAGCGCGCAGTTGGGCGAGGGTGACGGCGCCGCGCCGCAACGCCTCGTTGGCCAGCCGGACCCGGCGATCGCCCTCGGCGGGGATCGCGAACTTGTCGTAGAGGTTCTGCAGATGCTGTTTGACCGCGGCCTCGGTGACGTACAGGTCGCCGGCCATCCGCCGCACCGACGCGGGTTCGGGGAACGGGTCCTCGGATACCAACGGCCGGCACAGCACGATGAGCACGTCGAGTTCGCGGCGGGTGAGCCGCGGCGGGGCCTCAGCCGCCTGGGCGGTCACGGTTTCCTCGTCGAGCCTGCCGTCCCCGCTGTCCCTCACGTCCCAAAAGATCACCCGCGACTTGCCGAGCCGCACCTCGTCGCCGGACCGCAGCACCCGTTCCGCGGAGATCCGCTCGCCGTTGAGATAGGTGCCGTTGCGGCTCCCCAGATCCCTAATCGACCAGGCGAATCCGAGGTTCTCGAGGACCGCGTGCAACCGCGAGACGGTCTCGTCGTGTTCGAGCGACACCGCATTGGTCGAGGCCTTACCGAGAGTCACCCGCTGACCGGTCAGCGGGACCATTTCGCGCCCCGAGGGCTTCGAGACTTCCAGGTGGGAAGACATGAAACCTCCTATCGGTGCCAATTCTGACCTAGATTTCACGGCGCGTGGGAAAGGTTCTCCATCTGCCGGGGAAGGAACAAAAACAGATGCGCTGGAAAGTGGCTTGGATTTCGTTTGCCGACCATTCGACCGGGTAGGCTCAACGCCAATGGGGCTGAGACGACAGCCTCACCCTCGCGTCACTCTCCCGAGGTGAGACCGATCAACAGCGCCTATGAAGCGCATCGGCTGGAACGCACAAAGGTCGATATCAGCGATCCCGCCGACGCCGACGAGTTCCTGGAAGACGCCTACGGCGTGAAGTTGCGGCTGTCGCGCAAGTCGTCGGCGCGTCTCGAGGGGTCGCTGCTCACACATGCCCGCGCGACCGTCGGTCCGCTGACGCTCGACGAGGTGTTTGTCGCGGGCCATGTCGAGGCCCGGCCCGATCCGCCGAACAAAGTCGTGGCGGTGTGGCCCACCGCCGGCCGAGTGGACAGTGCGTGCGACGGCATATGGTCCGAGGTGGCTGCCGGGGACGTGGCGATTTTGACGCAACCGCACCTGCCGTTCCGGGTGTCTTCGGACGACGCGCGCCTGACGGCGGTTCTCCTCGATCCCGCAATGGTGGCGGGCGTGGCCACCGGTCTTCCCAGAGGGCAGGCCCCGCTGCCGGTTCGCTTCACCAGCTTCTCGCCTGTCGACGCCGCCGCGGTTCAGATGTGGAAGCAGGCGGTCCGCTACGTCGGGAACACCGTGCTGTCGGACGACGTGCTTGCCACGCCGTTGGTCGTCGGGCATGCCAGTCGGTTGTTGGCGGCGGTGACGCTGGCGACCTTCCCGAACACGGCGACGGCAAGTCCCAGTCCGCACGATCGCACCGATCACAAACCGGTGCTGCTGCGCCGCGCGATGGAGTTCATGGACGCGAACGCCGCCAACGACATCGCGCTGGCCGACATCGCCGAGGCCGTCCACGTCACGCCACGAGCAGTGCAGTATATGTTCCGGCAGCATCTGGACACGACCCCGCTGCAATATCTGCGTCGGCTTCGGTTGCACTACGCGCATCAACAATTGATGGCCGCCGACCGAAGCAGCGACACCGTCACCGAGATCGCCGCACGGTGGGGGTTTGCCCACACCGGCCGGTTCGCGGTGCTGTACCGCCAGACCTACGGGCAGAGCCCACACACGACTTTGCGCGGGTAGTCCCCAGCGGGGCCGCACTCGCGCGGGGCCGCGTAAATTCAGTCCGAAGGATTCGAATCGGCCGGAATGCATTCATGAGTCACGACCCCACGCCCGACGCGACCACCCGTGGTGAACTGGCCCGCGCGCGGGCCGACGAGTTGCGTCGGCGGCAGAGCGAACTGGCGAGGGGCGTCCCAACTACCGCGGAGTCGGCGGCACTTGCGCAGCGGCATGCCGCAGACGCGGTGGAACGCGCACGCCACGCGCACCACAGTGCCGCGCAGCGGCACAGCGACGCAAAGCAAACGCACCTGCGTGCGGCGGCCGCGCACGAGCAGGCCGCGATGCGTGCGGACGACCGGTCGGTCGCGTTCCATCAGGATGCCGCCGAACGCCATCGAGAGGCGGCAGTCCGGCACGAGAAGGCGGCCATGGCGCAACAGGTGCTCGAGGCCGAGGACACCCGTCGTTAGCGCTGCAGCTCCATCAGCAGCAAGGCCCCGGTGACGGCCTCGCTGGAGCGGAAGCCGGTGCAGATGATCCGCACGCGGGCCTGCCTGCCCCGACGGGTGACCGCGTCCAGCACCGTCTCCGCGGTCAGTCCGGGATCCACGAAAGCCTGGCCGATCAGCGGTTTGACGTCATCGGCGCGCAATCCGATGTCCAGAGACGCCAGCGCCGATCCCACTGCCTCGTCGGCCCGCAGGCCCCAGAGTTCCTCGCAGCCGCGGTTCCACAACATCACCCGCATCTCCCGGTCCACTATGACCATGCCGAAGTGAATCGAGTTCACGAGTGAGTCGAGGAACGACTTCGTCTCTTCCACCTCGATGCTGCGCTCACGCAGCGCGTCGTTGATCGTGTGCAGCTCGTCGTTGGTGGACTGCAGCTCTTCGTTGGTGGTCTCGAGTTCCTCGTTGGTGGACTGCAGCTCTTCGTTGGTGGTCTCGAGTTCCTCGACGGTCGACTGCAGTTCTTCGTTGGTGGTCTCGAGTTCCTCGTTGGTGGACTGCAACTCCTCGTAGGCCGCCTCGAGTTGGCTGTTGGTCTGCACCACCTTGTCGAGCAGCGCTCGGGTCGCGGTCACGTCGAAGAAGACGATCGACACACCGCGTAGGCCGTTGTCGGGGTCGACGAGCGGGTTGACGTGGATCTCGAACCACACCGAGTCCAGGCCGGGGCGTTGCCAGTGCACATCCTGGATGCGGGCGGACCGCCGCTCGACTTTGGCCTGCTCGAGATAGGCGCGTAACTCGACGGGCCGATACGACACCTCGAGGTCACGCAGGAGTCGGCCGATATCACGTGCCGACAAGCCGAACGTGGACTCGGCCTGCTGGTTGATCATCGCGACCGTATCGTCCCCGGTAACCACGATTTGGGCGACAGGCCCGGCGCGGAAGGCGAGTTCACGAATTGGGTCCAGACCTGGAAGGTCGCCGTGACGCTCCTGGTTGACCGCCGGGCGGTCGAGTCTCTCGACGCCGTTCTGCGGCCCGGCCGCCTTGCGAAAGAAGCGGTGCTTCAAGTTGATCGGCGCGAAGCGGTCGCTGTTGCTCAACAGCGTCTCGGAGTGACCGAGGAACAGCATTCCGTTTGGTGCAAGTGCGAAGTGCAAGCGGCTCAACACCTTCCGCTGTGTTTCGGCGTTGAGGTACATGAGGGTATTGCGGCAGACCAAAAGATCCACCCGGGAGATCGGCGCGTCCTTGACGAGGTCGTTGCGGCCGAAGATGACCGCCCTGCGTAGATCTTTCCGGAACACGTATCGGCCGTTGGCCTGATCGAAATAGGTGCTCAGAGACTCCGTGGGCACTGACTCGACGGCCTTTTGGTCGTACGACGCGGTCCGCGCCTCCGCCAGCGCATCCTCGTCGACGTCGGTCGCATAGATCTTGACCCGCTGCCGGAAGGCATCCAAGCCGAGCGCGTCCGCCAACACCATCGCGAGCGTGTAGGCCTCCTGACCGGAGGCGCACCCGGCGCTCCACACCCGGATCGGATCGTTGGGTCCGCGTTCTGCCAACATGGCCGGAACCACTTCGTCGCGGAGGTACTCCCATGCCTCGGGGTCCCGGAAGAACGCGGTGACATTGATCAGGATCGTGTTGAAGAGAGCGTTGAACTCGTCGGAGCTGGCCTGGAGATGGTCGAGGTACTCCTCGTACGAGTCGAATCCGGCCTGACGCATCCGGTGTTGCACGCGCCGCATCAGCGACGTCCGTTTATAGCCGGTGAAATCGAATCCGCGCGAGTCGCGCATGTAATGCAGTAGCGCCTCGAACGTCTCCTCTGTCTGCTCGCTCAACCCCATGTCCGTCCGCTCGGTCCTGCCGCACGTCCGAACATACTCATCAGAGGGCGTTTTCCGGGCCGATGACTGCCCAAACGGTTTTGCCTGCCGTGTTCGGCGCGTTACCCCAGGCTCGGCACAGTGCGGCGATGATCCGCAGTCCCGACGGCGCCGGGCTGTATGCACCGTCTTCGCGCAGGGCGGCAGGATCGCGGCTGTCATCGGTCACCGCGACGGTCACCGTCGACCCCTTCGACTCGATCCGCAGGCCGGGCCGGCTGTCGGTGTGCTGCAGGACGTTCTCGACGAACGTGGTGGCCACCACCTTGCTCGTCGGGATCAGCTCGGGCTGGGACCACGCCGTCAACCACTCCACCACCAGTTCACGCGTTCGTTGCAGGCTCGCCGCGGTCCTGGGCAGTTCAGCCCGGGCCCGTCGGCGCACCCCTGGTGGGTCGCCGCCGGCCAGCGCGGCCATCGCGGCCGCCATGGTGGCGTAGGACGGCACATAGCGGGTGACGCCGTTTCGTGCGAGCGCCGAGCGCAGGCCCCGGTGTTCGCATACCAGCACAATGGGCACCTGCGGCCAGCGGCCGACGTGCCAGCGGGCGCTGGTGAACACCGCCAATGCCGATTCGGTGGGCACCTCGAGGTCGCTCACGTCGACGACGACGGCACGCGGTTCCTCCAGCGCCGCCTTGATGATCGTGTCGCGCAGCGGGCGGTACGTGCGGCTGTTCAGCACGCCGCGCGGCCGTAGCGTCGTCACATCGCCCAACGGCTCTGCGAACACCGCCAGCGGGGTCGGCTCAGCCGTCACCGGATTCCCCGTGTGGTGTGATGGCGAGATGGTCGCCCAGCACGAGCGCCGCGCGGTCGGCCTCGTCGGCGGTCTCGAGATAGCGCTGTCGCACCGTGCCCGGGCCTACGGTATCCGCCAATTTGCGTGACATCTTGGCCTTCTCCCGCAGACTGCGCAATGCGACCCAGATGGCGCCTTCGACCTCCTCGTCGCGGGCCTTCATCAACGCGTCGGCCGTCCACGCGTGCCCTACCCGGCAGCGATAGCTGGCCGGCCCCACCTCGATCAGCGAGCCGTTGCAGTCGGGGCAGATGTAGCCCGAATGCGGGCCGAGGTTCTCCGAATCGAAAGACGTGGAGAAGCGGTTTCCCATCGCGATGCGATTCTCCAATTCCATGGCCCTGTCGGGTTCCATATCCCGAACCTCGATTTCTCGTTCGAACAGCTTCATCAGGACGGCGCCGACGTCACTTGCCGCGGCTTGATGATCGGCGACGCCCGCTTCGATCGCGTTGATGGGCATTGCCGCAAACAATGCGTCGCTCGGGGTCTGCACGATGGTGGTGCCGCCGCGGGACCGGATGGCGGCGGCGCCCAGCACGCCGTCATCGAGGACGCCGGACAACAGGACACCGATGGCACGGGGCCCGAAACTCAGTGCCACGGAACGGAACAGCGCATTGACCGCGGGCCGGTGACCGTTCTCCGTGGGGCCCTGCGACAACATCACATGGCCATCGGCGGCCAAAAGGTGGCGGTCCGGTGCGCAGACATAGATGCGGCCGGGCTCGATCACGGCGCCGTCGACGGCGGTCTGCGAGGGTAGTGGTCCGCTGCGGTCGAGGATCTTTGCCAGCACGCTCGGCGCGCTCGCCGGCATGTGCAGCACGATGAGCACCCCGCAGGGCAAATCGGGCGGCAGACCGGCGACGAACTGCGTCAACGCCTCGACGCCACCCGCAGAGGCCCCGGCTGCCACGACACCCGACAGCGCGTTGTGTTGTTCCGACTCTGTGCTTGCCATCGCACACCGGTTACCCATAGCCCCCCCTGGTAACCCCTTCCTGCGGTCGACGCTACGCCTTGTCGGGGCCGATGGCACCTGTTCAGCGCTTGGCGATCACCCGCTCGGCGAACTTCTCGAGGTGACGGATCTTGGCGTCGAGCGGTTCGGGGTCGGAACCGGTGATGTAGGGGAGGCGGAACCCGACGATGACGTCGGTGACACCCTTGTCCTCGAGCCGTTTGATGCCGTCGAGTGTATAGGCGTCGGCGGAGATCACGTGGATCTCGAACGATCCGCTGCGGCCTTCCTCTTCGCGGAACTGTTTGAGCCGCTTGATAAGTCGGTCCAGTTCCTCGGGGTCACCGCCGCCGTGCATCCAGCCGTCGTTGCGCGCGGCGCGCTTGAGGGCCGCGTCGGCGTGCCCGCCGATGAGGATCGGGATCGGCTTGGTGGGCGCCGGCGTCATCTTCGTCTTGGGGATGTCGTAGAACTCGCCGTGGAACTCGAAGTACTCGCCGGTCGTCAGGCCCCTGATGATCTCGATGCACTCGTCCATGCGTTTACCGCGGCCGGCGAACGGCACGTCCATCAGTTCGTAGTCCTCGGGCCACGGGCTGGTGCCGACACCCAGGCCGAGGCGGTTGCCGAAGAGTGCGGCCAGCGAGCCGGCCTGTTTGGCCACCAGCGCGGGCGGCCGGATGGGCAGTTTGAGGACGAAGAAGTTGAACCGCAGCGTCGTGGTGACCGCGCTCAGCGCGCCGGCGAGCACGAACGCCTCGATGAACGCCTTGTCGTCGAGGAATTCGCGGCTCCCGTCGGGGGTGTAGGGATACGTCGAATCCGACTCGAAGGGGTAGGCGACGCTGTCGGCGATGGTCATCGCGTGATAGCCCGCCGCCTCCGCGGCCTGCGCCAGCGGCAGGTAGAACGCCGGGTCTGTCATGGCTTCCGCGTAAGTGAACCGCACACGACGATATTAGAACTCGTTCTAGTTCGTGGTTTAGGGATCGGTGCGCAGGGAATGACATCGCGATGACTGCTGCCAAGGCCATGTACAAGCCCCTGTCGATCGTGAGCAGCGTGGTCGGCGGTCTGATCGCCGGCAAGATCTTCACCGAGATCTGGCAACGGGTGAATCCTGACGACGAGGAGCCGGATCCGCAAGACCTCAGCCGCTCGATGCGTGAGGTGATGATCGCGGCCGCGGTGCAGGGGTTGCTTGTCGGAGTGGTGCGCGCAGGGCTGGCGCGCGGCCAGGCCAAGGGCTTCCAGGCGCTCACCAACGAGAACCCCGAGTAGTCCTCGGGAGCATTATGGCCAGGTGTCTTCCTGGCTCACCCGCAACGTGCGGGTGCTCTCTGCGGTGTCCTTCCTGCAGGACACCGCGAGTGAGCTGCTCTATCCGCTGCTGCCGATCTACCTCACCTCGGTGCTCGGTGCGCCCGCAGCCGTGGTGGGCGCGGTGGAGGGGGCGGCCGAGGGGGCGGCGTCGGTCACGAAGCTGGCCGCGGGACCGCTCGCGGATCGGTACTCGCGGCGACCGCTGATCGCGACCGGATACGGGATGGCCGCGCTGGGCAAGGTGATGGTCGCCGCGGCGGGCGCATGGCCCGGCGTGCTGGCGGGTCGCGTCGTCGATCGGCTGGGTAAGGGAATTCGCGGTGCGCCACGCGACGCCCTGCTGGTCGCCGACGTCGAGGTGCCCGCGAGGGGCCGCGTGTTCGGATTCCACCGCGCCATGGACACCCTGGGTGCGGTACTCGGCCCATTACTCGGACTGTTGGGCTACCAGTTGCTCGACCAGCAGATCGCGCCGCTGCTGTGGGTGGCAGTCGTGCCGGCGGTGCTGAGCGTCGCGCTGGTGTTCGCCGCGCGGGAGATCCGCGCACCGGTCGTCCACCGGCGCCGAGTTTGGGCCGCCGTCGGAGAGTTGCCGCGTGGATACTGGCGGGTGACCGCGGTGCTGATCGCGTTCGCGCTGGTGAACTTTCCCGATGCCCTTCTGCTGCTGCGGCTCAACGAGATCGGCTTCTCGGTCGTCGAGGTGATCCTGGCCTACGTGACGTACAACGCCGTGTACGCCGCGGCGAGCTATCCCGCCGGAGCGCTCGCCGACCGCATCGGAAAGCCGGTGGTGTTCGGGATCGGGCTGGTGTTCTTCGCTGTCGGATATGCCGGCCTCGGCTTGACCACCGACTCGCCGGCCGCGTGGCTGCTCATCGGTGTCTATGGGTTGTTCACCGCATGCACCGACGGCGTCGGCAAAGCCTGGGTTTCCTCGCTGGTCGGTTCGCAATTGCAGGGCAGTGCCCAAGGTGTGTTCCAGGGGCTCAGCGGCTTCGCGGTACTTGCGGCGGGGTTGTGGGCCGGGTTCCTGTGGGGCGCCGACGGCCGGCTGCCGTTGCTGATCTCCGGGATAGGGGGTGGAGTCGTCGCGGTGGTGGTGCTGATCGCGGTCGTCAACCGACGGCGCTGACCCCTGCAACCGGGTACGGAGGAGCGCCGACACCGGCGATGGTGTGCGTGCCCCACGGCGTCACCTCGGTCAACCGGCCCTCGGCGGTACGGTCGCCGACCGATATCTGCACGGTCTGCGGTATGCGGAGATCCGGCGCCAAGTCGAAAACCATTCCACGCCAGTGGTATCGGCCATCGATCGGATCGAGGTGACCGGTCAGCCGCACCCGCACGCCGTGTTCCACGTCGTGCACCCGCAGCGCGGCGGCCCCTTCGTACACGGCGCTCATTGCGGCAGGAATCCGCTTCGACGCCACATGCGACGCGCTATCGGACCCATGAGGTCGACTTCCTCGAAGAACGATGCCAGCGGCGCGAAGCCGGCCACCTTGGCGTCTTGATGGTGCTTGTTCTCCAACGCCATCCGCCGGGCAGCACGGCCGTCGAGGCCCATGCGCCGGTACGGGACGGGAATCGCCAGCAGGTAGCGGTAGAACGGTCCGCCGACACCGTGCAGGTTGCTCATCACGAACCGCTGGAAAAAGCGCATATGCGGCCTGGTCCGACGCAACCCGTCGCGCGCGTACTGGATGTGGCGCGCCTCCTCGGTCACGTGAATGCGCATGAGCCGCTGGACGATCGGCTGCAGGTCGGGATCCTCCAGAATCTGCCGCTGCAGCGCGTCGAAGATCTCCTCGCCGACCAGCGCGGCGCCCCACAAAATCGGGCCGCGGAACAGCAGCGGCAGTGTGTTGATGGTGAACCGCTGCCACCGTCGGGGCTGCACCGGCTCTGCGCCGAGCCGTTCGATCACCTTGCCGAACATGACCATGTGCCGTGTCTCGTCACCGAGTTCGGTCAGCGAATAGTGCGTCGACGCCGCCCGCACATCCCTGTTCATCAGGTCCCGTAGCAGCGCCTGGTTCAGGATGTTCTCGAACCAGATGCCCGCCGAGAGAATGTTCACCAGTTCCTGCCGGGACAGTTCGATCTGCTGCTCGCGCGACATCGCGTCCCAGATCGGCGTGCCGTAGAGCGTCACCATCTGTGGCGGCAGAAAGAACTTGTCGGGGTCGAGCGGTGCGTCCCAGTCGATGTCGACGGCGGGCGCATACGATTTCTTGGCCGAGCCTTTGAGCAGGCGTTCCGCGATGTTTTCGCGCGTCGGACGGGATGCACTGACCGGCGTACTCATAGTAAGGAACGGTAGGTACGCATGAGACACATGTCAATACCTGCGGTACCGCATACTTGCGGTATCGCGGGCGTTTGACTCCGCTGGGTCGGGGTAACGGTTGGTATGCGAATTGACGAGGCCGACAACACGACTCGGGCCCCCGACCCGGACGACCCCCGCAAACCGGAGTCCCCGACGGACCTCACGCGGCCGTCGCTGCGATACGCGATGCGCAAGGCGGTTCGCGAGTTCCAGCAGGACGAGTGCACCGACCTCGCCGCGGCGCTGACGTATTACGCGGTGCTGTCGGTCTTTCCGGCGCTTGTGGTCATGGTGTCGCTGCTCGGCGTGTTCGGCCAGGGCCGGCGGACGGTCGACGCTCTGCTCGAGATCGCCGCCGACGTGGCACCGGCCTCCGCGCTCGACACATTGCGACCGACCGTCGAGCAACTCGTCAACTCGCCCACGGCCGGGTTCGCGTTGGTGATGGGCATTGTGGGCGCGCTGTGGTCCGCGTCGGGTTACGTCGGCGCGTTCGGCCGGGCGATGAATCGCATTTACGAGATCGACGAGGGCCGGCCGGTGTGGAAGCTGCGTCCCGTGCAGTTGCTGCTGACACTGGTCGGCCTGGTGATGGCGGCCGCGGTGTTGTTCATGCTGGCGATCAGCGGCCCGGTGGCCCAGGCGATCGGCGATGCGATCGGGTTGGGTGATGCGGCGGTCACCGTGTGGAACGTGGCCCGATGGCCGCTGATCCTGCTGTTCGTCGTGCTGGCGGTCGCGATCCTGTACTACGTGACCCCCAACGTCGAGCAGCCGAAGTTTCGCTGGATCAGCGGAGGCGCCGCGCTCGCGATCCTGGTGTGGCTCCTCGCGTCGCTGGTATTCGGGCTCTACGTGGCCAACTTCGGGAGCTACAACAAGACTTACGGCGCGTTGGCGGGCGTCATCGTTTTCCTGCTGTGGTTGTGGATCACCAACCTCGCGCTGTTGTTCGGCGCCGAAGTTGACGCCGAGCTGGAGCGCAGCCGTCAGCTGCAGGCCGGCCTGCCCGCCGAACACGAGTTGCAGCTGCCGCCCAAGGACTCCCGCAACGTCCGCAAGGAGGAGGCCGCCGAGAAGAAGGACGTCAAGCGGGCCCGTCGGCTGCGCCTTTCGCGCGGCCGCAAACACTGAAGGCATACTCGCGGGCGTGACCCGTCGAATCCACGTCATCGGCATCGGTGCGGGCGATCCGGACCATGTGACGGCGCAGGCGGTGACGGCGCTCAACGACACACAGGTCTTCTTCGCGATGGACAAGGGCTCTGCGAAAGACGATCTGGTGGCGTTGCGTCGACACGTCTGCCGTCGGTTCATCCGCGAACCCGGGTACCGGTTCGTCGAACTGCCCGACCCGCCGAGGGACCGCGGGGGAAACTACCGGCAGTCGGTCGCCGACTGGCATGCCGCGCGGGCGCGGGTTTGGGCCGACGCGATAGAGACCGAGCTTTCCGACGGCGCCACTGGAGCATTTCTCGCGTGGGGTGACCCGTCGTTGTACGACAGCACTTTAAGGATCCTCGACGCCGTCGCGAAGCACGTCGACATCGACTACGACGTGATCCCGGGCATCACCGCGATCCAGGCGCTCACCGCGCGACATCGCATTCCGCTCAACGACGTCGGCGAACCGGTGCTGATCACCTCCGGCAGGCAACTGCGCGACCACGGGCTGACCGGAAGCGCGGTGGTGATGCTCGACGCCGGCTGCTCGTTCCTCACCTGCCCGCCCGCCACCCGCATCTGGTGGGGCGCCTATCTCGGCACACCCGATGAGCTGCTGATGTCGGGCACGGTCGGCGATATCGGCTCGCGGATCGCCCGTCTGCGCGCCGACGCCAGGGCCAGGCACGGCTGGATCATGGACACCTACCTGCTGCGTCCGGCCGCCGGACATGCTTAAGGGGTGGATTGCTCGCAAATGCTGCATGCGATCAACCAGTTAGCGGATCGGCGCGCGTCGAAACGTCACGGCCGCCGCGTGGCAGACTGACCGCGTGGGCTTCCTCTTGCGCGCTGCTTTGACCGGTCTCGCGCTCTGGGTGGTGACGCTCGTCGTTCCCGGGATCAAATTCGTGGGCGCCGACTCGACGCTGCAGAAAGTCGGCATCGTCTTCGTCGTCGCGGTGATCTTCGGTCTGGTCAACGCGCTCATCAAGCCGATCGTGCAGATCATCTCGATCCCGCTCTACATTCTCACCCTCGGCCTGATCCATATCGTCATCAACGCGTTGATGTTGTGGATCACGTCGTGGATCACCGAGCACACCACCCACTGGGGTCTGTTCATCGACGACTTCTGGTGGACGGCGATCTGGGCCGCGATCGTGCTGTCGATCGTGAGCTGGCTGCTTTCGGTGGTGACCGGCGGTGCCGTGCGACGGGATTGACCGAAAACGATGGGTCTTGAGGCGGACGTAGCCGTCATCGGTGCCGGGCTCGCGGGATTGACGGCGGCACGGACGCTGCGGAGCGCGGGGGTCGACGCGGTCGTGCTCGAGGCCCGCGACCGTGTTGGCGGTCGTACCCTCAACCAGCAGGTCGGCGGAAGCTCCGGGGAAGCCGTCGTCGAGATGGGCGGCCAATGGATCGGCGCCGGCCACGATCGAATACGCGCACTGATCGAAGACCTCGGCTTGGCCACATTCGACACCTATGACCAGGGGGCGAAGTTGTGGGAGCAGAACGGCCGGGTTCGGCGCTACTCAGGTCAGGTGCCAAAAGCATCCGCGCTCCAGCTGGTCGACTTGCACCTTGCCCTGTCGCGGCTGGAACGGATGGCGCGACAGGTCGATCCGGCGACGCCATGGTCGGCAGCCCGGGCCCTCGAGTGGGACTCGCAGACTGTTGCCTCCTGGGCAACACGGCATGCACGAACGTCTGTTGGTCGCGCGTTCATCGGGTTGTTGTGCGAGGCGGTATGGGCTGCCGATCCGGCCGATTTGTCACTGCTGCATTTGCTTGCCTATGCCAACTCGAGCGGCGGGTTGACCCGGCTCATCTCGACAAGTGGTGGGGCACAACAGAGCCGGATCGTCGGCGGGTCACAGCGCATAACTCTTGCCATGGCAGCCGACCTCGGTGAATCCATCAGGCTCAACGCCGCCGTCCGTGGAATCGACTGGCGCGACGGCGTCGAGCTTGCGACCGACATCGGAACCGTCCGGGCACGGCAGGTGATCGTCGCGATGAGCCCGACGTTGGCCGGTCGCCTCAACTACCACCCCGCCCTGCCTGCAGATCGTGATCAGCTCACGCAGCGCATGCCGAACGGTTCTGTCATCAAGTGCATGGCGGTCTACGACGAGCCGTTCTGGCGCGCCAACGGGTTGTCGGGCCAAGGCGTCAGCGTCACCGGGCCGGTCAAGGTGTTCTTCGACAACTCCCCGCCCTCCGGGAGGCCCGGAATCCTGCTGGGGTTCCTCGAAGGTAATCAGGCGCGCAAGTTCGGCCGGCTCGATCGGCAGGCACGCCGCGAGGCCGTCCTCGCTGATTTCACCAAAATGTTCGGCCCTCGAGCCTCGCGACCGGACGAGTACATCGACAAGGCATGGGCCGATGACGAGTGGACGCGGGGCTGCTACGGGGCGTTCCTGCCGCCCAACACGTGGACGTCGGTCGGTTCAGCGCTGCGTACACCGATCGGGCCGATTCACTGGGCGGGGGCCGAAACGGCGACGCGGTCAATGGGATACATGGACGGCGCGATTTCTTCAGGTGAACACGCAGCATCCGAAGTGCTCGCGGTTCTCTCCGGTCAGAACGCGTCGAGGTGAGTGGTCAGGCATTCGCACGGCTGACAGAGCAGGCAGACTGGACGTATGCCCGAACTCCCAGAGGTCGAAGCGCTCGCCGACCACCTGCGCCGCCACGCCGTCGGACTGCCTATCGGCCGCGTCGACGTGGCGGCGTTCTCGGTGCTCAAGACGTTCGACCCGCCGATCACCGCGCTGTACGGCCGGCCGGTCACCGATGCCAACCGCTGGGGCAAGTACCTCGGCCTGCAGGCCGGCGACCTGCACCTGATCACCCACCTGTCGCGTGCGGGCTGGTTGCGGTGGTCGGACAAACTCGCCGCTGCCCCGCTGAAACCGGGTAAGGGACCGATCGCATTGCGGGTACACCTCGGAACCCCGGGTGAGGCGGCCGGATTCGACCTCACCGAGGCAGGCACCCAGAAGCGGCTGGCGGTGTGGCTGGTCGACGATCCGGCCAAGGTGCCCGGAATCGCCGCGCTCGGCCCGGACGCGCTGTCGTTGGGCCCTACCGAGTTGGCCGAGGTGCTGGCGGCCAACAGCGGACGGATCAAGACGGTCATCACCGACCAGAAGGTCGTCGCCGGCATCGGCAACGCCTACAGCGACGAGATACTGCACGTCGCGAAGATCAGCCCGTTCGCGACCGCGGGCAAGCTCACCGAGGCGCAATTGTCCGCCCTGCACGACGCGATGATCAGTGTGTTGTCCGACGCGGTGACGCGCTCGGTCGGCCAGCAGGCCGCAACGCTGAAGGGGGAGAAGCGGTCTGGGTTGCGGGTGCACGGCAGGGCTGGTCTGCCTTGCCCGGTCTGCGGGGACACCGTGCGCGAGGTGTCGTTCGCGGACAAGTCTTTCCAGTACTGCCCGATCTGTCAGACAGGCGGCAAAGTGCTCGCCGATCGGCGGTTGTCGCGACTGCTCAAGTGATCCGGCAGTACGAGCGGGTCGCTGCCGACAGCGCGTGCCGGTAGAGCGGGTCGAGTTGGCGGGCGTCGGCGACGGCGGCCGTCGCGCCGTTCAGTTCAGCGGTGCAGTGGGGGCCGTGTAGCCAATCCCATTGCCGAGCAAACTCTTCCACCATGGTCCTGTCGAAACCGTCGATCTGCGAGCGGGACTCGGCCAGATCGGGCGCAGTGGTCGGCGCGCCGGCCGGATCGAACTTCCACTGGCCGAACCGGGTGTACTGGACACCCTCGGTGGCGTCGATCTGGTCGGCAAAGACCGTCCGCACGTAGGCCCGGTCGATGCCGTGCGCGGTCGCGTCGTCGGCGACGGCGTCGAGAACGGCATCGGCGCGCTGCCGGTCGGTGATCGGCCCGCCGTTGATCCACTTGGCCGCCGCGACCGGGTCGGCAGTGGCCAGTCGTTGGGCTGCGGCGTCGACCAGCCGGTACAGCGGCATGGCGGGCTGGGCGCCGACGACCGCCTGGGGCACCGCGATACACAGCGCCACCAGCACGAACGTCGCTCTCTGCAGCAGAACCATGCGCCCATCTTGACGTCGATCGCACTGGCTTAGTCTGTCGGGGTGACTCGGCAGAAGATCTTGATCACCGGCGCGAGCTCCGGCCTGGGGGCCGGCATGGCGCGCGCGTTCGCCGCCCAGGGCCGTGACCTCGCACTGTGCGCCCGCCGCATCGACCGCCTCGACGGGTTGAAGGCCGAACTGCTCGAGCGGTACCCCGCGGTCAAGGTCGCCGTCGCCGCGCTCGACGTCAACGACCACGAGCAGGTGCCGAAGGTGTTCGCCGAGCTCTCCGACTCGTTGGGCGGCATCGACCGCATCATCGTCAACGCCGGCGTCGGCAAGGGCGCACCGCTCGGCTCCGGCAAGCTGTGGGCGAACAAGGCGACCATCGAAACCAATCTCGTTGCGGCGCTTGTGCAGATCGAGACCGCGATCGAGATGTTCAAGGAAGCGGGCAGCGGCCACCTGGTGCTCGTTTCGTCGGTGCTCGGAAACAAGGGTGTCCCGGGGGTCAAGGCCGCCTACGCCGCGAGCAAGGCCGGGGTGTCCTCGCTCGGTGAGTCGCTGCGCGCCGAGTACGCGCGCGGGCCCATCAAGGTGACCGTCCTCGAACCCGGCTACATCGAGTCCGAGATGACGGCCAAGTCCGCGTCCACGCTGTTGATGGTGAACAACGAAACCGGTGTGCGGGCGATGGTCGCGGCCATCGAACGCGAGAGTGGGCGAGCGGCGGTGCCGTGGTGGCCGTGGGCGCCGTTGGTCCAGCTGATGAAGTTGGTACCGCCGCCGCTCACGAGGCTGTTCGCTTAGGACCTCGGTGTAGGGGCTTGTGATTCGGGGTAACCCGCAGCGCTAGCTGCTGATGGAGGATTCGATGAGGGTGCTGTTGACCGGGGGGACCGGTTTTGTCGGGGCATGGACCGCCAAGGCCGTGGCCGAGGCGGGCCACCAGGTGAGGTTCCTGGTGCGTGACCCGGCGCGGCTGGCGACCAGTGCCGCGCAGATCGGCGTCGACACCGGCGACTACGCCGTCGGCGACATCGCCGACGCGGCGTCGACGGCCGCGGCGATGGACGGATGCGAAGCCGTAATTCATTCCGCGGCAATGGTGTCCACCGATCCGCGGCAGGCCGGCAAGATGCTGCGGACCAACCTCGACGGCGCGCGCAATGTGCTCGGCGTGGCGGTCGACCGTGGGCTTGATCCCATCGTGCACGTGTCGAGCTTCACGGCCTTGTTCAACCCGGACTGCAGTGTGCTCCAAGCCGATCTTCCCGTGGTGGGCGGAACCGACGGCTACGGGAAGTCCAAGGCGGAGGTGGAAAAGTACGCACGCGGCCTACAGGACGCGGGTGCGCCGGTGGGCATCACGTACCCGGGCATGGTGCTCGGACCGCCCGCCGGGAATCAGTTCGGCGAAGCGGCAGAAGGCGTCGAAGCTGCGGTGAAGATGCGCGGCGTGCCGGGTCGCGGCGCCGCCTGGGTGGTGGTCGACGTCCGCGACCTGGCCGCACTGCACGCGGCGCTGCTCGAGCCGGGTAAGGGTCCGCGTCGATACATGGCAGGCGGCAAGCGAGTTGCCATCGCCGATCTCGCGTCGATGATCGGAAAGGCAGCGAATCGCTCGCTTCGGGTGTACCCGATACCGGATGTGTTACTGCGCAACATCGGACGAGCGGTCGACGTGGTGGGGCCCTATCTGCCGTTCGACTCACCGGTGACCGGCGCGGCGATGCAGTACTACACGCAGATGCCTTCCTCCGACGACTCGCCCAGCGAGACCGAACTCGGGATCACCTACCGCGACCCGCAGGAAACGCTGGCGGACACCGTTTCCGGATTGCGGCAGGTCGGCAGGCTGTAATACCTGCACGATGCGCAACTTCTGAAGGTTTCGATCATCCCGCATCGTGGTAGCCCTAGCTACATGGACGTGAAATTGTCAAAGATGATGCCCCTGTTGTTCTCGGGTGCTGCGGCAGTTGCTATCGCCGTCGCGCCGGTGGCCGGTGCACAGCCGGCGCCGCCGCCGTGTCTCAATGCCGACGGCACCCCGTGTGCCTCGATCGGCGGTGTGGACGCCGGTCCCGGCGGCGGTGCCGACGTGAACGTTCCCGGTGGCCCGCAGGGCACCGCTGACGGCGGCGGCGCTTCGGGTGTGATCCCTGGTGGACCCGGCGGTTCGGCCGGACCTGGCGGCGCCAGCGGCTCGCTGGCTCCGAACGGACCCGGTGGCACAGCCGGTCCGGGCGGCGCGAGCGGTTGCCTGCCGAACGTCGGCTGCATCAACGTTCCGGCACCCTGATCGAGCGCGAGCGACCGCTGTTGTACACGTCGTGACGGCGTGTCGGCGTACAGACGCGGTCCCTCGCCGGGAGGTGGGGCGGACTCAGGCGGATCGACCGCGCTCGGTGCGGTACCTGCGCACCAGCGCATCGGTCGATGAGTCCGACTGTTCGGCGGGCGAGCGATCGCTGGTGATGACCGGCAGCAGCGCCTTGGCCTGCGTCTTGCCGAGTTCGACGCCCCACTGATCGAACGAGTCGATCCCCCAGACGACCCCTTCAGTGAACACCTGATGTTCGTACAGCGCGATCAGCTGGCCGAGCACCGACGGGGTCAGCCGTGTGGCCAGGATCGAGGTGCTGGGCCGGTTGCCCGGCATGACCTTGTGCGGCACCACGTTCGGCGGTGTGCCGTCAGCGGCGATCTCCTCGGCGGTCTTGCCGAACGCGAGGACCTGCGTCTGGGCGAAGAAGTTGCTCATCAACAGGTCGTGCATGCTGCCGCTGCCGTCGGCGGTCGGCAGATCGTCGGTGGGTTGGCAGAACGCGATGAAGTCGGCTGGCACCAGGCGGGTGCCCTGGTGCAGCAGTTGGTAGAACGCGTGCTGGCCGTTGGTTCCTGGTTCGCCCCAGAAGATCTCGCCGGTGCTCGTGGTGACCGGCGACCCGTCGGCGCGTACCGACTTACCGTTGGACTCCATCGTCAGCTGCTGCAGGTAGGCGGGGAACCGGGACAAGTCATTCGAATAGGGCAGCACCGCACGGGTTTCCGCGCCGAAGAACCCGTTGTACCAGATCCCGATCAGGGCGAGCAGCGCCGGTACGTTCGCATCCAGCGGCGCGGTGCGGAAGTGCTCGTCGACAATGTGGAACCCGGACAGGAACTCGGCGAACCGTTCGCGGCCGATGACCGCCATCACGCTCAAACCGATTGCGCTGTCTACCGAATAGCGCCCGCCGACCCAGTCCCAGAACCCGAACATGTTCTCGGTGTTGATGCCGAAGTCGTCGACCAGCTTCTTGTTCGTCGACACCGCGACGAAGTGCTTGGACACGGCCGCATCCCCGAGCGCATCGGTGAGCCAGCGCCGCGCCGCCGTCGCATTGGTCAGCGTCTCGAGTGTCGAGAATGTCTTCGACGCGACAATGAAAAGCGTTGTGGCGGGGTCGAGCCCGTCGAGCTTGGCCACCAGATCCGCCGGGTCCACATTGGACACGAACCGCGCCGAGATGCCCGCGTCGGCGTAGTGACGCAGTGCGAGCGTGGCCATCGCGGGTCCGAGATCCGATCCCCCGATGCCGATGTTGACGACGGTCTTGATGGCCTGGCCCGTGGCCCCGGTCCACTCGCCGCTGCGCAGCCGGTCGGTGAAGCCGCCCATCTTGTCGAGCACCGCGTGCACGTCGGCGACGACGTTTCGCCCGTCGACGACGAGCTCGGCGCCGCGTGGCAGCCGCAGGGCGGTGTGCAGCACAGCGCGGTCCTCGGAGGTGTTGATGTGCGCACCGGAGAACATCGCGTCGCGCTTTTGCTCCAGCTGCGCGGCGCGGGCCAGGTCGACCAACAGTTTGAGCGTCTCGCGCGTGACGCGATGCTTGCTGTAGTCGACGTAGAGATCACCGACGGTGGTGGCCAACTCGGTGCCCCGGGCCGGGTCCTCGGCGAACAGCTCACGTAGAGGTTTTGCGCCGACCTCGTCGTGATGCCGCTGCAGGGCCTGCCAGGCCGATGCCGCGTCGAAATCGGAAGTCTTCGGGTCGGCGGTCATTCCTTGACTGTAGTGCGATCGGCCGTTGTCCGACCCGCCTTGCCGCGCAGCACGAGCAGCGGCAACACCAAGGTCGCCACCGCCGTGACGAGCCACACCACGACCGTCGCCCACACCCACGACCCGAGCCCGCGGATGGCCAAGCCGTCGGTCAGCGTCGACGCCAGGATCAGGGCCACCAGCGTCGACAGCAGGCCGATGCCGCCGAGGAACGCCGACGCGTAACGCCGCACCATCTTGAAGATGAACGGCGAGAGAATCGCTTGCGCGACCGTGAAGACGACGACCGCCACGACGAAACCCGAAACCCGCACTGTGACACCGGGCACCAGCCACGCCGCAACCAGCAGCCCGATCGCCGAGGAACCCAGGAACACCACGGCTCGCAACAACAGTCGCACCATGGCGATCATGGTAGGCCGCCGTGCACACGAAACGATTCCCGGCAACGCCCTCGCCGAAAAGCCCGCCAAAGGTGTAAGAGAGAACTATGGATACCGCGAAGCTGCTGTCGTCTCTGCCCACCGGACTCTGGATCGGCGGTGAGGAACGGCAGGGCTCGTCCACCTTCGATGTGCTCGACCCCTCCGACGACCAGGTGCTCGCGTCCGTCGCGAACGCCACCGCCGAGGATGCGATCGCCGCGCTCGACGCCGCCTGCGCGGTGCAGGCCGAATGGGCCGCCACCGCACCACGCCAACGGGGCGAGATCCTGCGCGCGGTGTTCGACAAGATCACCGAACGCGCCGAGGACATCGCCACGCTGATGACCCTGGAGATGGGCAAGGTGGTCCGCGAGAGCATGGGCGAGGTGACCTACGGAGCGGAGTTCTTCCGCTGGTTCGCCGAGGAGGCGGTGCGCATCGCGGGCCGCTACACGCCCAGCCCGGCGGGCACCGGCCGGGTCCTGGTCACCAAGCAGCCGGTCGGGCCGTGCTACGCGATCACGCCGTGGAACTTCCCACTGGCGATGGGCACCCGCAAGATCGGCCCCGCGTTGGCGGCCGGTTGCACGATGATCGTCAAGCCCGCGCAGGAGACGCCGCTGACCATGCTGTTGCTGGCCAAGCTGATGGACGAGGCGGGTCTGCCCAAGGGCGTGCTGTCCGTGCTGCCGACGACGAATCCCGGCGACGTGACCGCCGCCCTGATCGACGACGGCCGGCTGCGCAAGCTGACCTTCACCGGGTCGACCGGCGTCGGCAAGGCGCTGGTCAAGCAGTCGGCGGACAAGCTGCTGCGCACCTCGATGGAACTCGGCGGGAACGCGCCGTTCGTGGTGTTCGACGACGCCGACGTCGACGCCGCCGTCGACGGCGCGATCCTGGCCAAGATGCGCAACGGCGGCGAGGCGTGCACCGCGGCCAACCGCTTCCACGTCGCGAACTCGGTGCGCGAGGAGTTCACCGACAAGCTGGTCAAGCGGATGAGCGAGTTCACGCTCGGCAAGGGCCTCGACGAGTCGGCCACCCTGGGCCCGCTGATCAACGCCAAGCAGGTCGCCACGGTCGAGGATCTGGTCTCCGACGCGGTGTCACGCGGGGCGAAGGTCGCGGTCGGTGGCGTCGCCCCCGGCGGAGCGGGCAGTTTCTATCCGGCCACCGTGCTTGCCGACGTACCCGCCCACGCCCGAATCCTCTCCGAGGAGGTGTTCGGGCCCGTCGCGCCGATCACCGGCTTCGACACCGAGGAGGAGGGCATCGCGGCGGCCAACGACACCGACTACGGCCTGGCCGCCTACATCTACACCCAGTCGCTCGACCGCGCGCTGCGCGTCGCCGAGGCCATCGAGTCCGGCATGGTCGGAATCAACCGCGGCGTGATCTCCGACCCGGCCGCGCCGTTCGGCGGGGTCAAGGAATCGGGCTTCGGCCGCGAGGGCGGCTTCGAGGGCATGGACGAGTATCTCGAGATCAAGTACATCGCGCTGACGAAGTAGCCCGACACGCCGCCGCGCCTGCGACCCCGCGTCTGCCCCCGCAGGCAAGATTCGGGAAGTGAATGCGCGTCGGCCTGTCGCGCCCGCTGATCGCCGCCAGCTGTCAGTACATCGCTCCTCGCGTGCGCATCGGCGTGGCGAGATCCCCGCCCTGGACGGTATCCGCGCCGTCGCCGTCGCGCTTGTGCTCGCCGACCACGGCGGCATCCCGGGCGTCTCGGGTGGGTTCCTGGGCGTCGACGTGTTCTTCGTGTTGAGCGGTTTCCTGATCACCTCGCTGCTGCTCGACGAGCACGCACGCACCGGGCGAATCCGGTTGCGTGACTTCTGGATCCGCCGGGCCCGCAGATTGCTGCCGGCCCTGCTGGTGATGGTGCTCGCGGTGGTGGCCGCGCGGGGGTTCTTCTCGGCGGAGGCGGTCTCGTCGCTGCGCGACGACGCCGTCGCCTCGCTGTTCTGGGTGGCCAACTGGGCGTTCGTCGCACAGCGCACCGACTACTTCTCGCAGGGCGCCCCGCCGTCGCCGCTGCAGCACACCTGGTCGCTGGGCGTCGAGGAGCAGTACTACCTGCTGTGGCCGCTGCTGCTGATCGCCGTCGCCTTCGTGTTCTGCCGGCGAAGCCCGACACATCTGCGGTGGGCGGTGTTGGGCCTGGCCGCCGCGGGCGCGATCGCGTCGGCGGTGGCGGCGATCGCGTTCACCCACGACGCGACGTTGAACCGCGTCTACTTCGGCACCGACACCCGCGCGCAGGCCCTGCTCATCGGCGCCGCGGCGGCCGCCCTGCTGGTCCGGGACTGGACAACCGTGACCCTGGCCGGGCCGGTGATCAGGACGCGGTGGCTGCGATGGGTGGCCCGCTTTTCATCGGTCGTCGGCGTCGTCGTGCTCGGGTTCGCGGTGCACATGGCAACCGGCAGCGTCGGCGACTTCCGCGCGGGCCTGCTGATCGTCGTCGCGCTCGCGGCCGCCGCCGTGGTCGGCGCGGTCGCGATGGATCAGGACGGACCGGTCGCGCGCGTGCTGGCGTGGCGACCGCTGGTGTTGCTGGGTGCGATCTCCTACGGCGTGTACCTGTGGCACTGGCCGATCTTCCTGGCGGTCAACGGCGAGCGCACCGGATGGTCCGGGTGGTCGTTGTTCGCGCTGCGGTGCGCGGCGACGCTCGCGGTGGCGGCAGTGTCGTGGTGGCTGCTCGAACAGCCGATTCGGCGCTGGCGGCCGGTGATCGTTCCGATGCTGCCGTTGGCCGGCGCGACGGCCGCCACCGCGGCGGCGATCACGATGACGGTGCTGCCGGTCAGCGTGCCACCGGGACCGCCGGAGGACCTGAGCATCGACTCCGCCGCGCTGGTTGCACCCGAGGTGCCGGTCGCAGTGCAACGCCCCACCGTTCGCCGCCCGGGCGCCAGGACGGTCGCGGTGTTCGGCGACTCGGTGGCCTGGACGTTGATGCGCTACCTGCCGGAGACGCCGGGCCTGGCGTTCGCCGATCACACGACGATCGGATGCGGTATCGCACGCGGCGGGCCGTACCGCTACACCGGGCAGACGCTGAACCAGAAGCCGGACTGCGACACATGGCCGAGCAGGTGGTCAGAGCGGGTCAAACATCAACGACCCGACGTGGTGCTGCTGATCGTGGGGCGCTGGGAGGTCGTCGACCGGATGAACGAGGGCCGGTGGACGCACATCGGCGAGCCGACCTACGACGCCTATCTGCGGGCGGAACTCAACCACGCGCTCGACATCCTGTCCTCGACCGGCGCGCGCGTCGTCGTCACCACCGAGCCGTACACCCGCCGAGCCGAGAAACGGGACGGCAGCCTGTACCCGGAGGACGACCCGGATCGCACCGACGACTGGAACGCGTTGCTGCGCAGCGCCGTCAAGTACCGGCAGAACGTCACCGTGCTCGACCTGAACCGCAAGCTCGGGCCGAACGGCGGCTACACCAACTGGATCGGCGGCATCCGCATCCGCAGCGACGGTGTTCATCCCACCCCGGAAGCGGTCGAGTGGATGACGCCGTGGTTGACCGACGCGCTGCGCTGAGCGATTTCGGTGCGCTACCGATCGCGCAGCGACTGGTTACGCACCGAAATCACCCGAAAATCAGTGACCGAGGCGGCCGCGACCCAGCCGCAGCAGCAGCATCGCGAGGTCCTTGCCCTCGGGACCGAGTTCGCTGTAGCGCTCGATCACCTTCATCTCGCGGCTGTGCACCAGCCGGGTCCCGCCGGAGGCCATCCGGGCCTGGCCGATCATTTTGGACACCTCGGTACGGCGCTTCACGGCCGCGAGAATCTCGGCGTCGAGTCGGTCGATCTCATGGCGCAGGTCATCAATATCGGGCACGGTCTCGGTTTCGGTCGTCATGGCGTATCACCCCCTCAGTACTCTTGCCAAGCAGTGAGACCACGAGCGTCGCGGATCGGCACCCGTAGCGACTCGCTGTTTGCTGAGCACGGCTCAAAGTGTGCCACCAAAAGCCGCGCCCGCGCAAAGATTGTCCCTGCACAGCGGTAAGTTCGAATACGACATGACTCTCTCGACACCGGTCACCGACACCGAGCACCTGCTCGACGGGCTCAACCCGCAGCAACGCCAGGCCGTGCTGCACGAAGGCACGCCGCTGCTCATCGTCGCCGGCGCCGGTTCCGGCAAGACCGCCGTGCTCACCCGCCGGATCGCCTACCTCCTGGCCGCCCGTGACGTCGGCGTCGGCCAGGTGCTGGCCATCACGTTCACGAACAAGGCCGCCGCCGAGATGCGCGAGCGCGTGGTGGGGCTGGTCGGGCCGCGCGCCCGCGCGATGTGGGTGTCGACGTTCCACTCGACGTGTGTGCGGATCCTGCGCAACCAGGCGTCGTTGATCAAGGGCCTGAACTCGAACTTCTCGATCTACGACGCCGACGACTCGCGTCGCCTGCTGTTGATGATCGGCAAGGACATGGGGCTGGACACCAAGCGGTACTCGCCGCGGCTGCTGGCCAACGCCATCTCCAACCACAAGAACGAGCTGATCGGGCCGGAGCAGGCGGCGCTCGAGGCGTCCGAGGCGGGCGAGGAGTTGCCCGGCATCGTCGCCGGGGTCTACGCCGAGTACCAGCGGCGCCTGCGGGCGGCCAACGCGCTAGACTTCGACGACCTGATCGGCGAGACGGTCGCTGTGCTGCAAGCCTTTCCGCAAATCGCGCAGTACTACCGGCGGCGGTTCCGGCACATCCTGGTCGACGAGTACCAGGACACCAACCACGCGCAGTACGTGTTGGTGCGTGAGTTGGTGGGGACGGCCGCCTTGCACGATGATGCAGCCGGCGTCGCGCCTGCCGAGCTGTGCGTGGTGGGCGACGCCGACCAGTCGATCTACGCGTTCCGGGGTGCGACCATCCGCAACATCGAGGACTTCGAACGCGACTTTCCCAACGCCACAACGATTCTGCTCGAACAGAACTACCGCTCGACGCAGAACATCCTGAACGCCGCGAACTCGGTCATCTCCCGCAACACCGGTCGCCGCGAGAAGCGGCTGTGGACCGACGAAGGCGACGGTGAGCTGATCGTCGGCTATGTCGCCGACAACGAGCACGACGAGGCCAGGTTCGTCGCCCAGGAGATCGACGCGCTCATCGACGACGGGGGAAGTTATAACGACGTCGCGGTGTTCTACCGCACCAACAACTCGTCGCGCGCGCTGGAAGAGGTGTTCATCCGCGCCGGCATCCCGTACAAAGTCGTTGGCGGCGTGCGCTTTTACGAACGTCGGGAGATCCGCGACATCGTCGCGTACCTGCGGGTGCTGGACAACCCCGGTGACTCGGTGAGCATGCGGCGCATCCTCAACACCCCGCGCCGAGGCATCGGCGACCGCGCCGAAGCCTGCGTGGCCGTCTACGCCGAGAACACCGGGTCCAGCTTCAACGACGCGCTGCAGGCCGCCGCCGAGGGCAAGGTGCCGATGCTCAACACCCGCGCTGAGAAGTGCATCTCGGCGTTCGTGGAGATGCTCGACGACCTGCGCGGGCGCCTCGACGGTGAGCTGGGCGAGTTGGTCGAAGCGGTGCTCGACCGCACCGGCTACCGCACCGAACTCGAGTCGTCCAGCGATCCGCAGGATCTCGCGCGTCTGGACAACCTCAACGAGTTGGTCAGCGTCGCACACGAATTCAGCACCGACCTGGCCAACGCCCGGGCGCTCGGCGAGGATGAGCCCGTCGACGAGGACGTCCCCGACACCGGTGTGCTGGCACAGTTCCTCGAGCGGGTGTCGCTGGTGGCCGATGCCGACGAGCTACCCGAGCACGGCGCCGGCGTGGTCACGATGATGACGCTGCACACCGCCAAGGGCCTCGAGTTCCCGGTGGTGTTCGTGACCGGCTGGGAGGACGGCATGTTCCCGCACATGCGGGCGCTGGGCGACCCCGGCGAACTGTCCGAGGAGCGGCGGCTGGCCTACGTCGGCATCACCCGGGCCCGGCAGCGGCTCTACGTCAGCCGGGCCAAGGTCCGCTCGTCGTGGGGCCAGCCGATGCTCAACCCGGAGTCGCGGTTCCTCAAGGAGATTCCGCAGCACCTCATCGACTGGCGCCGCACCGATCCCGAGAAGGGAAGGCCGTCGTTCAGCGCGCCGGTCAGCGGTTCGGGCCGCTTCGGAACCCCGCGCCCGTCGCCCACGCGGTCCGGCGCCGGGAAGCGCCCGCTGCTGGTGCTCGAACCCGGCGACCGGGTCACCCACGACAAGTACGGGCTGGGCCGCGTCGAGGAGGTCACCGGCGCCGGCGAGTCGGCGATGTCGCTGATCGACTTCGGCAGCTCCGGTCGCGTCAAGCTGATGCACAACCACGCGCCCATCAGCAAGCTCTAGCCGGAACGCTCCCAGCGGCCGGTGGCGGGCAGCGCCGCGAGCACGATGCTGGACAGTGGCAGCAGCGGGATCGCGTACACCACCGCCGGCAGTTTGGCGCCCGCGACGAACAGGCTGGAGAAGATCAGCACCGCCACCGCCGAACCCACCATGATGAGTAACCGGCTCACCCAGCGGCGCAACAGCAGCCCGATCAGGCCGGCGATGAGCGCGGCCGCCGAGATCCCGGTCAGGAAGCCGACCGCGACGCAGAACAGCCGGTCCGAGCGCCACCAGCCGGTGATCAGGTCGGTGGCGATGACGGCGGTGGCCCAACCGGTGAGGATGCTCAGGACCGCGGTCGCGATCGCGGTCTTCGGGCTGGCCGGTGGAGGTTGTGTCGGGGCCACGGCGACGGGCCTGGCCCGCGGGATGTACCCGGTTTGCGGCTCCGCCTGGTTCGACAGCTGGGTCGGGATGAGATTCGTCGCCTGCGTCGAAGGGTCCGCGGTGGGAATCGCGCCGGTGGGGTGGCGCCGGATGATGGTTGTCTGCGGGTCCGGACCGGTGGGGATCTCGCCGGTCGGGTGACGACGAATGATGTTCGTCTCGGGATTCGGCGGCGCGGGGCGCGTCGGATCGGGCTCGTCGTCGCTGGCCACTCAGCCAGATTAGTTGCCTGGGCTCAGGCCTCGCTTGGCCAGCCAGCCCACCGGGTCGACGCGGTCGGTGCCGTTCAGGTGCACCTCGAAGTGCAGGTGTGGGCCGGTCGAGTTGCCGGTGTTGCCCATTTTGGCGATCTGGTCGCCCGCCCACACCCGTTGACCGACCTCGACCTGCCACGAGCTGAGGTGCCCGTACAGCGTCACCGTGCCGTCGGAGTGACGCACCTTGACCATGTTGCCGTAGCCGGCGTATGGGCCCGCGGAGATGACGACGCCGTCGGAGGCCGCGAGCACCGGGGTGCCGATCGAGTTCGCGATGTCGATTCCGCCGTGCAGCGCGCCCCAGCGGTAGCCGAAGCCCGACGTCCACACGCCCTTGGTGGGCATCACGAACATCGGCCGTTGCAGGCGCGCCTCGCGTTCGGCACGCTCCTGCGCGAATGCGGCCGCCTTCTGGATCTCCTCGGTGTGCACCGCCGAACTGGCGGCGGGCGTCACGGCGACGATCTGCATGCCGTCCACCGAACCGCTGATGGGCCCGGCGAGCGTGTCCTGATCGACGGCAAGCACGGTCTGGGAGGACGACTCCTGTGCGGTGTTGGCCATCGAGTATGCGCCCGCCGCGGTAGCACCGACCGCCATCGCCGCGACCATCAGCCGACCCTTCACGGGGACCTCTTGCCTGCGGTGCTGGCCTGCGCGACCGGCGATCTTGATGACGTCGGTGGCGGCCATGCCGTCGCTGGTGTCGGTGTGGCTGTCGCGGTAGGCGTGCGAGCGGCGCGTGTGCCTCGAACCGGGCTGGAGTCCGGCCCGGAACTCCGACGGCACCGCCAGGCGCAGGGGGACGAGATCGTCGGTGTCGGTCAGGTCGTCGAGTTCGGGAGCGTGCATGACCCGGGCTTCCCGGTCAAAGGCGCTGTTCTCGCGGAAGTCGGCGTCAGCCCCCAAATCGGGCAAGCCGCCGAACTCGTTGAACGGGATGATGTCGGTGACTTCTGCTGGGGATTCGATTACGCGGCGGCTGATTTGCCGATTCGTCGACGATCTGCGATGAGATCCGGACGAACGGTGCGAAGCCAACCTGGGGAATCCTTGCTAGTCGCGTGACCAAAACGTTATCGAGCCAGAGGCACGTTAACCAACTCCCGATGAAGGCTGCAACCCGTGCACGCCCTCAGGCAAGTTTTGTGACTTGTATCACTGATGCCGCCGCGGTGAGATCGACCACATGAGCGGTGGGCGGTGCCAACGCCTCGCGGCCGTGTGGATAAAGTTTTCCCGAGCCTTCGGCCCGACAACTCCGCAATCGACGCGCTAGAGACAGTGAGCTAATGGATCTCTTCGAATATCAGGCGAAAGAGCTTTTCGCCAAGCACAACGTGCCCACCACACCGGGTCGGGTGACCGACACCGCCGAGGACGCCAAGGCGATCGCCGAGGAAATCGGCAAGCCCGTGATGGTCAAGGCGCAGGTCAAGACCGGTGGCCGCGGTAAGGCCGGCGGCGTGAAGTACGCGGCCACCCCGGACGACGCGTTCACCCACGCGCAGAACATCCTCGGTCTCGACATCAAGGGCCACATCGTCAAGAAGCTGCTGGTCTCGGAGGCCAGCGACATCGCCGAGGAGTACTACATCTCGTTCCTGCTCGACCGCGCGAACCGAACCTACCTGGCGATGTGCTCGGTCGAGGGCGGGATGGAGATCGAAGAGGTCGCCGCAACCAAGCCTGACCGGCTGGCCAAGGTGCCGGTCGACGCGACCAAGGGCGTCGACGAGGCGTTCGCCCGCGAGATCGCCGAGAAAGGCCACCTGCCCGCCGAGGTCCTCGACGCCGCCGCCGTGACCATCGCCAAGCTGTGGGAGGTGTTCGTCGGCGAGGACGCCACACTGGTCGAGGTCAACCCGCTGGTGCGCACGCCGGACAATCAGATCCTCGCGCTGGACGGCAAGGTCACCCTCGACGCCAACGCCGACTTTCGCCATCCGGAGCACGCGGAGTTCGAGGACCGCGAGGCGACCGACCCGCTGGAGCTCAAGGCCAAGGAGCACGACCTCAACTACGTCAAGCTCGACGGGGCGGTGGGCATCATCGGCAACGGCGCCGGTCTGGTGATGTCGACGCTCGACGTCACCGCCTACGCCGGTGAGAAGCACGGCGGCGTGAAGCCGGCCAACTTCCTCGACATCGGCGGCGGCGCCTCGGCCGAGGTGATGGCCGCGGGGCTGGACGTCATCCTGCACGACCCACAGGTCAAAAGCGTGTTCGTCAACGTGTTCGGCGGCATCACCGCGTGCGACGAGGTCGCCAACGGCATCGTCAACGCGCTGAAGATTCTCGGCGACGAGGCCAACAAGCCGCTGGTCGTGCGCCTCGACGGCAACAACGTCGACGAGGGGCGCCGCATCCTCGCCGAGGCCAACCATCCGCTGGTGACCGAGGTGGACACGATGGACGAAGCCGCCGACAAGGCTGCCGAGCTGGCCGCGAAAGCCTGAGAGGACCGAAATGTCGATCTTTCTGAACAAGAACTCCAAGGTCATCGTCCAGGGCATTACCGGCAAGGAGGCCAGCCTCCACACCGCGCGCATGCTCAAGGCCGGCACCCAGTTGGTCGGCGGCGTCAACGCCCGCAAGGCCGGCACCACCGTGTCGCATGTCGATAAGGACGGCAAGGGCATCGAGCTGCCGGTGTTCGGCACCGTCGCCGAGGCGATGAAGGAAACCGGCGCTGACGTGTCGGTCGTCTTCGTGCCGCCGAAGTTCGCCAAGGACGCGATCATCGAGGCCATCGACGCCGAGATCCCGTTGCTGGTTGTCATCACCGAGGGAATTCCGGTGCAGGACACCGCATTCGCGTGGGCCTACAACCTGTCGAAGAACGGTGAGGGGAGCCCGAAGACCCGCATCATCGGACCGAACTGCCCCGGCATCATCACGCCCGACGAGGCGCTGGCGGGCATCACGCCGGCCAACATCACCGGCGCCGGTCCGGTCGGTCTGGTGTCGAAGTCCGGGACGTTGACCTACCAGATGATGTACGAGCTGCGCGATCTCGGGTTCTCGACGGCCATCGGCATCGGCGGAGACCCGGTGATCGGCACCACGCATATCGACGCGATCGAGGCCTTCGAGAAGGATCCCGACACCAAGGTCATCGTGATGATCGGCGAGATCGGCGGCGACGCCGAGGAGCGGGCCGCCGATTACATCAAGGCCAACGTGAGCAAGCCGGTCGTCGGCTACGTCGCGGGCTTCACGGCGCCGGAGGGCAAGACGATGGGCCACGCCGGCGCGATCGTCTCCGGGTCGTCGGGCACGGCGCAGGCCAAGAAGGAAGCGCTGGAGGCCGCGGGGGTGAGGGTCGGCAAGACGCCGTCGGAGACCGCCCGGCTGGCACGGGAGATCCTGCAGACTCTGTAGTTCGTTCGCCGCGCGAGCTTCCTCCTCACCGCGAGTGACCGTGTCTGTACGCCGACACGCCGTCACCTGACGTACAACAGCGGTCGCTCGCGGCGTGCCGAGTGGGCGCACGCAGATGTGAAGTTGACCGCAGGATTAGGAACAGGTTCACAGTTTCGATTAGCCTGACGAACTAACACTCGTCAGGAGGTCTGTAATGGTCGATCCGCGGACCCCGGTCATCGTCGGCGTCGGACAGTTCACCGAACGCATAGACGATTCCGACTACCGGGGCCTGTCGGCGGTGGACCTGGCGACCGAGGCGGTGCGTGCGGCGCTGGCCGACACCGGTGTCGATGTCACGGCGGCCGCGACGGCGATCGAGACGGTGTACGGCTTGCGCCAGTTCGAGATCTCCGGGCCGATGCCCGCGAAACTGGGCAAGTCGAACAACTATCCGCGTTCGGTGATGCGGCGGATCGGCGGCGATCCCACCCGCGTCGTGCTCGAACCGGTCGGCGGGCAGGGCCCGCAGAAGCTCGTCACCGAAGCCGGGAACGCCATCGCGGCAGGCGAATTCGATGTAGCGATGGTGATCGGTTCCGAACCGGGGTCGACGGCTCGGTACTTCGCCGACCGCGACGACAAGCCCGACTTCACCGAACAGGTCGACGGCCAACTCGAGGATCGCGGCCACCAAATCCACCAGTACTTCACCGAATACACCGCCTCGCACGGGCTGACCGGTGCCGCGGTGCAATACGGCCTGCTGGACAACGCACGCCGCGGCCGGCTCGGGCGCAGCGTCGGTGATTACCGGCAGGAGATGGCCGAGTTGTTCGCGCCCATGTCGAAAGTCGCTGCGAAGAACCCGTTCTCGTCATCTCCGGTCGAGCGCTCCGTCGAGGAGATCGTCACCGTCACCGACGACAACCGGATGATCTGCGATCCCTACCCCCGACTGCTGGTGGCGCGCGATCAGGTCAACCAGGGTGCCGCCGCGATCATGATGTCGGTGGCCGCCGCGCGTCGTCTCGGGGTACCCGAGGAGAAGTGGGTCTATCTGCACGGTCATTCGGACATGACCGAGCAGGGACTGCTGGACCGCGTCGACCTCGGCGCCAGCCCGGCGGCTGTGCATGCCGCGCGAGAAGCCTTGCGGGTGGCGGAAATCGGTGTCGACGACATCGCCACCTTCGACCTGTACAGCTGCTTCCCGTTCCCGGTCTTCGTCGTCTCCGAGGCGCTGGGCATCGACGGCGCCGATCCGCGCGGCCTTACCGTGACCGGCGGCCTGCCGTACTTCGGCGGACCGGGTAACAGCTACTCGCTACACGCCATCGCCGAAACGGTGGGCAGGATACGCGAGACACCAGGACAATTCGGGTTCGTCGGCGCCAACGGCGGCACCATGAGCAAGTACTCGGTGGGCATCTACTCGACCCTTCCGGTCGGGTGGCGGACGGACCGCAGTGCCGCCCTGAACCTCGACGTGGCCGCACTCCCCAAGGTGCCCGTCACCGAGTGGCCCGAAGGACGCGGGACAATCGAAACGTATTCGGTGCGCTACGACTGGCCGGTGCGCACCGGCGTCATCATCGGCAGATCCGATGCGGACAACACGAGGTTCATGGCGCTCACCGAGGACGAGAACCTCGTCGCGCTGATGTCCGACGGCGACCCCCTCGGTGCGGCGATCGAGGTGCGCCGCGACGGCAAGGTCAATCGCGCCAAGCTTCGGTAAGCCTCGCTCAAACCAGCGCGGCCAGCTTGCCCGCCAGGCGTTCCACGTAGGCCGCGACGTCGTCGGCGGACTTGTCCGGCAGCCCGAAGAGCACCTCGGTGACACCGAGATCGCCCCAACGGGCCAGCTTTTCGGGATCGGGCTTGAAGTCGAGCGCGACGATCTGCGGCGCGCCTTCGCGACCTGCTGCCGCCCAGGTGTCCTGCAGCAGCTTGACCGGCTCGTCGATGTCGAAGTCACGCGGCGTGGTGATCCAGCCGTCGGCGGACCGGGCGATCCACTTGAAATTCTTCTCGGTTCCCGCGGCGCCGACGAGGACCGGGATGTGCGATTGGATCGGCTTGGGCCACGCCCAACTCGGGCCGAAGTTGACGAACTCGCCCTCGTACGACGCTTCCTCCTGGGTCCACAGCGCCCGCATCGCTTCCAGATACTCGCGCAGCATCGTGCGCCGACGGCCGGGCGGCACGTTGTGGTCGGCAAGCTCGTCGGTGTTCCAGCCGAACCCCACCCCCAGGCTGACGCGGCCACCGGACAGGTGATCGAGCGTCGCGATCGATTTCGCCAGCGTGATCGGGTCGTGCTCGACCGGCAGCGCCACGGCCGTCGACAGCCGAACGCGAGAGGTCACGGCCGCGGCGGTACCCAGGCTGACCCACGGATCGAGCGTGCGCATGTAGCGGTCGTCGGGCAGCGACTCGTCGCCCGTCGTCGGGTGCGCAGCCTGCCTCTTGATCGGGATATGCGTGTGTTCGGGCACGTAGAACGTGGTGAACCCGTGGTCCTCGGCCAGCTTGGCGGCCGCTGCGGGCGTGATCCCACGATCACTGGTGAACAGCACGAGCCCGTAGTTCATGCCCAGAATTAGAACGTGTTTCACTCTGGGGGGCAAGCGCCGACTTTTTCTCAGCGCGAGCGATAGCTCAAGGTGATCGCCACGGTGCCCAATCCGGAGCTCGACGGCGGACAACCGGGGCATGTGGGCGGATTCGAACTTCGACGACCGCACGCAGTACAACGATGGGTTCCGCACGCAGCTGGTCGGCGCGCCCGAACAGATCGCCGAACGCATTGCGGCGTACCGCAAATGCGGTGTCGACTCGATCCTCGGCGGTTTCCTGCACTTCCAGGAGGAGATCGAGTACTTCGGAGCCGAAGCGTTGCCCGTTGGTCCGCGAAATCGAGGAGATTCAATAGGCGAACCCGCGCTCGCCTCAGCATGACCACTGTGCGCTAGCGTGGTTTTCGAAGCCCGCCCGAGCACAGGAGAGGCCATGACGTACCCCCCAAGTTCGCCCGGTAGCCCGGGATACCCGCCCGCACAGCAGCCGACCACCCAGTTCTCTGCGCCGACGCAGCAGTTCGGCAAGTCACCGGAGGTGGGGCAGTCGGCCGCCGACGCCCCGAGCAGGCTGCCGGGCTACCTCGCCATCGCGGTGGCTCTGTTGGGCCTGGCGGTGTACCTGTCGAGCTTCGCGCCGCTGTTCACCATCTCCGCCTCCGATTTCCCGGGCCTGGGCAGCATCAGCGGAAGCTCGTTCGGCCTGGTGCTCGCTGTCGCCGCGTCGCTCGTGGCGGGGCTGCTGGCCGGGGCGAGCCTGCTGCCACGGCAGGGCGTCTCCACGCCGGCCTACACCGTGCTGGCAGTCGCCGCGTTCCTCCTCGTCATCGCCGAGGTGATCAACCGGCCCAGCGGCGCCGCGATCGACTGGGGGCTGTACCTGATCATCGCGTTCTCGCTGTTGCAGGCGGTCGTCGCCGTCGCGGTGCTGCTGTTCGAGTCCGGCGTCATCACCCCGCCGGTACCGCGGCCGAAGTACGACCAGTCCTACGGGCAGCAGTACGGCGCTCCGGGCCACTACTACGGCCAGTCCCACGGCCAGTCCCATGGCCAGTCCCATGGCCAGTCCCATGGCCAGTCCCATGGCCAGTCACTTCACGGCGGACCGCAACATCAGCAGCGGCCGGGATATCCGTCGACGTACCCGGGCGGTTATCCGGGCGGCCCGTCGACGGGTGGCTTCCCAGGGGCCCCGCAACAAGGCCAGCAGCACGGCCAGCAGGGCCCGCCGACGCCGCCGACCGGATTTCCCGCGTACGGCCAGCCACCGTCATCCTCTTCGCCGACGTCGACCCAGGATCCGTCACAGCCGTCGCCCTCATCGCAGTCGACCCCGCCGCCGTCCTGAGTTGAGCCAGTAGTCTGAGCCGCGCGTGCGTCACCGTCGCGCGGCAGCCTGACTGAGGAGCGGCCCAACCAGTGGATCAACGGGCAGTCGGCGCACGCCAGGCGCGTGAGCTGCTTCGGGTCGCGTTCGGGCCGTCGTTGGTGGCGCTCGTCGTCATCGCGGCGATCGTGCTGCTGCAGCTGCTCATCGCCAACAGCGACATGACCGGCGCGCTCGGCGCGATCGCCAGCATGTGGCTCGGCGTGCACCTGGTACCGGTGTCGATCGGCGGAGCCGAGGTCGGGGTGCTGCCGCTCTTGCCGGTGCTCGTGATGGTGTGGGGCACCGCGCGCACGACAGCCGCGGCCACCAACCCGCACGGCTCGTGGTTCGTGACGCGCTGGGTCGTGGCCTCTGCGCTGGGCGGACCGCTGTTGCTCGCCGCGATCGCGCTGGCCGTCATCCACGACGCCGCGTCGGTGCTCACCGAACTGCAGACCCCGCACGCGCTGCGCGCATTCGGCGGCGTGCTGGCCGTACACGCGATCGGTGCGGTGGTGGGCGTCGGGTCGCGAGTCGGCAGGCGAGTGATGGCCGGGGTGTCACTGCCCGCCTGGCTGCCGGACGCGTTCCGAGCCGCCGCCGCGGGTGTGCTTGCGCTGGTCGGCCTCTCGGGTGTCGTGATGGCCGGTTCGCTGCTTGTGCACTGGTCGACGATGCACGACCTCTACTCGATCACCGACTCGATGTTCGGCCAGTTCAGCCTGACCGTGCTGTCGGTGCTCTACATACCCAATGTGATGGTCGGGACGGCAGCGGTGGCGGTCGGATCCAGCGCGCACGTCGGGCTCGCCACCTTCAGTTCGTTCACGGTGTTCGGCGGCGACATCCCGGCGCTTCCCCTGCTGGCCGCGGTGCCGACGCCGCCGCTGGGCCCGGTATGGGTGGCGCTGCTGATCGTCGCGGCGGCATCCGCGGTGGCGGTCGGGCAGCAGTGCGCGCGACGGCCGCTTGCGCTCGGGCCCGCGTTGGCCAAGTTGGCCGTTGCCTCCGGCCTGGCCGCGCTGACCATGGTGCTGCTCGGCTACGCCGGTGGTGGGCGGCTCGGCAACTTCGGGGACGTCGGCGTGGACCAGGCGACGTTCGGACCCGCGGTCTTCTTCTGGTTCGCCGGGATCGGCGCGCTGACCGTGTCGATGACGGGCGGCATCGCCCGCAGGCCGCGGGCGCCGGAGCCGGTTGTCGAGGCGGAAGCCGAGCCGGACGTGGGCTCCCAACCGGAACCCGAGCCCGAGTCCGCCGACCCCGAGCCCCAGCCCGAGCCTGCTGGCGGGGAGCCCGAACCCGAGCGTGCGGAACTGGAAGACACCGAAGCCGACGTCGAAGCTACCCGGGACGTCCCGAACGACAGCAAAAACGACGTCGTCGAGGACCCCGAGGACCACTTCATGGCGGACGACGACGGCGCACCCGGTAGCCATTAGGCTGCCAGGCGTGCAGCAGCCCCTCCGTGTGCCACCGAAGGTCCCCGCACGGGTCGTGGTGCTGGCATCGGGGACCGGTTCGCTGCTGCGCTCGCTACTCGACGCCACCGGGGGCGAGTACCCCGCGTCGATCGTCGCCGTCGGTGCGGACCGCGACTGCGCGGCCCTCGACATCGCCGCGGCCGCCTCGGTTCCCACCTATACCGTGCGGCTTCGCGACTACCCGGACCGGGAGGCGTGGGACGTCGCGATCACCGAAGCCACCGCTGCTTACGAGCCCGATCTGATCGTGTCCGCCGGATTCATGAAGATCCTTGGGCCACAGTTTCTTTCGCGGTTCACGGGACGGATCATCAACACGCACCCGGCGCTGCTGCCCGCATTCCCCGGCGCACACGCGGTACCCGATGCGCTCACCTACGGAGTGAAGGTGACCGGCTGCAGCGTGCATCTGGTGGACGCCGGAACCGACACCGGACCGGTGCTGGCCCAGGAGGCCGTCCCGGTCCTCGACGACGACGACGAGGCGACGCTGCACGAGCGGATCAAGGTCGTCGAACGACGACTACTGGTGCAAGTACTGGCCGCCGTGGCTGTCCGCGGCGTGACCTGGACCGGACGAAAGGCGACACTGGGATGACCGAGGGCAAGCGGCCGATTCGGCGGGCGTTGATCAGCGTCTACGACAAGACCGGCCTGGCCGAGTTGGCGCGCGGGCTGCACGATGCCGGGGTCAGCATCGTGTCGACCGGCTCCACCGCGAAAAGCATTGCCGCCGAGGGGGTCCCGGTAACCCCGGTGGAAGAGGTCACCGGCTTTCCCGAGGTGCTTGACGGGCGGGTCAAGACGCTGCACCCGCGTGTGCACGCCGGCCTGCTCGCCGATCAGCGTAAACCCGACCATGTTTCGGCGCTGGCCGAACTCGGTGTCGAGGCGTTCGAGCTGGTCGTGGTCAACCTGTATCCGTTCAGCGAGACCGTCGACTCCGGCGCCGGCATCGACGAATGTGTCGAGCAGATCGACATCGGCGGCCCCTCGATGGTTCGGGCCGCCGCAAAGAACCACCCCAGCGTCGCGGTGGTCGTCGACCCACTGGGCTATGACGGCGTGCTCGCCGCGGTGCACGCGGGCGGTTTCACGCTCGACGAGCGGAAGAAGCTGGCGTCGTTGGCATTTCGTCATACGGCCGAATACGACGTGGCGGTCGCGTCGTGGATGGGTTCGGTGCTGGCACCGGAGCCCGGAAGCCCGCTGCCCAACTGGGTCGGTGCCACCTGGCGGCGCAGTGCCGTGCTGCGCTACGGCGAGAACCCGCACCAGCAAGCCGCGCTCTACCGCAACGACGCCGCGTGGCCGGGCTTGGCGCAGGCGGAGCAACTACACGGCAAGGAGATGTCCTACAACAACTACACCGACGCCGACGCCGCATGGCGGGCCGCGTTCGACCATTCCGAGACGTGTGTGGCGATCATCAAGCACGCCAACCCGTGTGGCATCGCGGTGTCGTCGGTGTCGGTGGCCGACGCGCACCGCAAGGCCCACGAATGTGATCCGCTCTCGGCGTTCGGCGGCGTGATCGCGGCGAACACCACGGTGACCGTCGAGATGGCCGAGACCGTCGCCGACATCTTCACGGAAGTCATCATCGCCCCGGCCTACGAGCCGGGTGCGGTGGAGGTGCTCGCCCGCAAGAAGAACATCCGGGTCCTGGTGGCCTCCGAACCACAACCTGGGGGCACCGAGTTCCGCCAGGTCAGCGGCGGGCTGCTGGTACAACAGCGCGACGAGTTCACCGCTGCCGGCGACGACCCCGTCAACTGGACACTGGCCACCGGCGAGCCCGCCGGCCCGGCCACCTTGGCGGACCTGAAGTTCGCGTGGCGGGTGTGCCGGGCGGTGAAATCGAACGCGATCGTCGTCGCGGCGGACGGCGCCACCGTCGGTGTCGGTATGGGCCAGGTGAACCGTGTCGACGCCGCCCGCCTCGCGGTGCAGCGGGCCGGGGACCGGGTGCGGGGCGCGGTCGCCGCCTCCGACGCGTTCTTCCCGTTCCCCGACGGGTTGGAAGTGCTGACGGAGGGCGGCGTCAAAGCGATCGTCCACCCGGGCGGTTCCGTCCGCGACGACCAGGTCACCGAAGCGGCTGCCAGCGCGGGAATCTCGCTCTACCTCACCGGGGCGCGTCACTTCGCGCACTGACATTGCCGCGCGAGTGACCGCAAAATGCCAACTTTGCGGCGGCGTGTCGCGTGCAGACGCGGTCGGTCGCGCAGAAGGTTAGCGTGGAGGGGTGACTCAACCCCAGGAACTACCCCGCACGGTCGGCGAGCTGAGGGCGTCCGGCCACCGCGAGCGCGGCGTCAAGCAGGAAATCCGGGAGAACTTGCTGGCCGCGCTATCCGAGGGCCGCAACCCGTGGCTGGGCATCTTCGGCTTCGACGACACCGTCATTCCGCAGCTGGAGCGCGCGTTGATCGCCGGCCACGACATCGTGCTGCTCGGCGAACGCGGTCAGGGCAAGACTCGGCTGCTTCGTGCGCTGAGCGGCCTGCTGGACGAGTGGACGCCAGTGATCGCCGGCTCCGAGCTGGGCGAGCACCCGTTCAGCCCGATCACTCCCGAGTCGATTCGACGGGCGGCCGACTCGGGCGACGACCTGCCCGTCGCCTGGCGGCACCGCAGCGAGCGCTACACCGAGAAGCTGGCCACCCCGGACACCAGCGTCGCCGACCTGGTCGGCGACATCGACCCGATCAAGGTGGCCGAGGGCCGCAGCCTCGGCGACCCGGAGACCATCGCCTACGGCCTCATCCCGCGGGCGCATCGCGGCATCGTCGCGATCAACGAGCTGCCCGACCTCGCCGAGCGCATCCAGGTGTCCATGCTCAACGTGATGGAGGAGCGCGACATCCAGGTGCGCGGCTACACGCTGCGGTTGCCGCTCGACGTTCTCGTCGTCGCCAGTGCCAACCCCGAGGACTACACGAATCGCGGCCGGATCATCACCCCGCTCAAGGACCGCTTCGGCGCCGAGATCCGCACGCACTACCCGCTGGAGCTCAAAGCGGAAGTCGGCGTCATCATGCAGGAGGCGCACCTGGCCGCCGAGGTGCCCGAGTACCTGGTGCAGGTGCTCGCCCGCTTCGCCCGCTATCTGCGTGAGTCCCGCTCGATCGACCAGCGTTCCGGGGTGTCGGCGCGGTTCGCGATCGCGGCCGCCGAAACGGTCGCCGCGGCCGCGCGTCACCGATCGGCGGTTCTGGGCGAGCACGAGTCGGTGGCCCGGGTAATCGACTTGGCCTCCATCGTGGAAGTGCTGCGCGGCAAGCTCGAGTTCGAGTCCGGCGAAGAGGGCCGCGAGCAGGCGGTGCTCGAACACCTCCTGCGGCGGGCCACCGCCGACACCGCGCAGCGACTGCTCGGCGGTATCGACGTCGGCCCGCTGGTGGTCGCGATCGAGAACGGCTCCGCGGTCACCACGGGTGAGCGGGTGGCGGCGCGCGACGTGCTGGACGCGGTTCCCGAAGTGCCCGCGATCGCCGAGATTCAGAAGCGTCTCGACGCGAAAAGCGACGGGCAGCGTGCCGCCGCCGTGGAGCTGGCGCTCGAAGCGCTGTATCTGGCCAAGCGGATCGACAAGGTGTCGGGCGAAGGCGAAACCACATATGGCTGACCATGAGTAAGCACACGTCGCGGTACTCGCGATACACCGGCGGGCCCGACCCGCTGGCACCGCCGATCGACCTGCGCGAGGCGCTCGAGCAGATCGGTCAGGACGTGATGGAGGGCAGCTCGCCGAGGCGCGCACTGTCCGAAATGTTGCGGCGCGGCACCAAGAACATGCGCGGCGCCGACAAGCTCGCCGCCGAAGCCAACCGTCGTCGCCGAGAGCTCCTGCAGCGCAACAACCTCGACGGCACGCTGGCCGAGATCAAGAAGCTCCTCGACGAGGCGGTACTGGCCGAGCGCAAGGAGCTGGCCCGTGCGCTCGACGACGACGCCAGATTCAACGAGATGCGCATCGAGTCGCTGCCGCCGTCGCCGGCCAAAGCCGTGCAGGAGCTGTCCGACTACGACTGGCGCAGCCCGCAGGCGCGCGAAAAGTACGACCAGATCAAGGACCTGCTCGGCCGCGAAATGCTCGATCAGCGGTTCGCGGGCATGAAGGAGGCGCTGCAGAACGCCACCGACGAGGACCGGCAGCGTGTCAACGAGATGCTCGACGATCTCAACGAGCTGCTGGACAAGCACGCCCAGGGCAAGGACACGCCGCAGGACTTTCAGGACTTCATGAACAAGCACGGCGAGTTCTTCCCGGAGAACCCGCGCAACGTCGACGAGTTGCTGGACTCGCTGGCCCAGCGAGCGGCCGCCGCCCAGCGGTTCCGCAACAGCCTGAGCGCCGACCAGCGGGCCGAACTGGATGCGCTGGCGCAGCAGGCGTTTGGGTCGCCGTCGTTGATGAACGCGCTGAACCGGCTGGACGCTCATCTGCAGGCGGCGCGGCCGGGGGAGGACTGGACCGGGTCGTCGAAGTTCTCCGGCGACAACCCGCTGGGCATGGGCGAGGGCGCGCAAGCGATGGCCGACATCGCCGAACTCGAGCAGTTGGCCGAAGCCCTTTCGCAAAGCTATGCAGGCGCCACGATGGAGGACGTCGACCTCGAAATGCTGGCCCGTCAACTCGGCGACGAGGCGGCCGTTGACGCGCGCACACTCACCGAACTGGAACGGGCACTGATGGATCAGGGCTTCCTGGACCGTGGTTCGGACGGACAGTGGCGGCTGTCGCCCAAGGCGATGCGCCAGTTGGGCCAGACTGCGTTACGCGATGTGGCACAACAACTCTCGGGCAGGCACGGTGAGCGCGACACCCGTCGTGCCGGCGCGGCAGGTGAACTGACGGGAGCGACGCGGCCCTGGGCGTTCGGTGACACCGAGCCGTGGAACGTCACCCGCACGCTCACCAACGCGGTGCTGCGACAGGCCGGAACCGGGGCGGCCGAACGCCCGATTCGCATCACGGTCGACGACGTCGAAATCTCCGAGACCGAGACGCGCACCCAGGCGGCCGTGGCCTTGCTGGTCGACACCTCGTTCTCGATGGTGATGGAGAACCGGTGGTTGCCGATGAAGCGTACGGCGCTGGCGCTCAGCCACCTCATCGGCACCCGGTTCCGGTCTGATGCGTTGCAGATCATCGCGTTCGGCCGCTACGCCCGCACCGTGACGCCGGCCGAACTCACCGGGCTGGAGGGCGTCTACGAGCAGGGCACCAACCTGCACCACGCGCTGGCGTTGGCTGGGCGGCATCTGCGCCGTCACCCCACTGCCCAGCCGGTGGTCCTCGTCGTCACCGACGGCGAACCGACGGCGCACCTGGAGAGCCAGCCAGGAGACGATCGCCGCTCTGCCGTGTTCTTTGACTACCCGCCTCATCCGCGGACCATCGCCCACACGGTCAAGGGCTTCGACGAGGTCGCCGCGCTCGGGGCGCAGGTGACGATCTTCCGGTTGGGCAACGATCCGGGGTTGGCGCGGTTCATCGACCAGGTGGCGCGCCGGGTCGAAGGACGGGTGGTGGTACCAGATCTCGACGGGTTGGGAGCCGCGGTGGTCGGCGACTACCTGCGCTCGCGGCGGAGACGTTAGACAGGCTCGGCCTGCGTGCCGTTAGGCGGCCTTGCGCTTCTTGCGCTTGACGCCGACGCTTCCCCACAGCGCGAAGCCACGGATGCACACACACGGCGCGCCGGGCGAACCCTCACCGTCGACGGAGTGCTCGAATGCGCCCATCACGCCGACGCCGCGCAGGTCGACGTTGACCTCCGGTGGCACCAGAATGGTCTGGCCGCCGAAGACCGAGTACGCGTGAATCTCGACTTCTGGTGACGTGAAGTCGGCGTACCGCAAATCGATGACACCGCCGCCGAAGAAGGCGATCGTGGTCAGCCGCCGGGGTACATTCCACCGGCCGCGGCGTTCGAAGCCGCTCATGATCGCCAACAGCATCGTCGACGGTGCGGGTCGGCACGGGCCACCGCTGCGTCCCCGGGTGATCGCGCCGGGCAGATCGGCCGAGAGCCGGTCGAGCTCCTCGTAGGTTTGTGCGGCGTATGCTCGCGTCAGCCGGGCCTCATACTCGTTGAGTTGAAGTTGGCCATGGGCGGCGGCGTCGGTGAGCAGCTGCGCCACCTGAATCCGATCGGTGTCAGCAGCACGCATCGAACCGTTACGCGGCGCCGGGTTACTCATCGAGTACGAGCCTACGACGAACGCTGGCACACGCAACAGCGTTGGCCAAACTGTGCTCTCATCGATGTCGGCGAAGCCGATAGACAGTCAAACTATTACTCGGTGGCCAGGTAGTCGGCGAAGCCCACGGTGCCGGCCGGATTCTGGGGCACCAGG